>JAIYCS010000001.1 GCA_027487895.1 Sediminibacterium sp. | reverse complement strand
GAGGGGTATAACCAATAAACCAGCCATCACTATTTTCGTTGGTGGTTCCTGTTTTTCCTGCAATGGCCATGTCAGGCACATAACTCCACATGCCACGTCCGGTTCCTGCGCGCATCACACCCTCCATCATTTTAGCAACAGAGTAGGCGGTAACCTCACTAATAATTTCTTTTCGTTTTGGTGTAAAAGTAGCAAGTACATTTCCGTTTCTATCTTCTATACGCGTAATGTACATGGGCTTTACATTAAAACCTTTACCCGGAAACATGCTGTAGCTTTGCATCATTTCATACAATGAAATTTCACAAGAACCAAGTGCAATAGAAGGGTATGGATCAATGTTAGCTGTAATGTCGGTACGCTTTAAAAATTCTACCAAACGTTTAGCGCTGTTATTGCCTTCTGTGTCTAATTGTTTTAAAATATAGGCAGAGGCGCAGTTACGTGATTGTGCAAGCGCCGCAGCCATTGGCATAGACTGTCCCGTACAAGATTTACCCGTAGCAGGCACGAGCCCATAACTGCCAAAACTTTGTTGTTGGTCATATACCGTTGTGTTGGGTGTAAAGCCAGCTTCTTCAATAGCTAAACTATAGAGTAAGGGCTTCATGGTAGAACCCACTTGTCTTTTGGTATTGATATTAACGTGATCGTATTTGAAACTTTTAAATCCAATGCCACCTACCCATGCTTTTACTTCACCGGTTAAAGGGTCCATTACCATAAAGCCGGCTTGTAACATTTGACGGTGGTACTTGATAGAATCATAAGGCGTCATCACCGTGTCTTTTTCACGTTTATCATTCCATGCAAAAATGCGCATGTTTACTTTTTCGGAAAATGTTTTTTTAATTTCTTCTTCGTCAAGTCCTTCGTTTTGCAAATTGCGCCAACGGTCCGATTGCTTCATCGAATTTTGCAACACATTTTCATATCCTTTCCAGATACTGCCGTCTTTGATATTGGCTTGTGTGTTAAATATTTTTTGGAGGTAGTTCATGTGCTTACCCACAGCTTCCTCGGCATACTGTTGCATGCGTGGATTGATGGTGGTATAAATTTTTAAACCATCGCGGTAAAGGTTGTAGTTGTCGCCATTTTGTTTGGTGTTTTCTTTGCACCATTTTTTTAATTCTTCACCCAGTATCATTCTAAAGTAAGGGCCTAATCCTGCCGACTCGTCTAATTTTTTATAATTGAGCTCGATAGGGGTTAGTTTTAATTTTGCAGCTTCGGCTTCTGGCAAATAATTATTACGCACCATTTGACTCAGTACCGTGTTGCGTCTATCAAGTGCTAATTTTGGATTGCGTCGAGGATTGTACAGCGTACTTCCTTTTAACATGCCAATAAGCACCGCCGACTCTTGCACATTTAAGCGGTCTGGTTCTTTTTGAAAAAATGTTTTAGCAGCGTTTCTAATACCAAATACGTTGTCACCAAATGCGACCGTGTTTAAATAGAGGGTGATAATTTCATCTTTGGTAAAATTTCTTTCAAGCTTAATGGCGATAAGTGATTCTTTTACTTTTTGAATCATTCGAAGTAAAATATTACTTGTACTCCAGTTATTGGTAAATAAATTTTTTGCCGTTTGCATGGTAATGGTACTAGCACCACCTTCACTTCCTAAAAAAAACAGAGCCCTACCTAAGGAGCGTGGGTCAATACCTTTGTGGTCATAAAAACGTTCGTCTTCTGTGGCTACAAGGGCGTTTACCACATGCTTGCTAATGTCTTTGTATTGCACATTAATGCGGTCTTCTAAATAAAATTTACCCATGAGGGTGCCATCCTGTGCGTATACCTGACTCGCAAGTGATGCGGTTGGGTTTTCGATATCATCGATAGATGGCATGCTTCCTAACCAACCAAAATTGATCATGAGTAAAAAAACACCAAGGCCACCTAAGCTCCAAAAAAAGATGCGCCAAAAAATTCGAACAGGTTTTGACATTTCCATAATAAATCTATTTAGTATAAACCGCCTTCTTCTTTTTTAGCAGGCTGTTTATTAATTTCTTTTTCTATTTTTTCCCTTTGCTTTAATACCTCAAGTATTTCTGCTGCTTTTTTAGCAATCGCAGTACCTGGGTAGTTGGCTGTTATAGTATTTAATTTGATGGTAGCAGCACTGTCTTCTTTATTTTTCATGAGCAGGGTAGCTTCCATAAATAAAAACTGTGGTGCCCAAATGTTTTTACCATACTTACTTGTAACTTCTTCTTTTAAAGCGAGTGCTTTTTCATATTCTCCTTTGCTAAAATATTCATAAATCATATTGTAGCTAAGGTCGGCAGCAGTTGTGTTGTTAATAGCAGGTTCTTTTTTTGCCAATAGTTTACTGCTCGGAAATTTTGCCACAAAAAGTTTTTGTACCGAATCGGCTCTCGTTTGATTGCCTATGACACGGTAGCAAAGTGCTAAGTTGTGGTATACAATGTCTAATGAAGTATTGGTTGCAAATTTGCTCGTAAAAAAACTATACGCGTCAATGGCAGAAGGATAATCTGATAAGGTTAACTGAAATATTTGTGCATTGTCTAGCAGTGCCTTAGCCCATTTTTCGTTGGAAGCTTCTAATTGTTTAGGTCCAGTAGGAATAGATTCTGCTAATGCGTCAAAGCTAATGGCGCTGCTACTATCTTTACCAGCACCATCTGAAGTGGCAGCGGTAGTATTTATATTGCTAGCGCCAATGGCCGCGTCAAGTGCCGCTTGTCTTCTCCAGTTGTCGAGGTTTTGTCTAGTGCCCCAGGTTGTTTTAAAGGTTGTGAGTCCGTTAGACCTTTGGGTTTTATTTAAAAAATAAAAATCGGTATTGGCACTGCTGCTAAACATATCAAAACTTGCAGCTGTATTTGGATCTGTTAATTTATCGGTACCTGTATCCTCTTTTTCTTTGCGTAATTGCTTGTATAACTTTCTTAAAAATACAGTCCTTTCAATTTCTGGAAGTGCCGCAATTTTTTGCAAGCTATCTTCTAATTCTATGATTGTTAAATTGGCATTGATGAGTTGTAGCGCCGGCTTTCTGGTTTCAATTTTTTCTTTATTGACGGGGTCAATATTTTGTAGGTTTACGCTGTCATAAAATTTAAACGCTGCGCCATATTTTTTTTGATCGTAGTTGATGTCGCCAAGTAGTATAAACGATTTTTGTTTTTGTAATTCGTTATCGCCACTATTTTTAATACTTTCTAATAAATAGTTTTGAGTAAGGTCATAATTCTTTTTCGAAAGCTCAATAGAGGCAGCTGCAAAATAAATAACGTCTTTGTAGGCTTCGTATTTATCTCTTTTAGCCATGATCAAAAGTGCTTTACTATCTGCACCTGTAGTTACAGCGAGCCTATTGAGTGCAACATTGGCGTAAATTTCTAGGTAAGGGTCCTGCGCTGCATCAATGGATATTTGATAGTATTGTTTAGCCTGGTTGCTAAGGCCAGCTTTTTCAAATAACTGCGCAGTTAAGTATGCTTTTCTTGATTTTTCTTTTTTATTTTCTGCAAACGGAATGGTTTTTGCTAAAAAAATAGCCGCTTGTTCGTAGCGTTCTCCCAGGTAATTGCTGTAGGCGGTTAATTCATCGAGGGCTGGAATAAGTCTTGCCGGAAAAATTTTATCTGTTCTTAATAAAGCCATTAAACCGGCAGCCTCCGATTGTTTATTTTGTTCGAGGTAGGTTCTAATCATCCACAAAAAACTTTCGTTTCTACTTGGAAGGGTAGTGGTTATCTTTTTCCAGATATTTCTTTTTTCATTGGTCGAAATGGTAAACACGCCACCCGTATTACTGATATTGCTTCCAATCGGAATATCAGTGCCCTCGTCTTTTGGAGCAAACGCATAATTGACATACTTAAATACGGCAAGCGCCGAATCATAATCTTGACGGTGTAAATATGCTTTTCCTAAGATGATGTATAAATTATCTACCCAATCACTTCTTAAATCATGTAATAAAATACCTGCCGTGCATTTATAAATGATGGTATCAATTTCATCTTTAGCGGTAGTTTCTAAACTGTATGGATAAAAGGGTAGTAGCGCTGCGTAGTTTTCTATTTGCTTTTGGGTTGCCCTTTCAATAATTCCATTTAGGCGCATCGTGGCATTAAAAACATAATTGTACCTGGTAACCGTATTGTTAAAAATTCGTTTGGGTAACCTAAAACCTTTTTCACCTGTTTTTTCGGCCGGGAGCAGACGTTCGGTGTAGGGTTTATTTTTTTGCAAACTTATGCCCGTATAAGGTTGGGCAACGAGTTCGTGTGCCAGGCCAACCAACAAAATAAATACCAGCGCATAGGTTTTCATGAATCTTAAAAATAGGCCTTAAAAATACATTTATTTCTGTTTTGAGGGCGTAATAAAACAACTTTAAGGGCTACCTTTATGCTTATTTAACAATATGGACCCAATACCTACTAAAAATGAGCCCACACGCCTCGGTACGCATTACCGGTTGGTAGTAATGGACGACGATACTTTTGAGGAAGTGGTTACGCTCAAACTGTCTCGAACCAGTGTATACATTGGTCTTAGTTCTCTTTTTGTATTTTTAGTTGGCATCACCATTGTTTTTATTGCGTTTACACCACTCAAATATTATATTCCTGGATATGGCACGCGTGAAGGTCGTGCGGCACTTCAAAATTTAAAAATTAGAACCGATTCGTTGGAGCAGGTAATTCGGTACAACGAACAATATTTTAATAGCATTAAAAAAGTAATGGAAGGAAATGATAAAGGAATGCAGTTAGATACCGTTCCGCTCAATATTCCAAAGACAGAAGTGATACAAGATTAAATGTTAGCAAGTTTACATGATACTATGGCTCAACAAAATCAAAATTCTTTATTGAAATATGCTAGTGTAGCAACGCAATTTTTGGTGGCGTTCGCATTTGCCGCCTTCGGCGGCAAATGGCTGGATCTCAAATTTTTTTCTCAAACCCCCATATTTATCTGGATACTTCCCTTATTTGTAGGAATAGGAATGATTGTAAAAGTGATCAAAGACACCGATAGTAAAACCGGTGCAAACAAAAACTCCGATAAAAAATCAGACACCAAAAAATAAACGATGCTTCAAAAAGTAAAACTACTATATCCGATCATTGCGCTATTCATATTTGTTAATGCAGCCATACTCTTAGGCGAACAGGAACTCATCAAATATAAATTTGTACCTACTGTTATCAATGCGGCTAATTTATTACTCTTTGCACTTACCCTTTTGGGATTATTATCGCTAATTAGTGCTGCTAAAGATCCAAACCCCAATTTTCTTGTACGAACCGTCATGGCCTTTATGGGGTTTCGTTTAATTGGACTTGCCGTTATACTTGTTTCTTATATTAAAATGTCAGGCGCAGCTATCAGTCCTCGCTCTGTGTATGCCGGATTAGCGCTCTATCCACTCTATACCTGGCTTGAAATCAAACTCTTTTTAAAATTGAACGTTAAACAATAATGCCCATTAACGAGCATCCGATGCAGGCCTTGGCTGGTTTTTTACCAGACAAAAGTTTTGAGCAGGTGCTCGCGTATTTGCATGAATACCGGGTGCATTTAACCATTACCAAACAGCGTAAATCGGTACTTGGTGATTATCGTCATCCGGGTAGGGGTGCCAACCACCGCATTAGTATCAATGGCAATTTAAATAAGTACGAATTTCTCATAACGTTTTTACACGAGCTTGCGCACTTACTTACTTTCGAAAAATTTAGTAACCGTGTAGAAGCGCATGGTAAAGAATGGAAATTTTGTTACGGACAGTTGTTGCAACATTTTGTAGCGCAACAAATTTTTCCGCCCGACATAGAAAAAGCACTTCAAAAATCTATTTTAAATCCAGCAGCTACAGCAGGTGGCGAAACCGAACTATTAATGGTGCTGCGCGGTTACAACGAAAAGCAAAAGCCCGGATACGCCCTGGTAGCAAGTGTTGCAGAGGGTTCGTTATTTGTAACAGACAATGGTCGCGTATTTTGTAAAGGGCCACTGCGCCGCAAGCGTTACGAATGCACGGAGGTTAAAACCGGACTCCGATATACCTTTAGCGCGCTATCAGAAGTAAGGCCCATTTCAAATCCGCAATAAATAGCAACAGGATTGCACGTGCAATAATAACCACGCGAAATGCATACGCATAAAAAAGCCCCCAACAGGTTGGAGGCTTTTAAAAGTACTTTTACAAAATTATTAAGCAACTGCTTTTTTAACAAGGTCGGCAGCTTCGCTTAACTGAATTGCCGACTGAACTTTAAGTCCACTCTCATCAATTAATTTTTTAGCTTCTACTGCATTGGTTCCTTGTAAACGCACAATGATTGGAATGTTGATATTGCCTAATTTGTTAAAGGCTTCAATAACACCAGCAGCAACACGGTCACAACGAACGATACCGCCAAAGATGTTAATTAAAATAGCTTTTACATTCGGGTCTTTCATGATAATTCTAAAACCAGCTTCTACGGTTTGGGCATTTGCAGTACCACCTACGTCCAAAAAGTTAGCTGGCTCACCACCACTTAACTTAATCATATCCATGGTTGCCATTGCAAGACCTGCACCGTTTACCATACAACCCACGTTACCGTCAAGCTTCACAAAGTTTAGGTTAAACTCACCAGCTTCAACTTCGGTAGGATCTTCTTCAGAAACATCACGCATCGCGAGTAAATCGGCGTGGCGCATCAGTGCGTTGTCATCAATATTCATTTTACAATCCACCGCAATGATTTTTTCATCGGATGTTTTGAAAAGTGGATTGATTTCGAGCATTCCGCAATCTAGGTTTACGTATGCATTGTATAGGTTGGTTACAAACTTTACGCAGTTTTTAAAAGCGTCACCAGACAGGCCAAGGTTAAAAGCAATTTTACGCGCCTGAAAACCTTGAAGTCCACCACCTGGGTGTACCCACTCTTTAAATATTTTTTCTGGTGTGTTGTGCGCTACTTCTTCAATGTCCATACCACCTTCGGTGCTGTACATTACAACATTCATCCCTTTTGCACGGTCTAATAAAATAGATAAGTAAAATTCTTTTACTTCGTTAGGGCCAGGATAATATACGTCCTGTGCAATTAATATTTTATTAACGAGTTTACCAGCAGCACCTGTTTGAATGGTTACAAGGGTACCGCCTAATAAATTACCCGCAATTGTTTTTACATCGTCTTCGCTTTTAGCAACCGCTACACCGCGCTGCTCTTTTCCTTCTATTTTACCTTTACCTCTACCACCTGCGTGGATTTGTGCTTTAATTACCGCAAAATTGTTACCGGTTTGGGCTTTTAAAGTAGCATAAGCCGCAGCTGCTGCGTCTACTGTTTCTACCGCTACACCTTCCTGTACTGGAACGTTGTACTTTTTTAGAAGTTCTTTAGCTTGGTACTCATGAAGATTCATACAAAAAATTTTTGCGAAGATAAGCGAAACGGCTTTACATTAAAACCCTTAATTTTACCTTAATGAAGCCTATAAACAATTAAAATTCAATACAAGTATGAAAAAAACATCCTTTTTGCTAT
>JAIYCS010000114.1 GCA_027487895.1 Sediminibacterium sp. | reverse complement strand
TTTTTTAACTGCATAGTGTAATTACATTTTAATAGCAGTATAGGATTTGGGGATCCCCAATAATGTTTCTACCTGTATGGTAGCGTCTGGAAAAATTTGCTGAAAACGTTTTTTAGAAAACATCAGAGTTGACTTTGATACCGCTAATGCCTCTTTATATGTTTTTTGTTTTGGAAAATAATTGATGTTAAACAACATTATTAGGATAGCCCTAATAGGGTGTGGTATGAACTGAAAAAGCGGTAGCAAACTATGTGGCTCTAGTGGAAACCACAAACTTGGTGTTTGAATCATGTATTTGCTACAAACCCTATTTACTTCTGAAGCAAATAGCGCTTGGTTTTGGTAGCTGCCTACATGTTCAATTACAGAGTTGGAAAATATTAAATCAAAGTCGCCAGCTTGGTAAGGTAAATTAAGTGCGTTGCCCTGTACCCAAACAAAACCCTTGCTATCACTACTACTGGCTGCAATGCGGTCTTCTAAATTTAATAAGTAAATGGTGCAGCGTTCATTTTGCCAGCCCATATGTTTCCAAAAATCTATTTCGCCGCCAATATCTAAAATTTTAATGCTGTCTTTTTGTTTTAGTAACCGCTCTATATGTTGTTGTTGCGCTGCAAACCTTTTTTGTCTAATTCTATTTACAAAAGAATCTTTTTTATGGTGGTTTACAAATAATTTAAATACGCTCATTTCTAAGTTTCTTATTTGATAGACGGTTCTAAACGACTACTCATACTCATAAGTAAACCCGTTAAAATCCATGTTATATAGCTGATGTAAATGTATGACTCTGCCTCCGAAGTAAAAAGTGGGATAAGCATACCAACTTTTACCAAAAAAATAAATAGCGCCAGTCTTCTTATTTTACCCGTTTGGGTTTTAAATAGTTGTAACGACTTACGCATCACCATAATGTACATGGCAATGTAAATGCCCGCTGTTACAATGCCCGTTTGTACCCCAATAATTATAAACTGATTTTCGCCCCCCACATTATATCCCGAAAATCCGGAAACCCGGCCTGCATTACCAAGTCCAATACCAAACGGGTTTTTGATCATTGATTCGAGGCCATTAGCCCACTCAATTAAGTGCCCCACGCTAGATGCGTTGGTGAAGGTGATGGAGTTGATAATAAAATCTACAAAATCGTTGTTAAAAGAAATGAGCAGTAATACGCCGCCCGCAGCAAGCGCTGCTGTATGAATAAGTTGTAAGAGTAATTTCTTTTTGGTGAGTATGGCGTAAACGTAAAGCATAATGCAGTAGCTCGCAAATGAAGCCCTTGATAGCGCAAAGCTTACGCAAAACATACTTGCCGCTAGTGCAACTGTCGTAAATTTATTTAGGCTTATTTTATTGTCTGATGTTGTTACCATGGCGGCCACTGCTGCTAGTGAAATAAGCGAGGCTGCTGCAAGTTCTAATGGGGTAGAAAATAAGCTAGCAAAGCGTTTCATGCCATTTTCAATTTCAAAAGTCCAGGTAAGTCCGTAAGAACCAGAAGGGTTTTGATCAAAAAAATGATCATTATAACTAGCATAGCCACTAATAGTTTGTATATGAGTGTAGGTTAGCACCTCTATGAGTAAAACCGAGCCTACAGCTACAGTTAGTATACCTATGAGCGTATAAATTTGTTGTAAGTGTATGGTGTCTTTTTGTAGGAGTCTGCCGGTAAAATATACGAGCGGAAAAAAGCTTAAACTTTTGAGTGCTATTAGTCGTTCAAAAAAAGTATAAGTGCCAATGGGTAAAAGTGCATACAAGATATTAATGCATAAAAAAGTAAACATTAATTTGTCTATGCTCGTCCAGTTGTTGTTAGATTTTAACTGACTAATGGCGTAGAGTAAAAAAAGTACAATGCTCGTTTCCTTAAAAACTTGAAAAAATGGAATTAGTTTTTCAAGACCAAACATATAACACACCGATAGTGAAATCGTGTAAATAGGAAGCCCAAAAATGATAAATAAAAAGATGCCCTGTTCTCTTTTTTTGTAAAGTGCATGAATTGCCGCAAAAAAGGCACTGCAATAAATGATGGGCAAAACAAACATATGGTGCAATTTAAAAAAATCCGCCCAAGCGGGCTGTTATTTTTTGCCAACAGGCATAACAAGGCTCAATTGTTTGGTTAGCCATTTTTTGATGTTATCCAGGGCCGTAAAATCGGCACCAAGGTTAATATAACGGTGTAACTGGGAGTGCCTGTAGGCTTTTTGTAACCCCTCGCCATAAAGAACCGTTACTGGTTTTTGAATGGCTGCCGCAAGTGTGCCCGTTCCAGTACTTAAACAATAAATAGCTTTTGCCGAATAGAGTAGGTCGCAAAAGGTAAAAAGGTCTTGGGTAGAAGCCCTGTTACTACAATCAATTTCTATAGCCCTGCCACCCAACACTTTCATTTGGGCATCTGGTACAATACCAGCATTTGTAAACCAGTTTTGAATGGTTTTTGGGTATTTGATATCGCCGGTGTAAGAAATATAGTTGGGGTCGTAAATGGTTTTATTAATAAATGCTTCTACCAGTTTAGGCTTGTAATAAATTTCAGGCTCATGGTTTCTTTTATGGTCATCAAGGCCATAAGCAAGCATTAAATGATCTAGTAAATTTTGGCCCTCTGGTATATTTTCTGAAAAATAAAAAACGCCAGCTTCGTTTGTAAATCCATCTAGGTAAGGGTTTAATTCCCACACCAACTTTTTAGTATCCGGATTTCTAAAAATAGAATTATTAGAAATAAACACCTGATTATAACCGCCGTATTGTTTAGCAATGCGTGGTAAATGACTATAAAACAAATGGTCGCCAAGTCCTCCTTTTTGTATGGATAGTATCAGTGTTTTCAAGGGTTACTTGTTGGATTGTAATAAAGAATGCTTCCAATTTTTTAATTGATGCACCAGCTGTTTAAAAAAGCTTGTCTTTTTCTTGGGGCTATCTGATATATACTTGCATTGGATGGCTGCAAACGCATCAAAGCCACGGCTCATAACATCTTGATGGTATTTGTCAAAAAGTTGGGTTAGGTCTTTTCTATCCGAAAAGCTAAACCTGTTTTGATATTTAGAGATGGCGTATTGTTTATGTAAATCATATCCGCTAAAATGATAAAACACAAGCGGATGCGCGCCATTAACGATATGGGCGCCTGCTTCATTTATTGATAGGCTACGTTCTTGTAAATTCCAGTAGGCCATATTATAGCCAGGATTATCAAGTACAAAAACCTCTTTATAAAATAGGGTAGCAAAGTTGAGCCATAACTGATCTACAAAGAGTCCATTTTCAAAATCTATTTTACACAAATGGGCAAGTCGTTCTTTCCACCAATTAATAAGTGCCAAAGATTCATTGCCACGCTTTAATGCAATAAAACCTAAATTATAAATACCAGCGTTTAAAAAATCGGTTTCGGTGGGGTATTTATTATCGCTTATGGGCTTTGTAATATGCGGCGTTAAAATAATTTGATTGGACTCCAAGTGCTTTTCGAGTACTTCAAAAGAGTGGTATACAAAAATGTCCGGGTCTAAATAAACAATACTTTCTACAGCTTCATTTTTTTCAAATAAGTAAGAAAAATAAAATGGTTTAACGGCTGTATTGAGTTCTGTGATATTGTACTGCCCACAAAAAGCATCAAAACTGGGGATACCAATTTCTTTGATTGGAATAAGGGTATAATTAACAGATTTTACAATTGGGTATGCCTCGTCAATTTCATCTACAAGCCCAATAATAAATTGATAATTTGGATTGTACACCAGTAAAGAATCGCCTAGTGCAACCGCCTGCGCTAAATAATTTGCCGAGCAAATTGTAAATGCAATTTTATTACTTGGATGGCTCATTATTTGTTTATGCGTTTATACAAGAGTGATTTAAAAACCTCAAAATTTTTAAAGACAAAAAATTGAAGCACTGCGTAAGTGGAAACGCAAGTAAAAATAGATAAAATACAAATAACAATATGATTGTCCGTGGTTTGGCGTACCAGTAATATTATTGGAATAAACAATAAACTAGAAAAAACCGTTTGGAATAAAAGGCGTTTATTGATTGAAATGCTACTTTCAGATTTAAGGTAGTAATAGTATGCAGCGCAAACAATACATTCGGTAATAACGGCGCTTAAAGCCGCACCTTTGTCTAAATAAATAGGAATAAGCATTAGGTTAGATACAATGCTAACCGCCAGCCCTATAAGCATGGCTATAAATACAGCTTTGTTTTTACCAAAAGGTATAAGCCATTGAAAAGATAGTAAATGTCCAAGGCCAATAACAATAGGTAGTACCGACATAATTTGCATAGTCAAAACACTTGGCGCAAATTCATTGCCCGCAAACGTAAAAATAAGTTCGGGGGCTAGTGCCATTAACCCCACCGTAACAGGTATGGTAGTAAAAATGGTTACATCTAGTGAGCTGCGTAAAAATGCTTTTGCTTGATTTAATTGTTGGTTGTTGTAATAGTAGGTAATGGAAGGAATAAGTGCGCCACCAATAGCTGTAATAACCGGAATGATGAGTTTGGTAAGCTTGGTGGAAACGGTATAATAACCAACAACTTCGGGGCTGGTTAAAAAGTATAAAATAATGGTATCCCAAAGGGTGTAAATGCTGGATGCGATGGTTGCTCCAAATATCAGAAGCATTGGTTTTATATGCTCTGCAAAATTTAGTACTGGCTTTTTAATTTCTAAATTAAAATAGATGTCTAAAAAATTATACACCTGATTACCCAGAATAGAAAAAATCGAAATCCAGAGGTAGTTATAAATATCGCTGCTGGTTTTTACAAAAGAATAGAGTAGTGCTAGTGAAATAGTTTTAACAACAATGGAACGGATGGTAATTTTATGAAAAGCTTCTATACCACTATAATACCAGTCGGTGTAGCTAAAACTTAAAAAAACTAAAATGCCAGCAATAATATAATAGTGTTGGTTGCTTGAAAAATAAGGATGCAGGCAAACGATTAAAAAATAGATGCAGGATACAGCCACACTTGCAATAAAAAACAGCGTACTGAGTGATAAAAATGTACTTGAAAGTTTAGCAGGACTGTCTCTAACTTTTGCAATTTCACGAACGCCGTAAATGGGGATACCAATGGCTGCAAATATGGAAAAGTACTGCGCAAAGGACATTACAAACTGCACTTCTCCAATGCCTTTAGGTCCTAAAACTCTTGCTGCGTATGGAAAGCTTATTAATGGAAATAAGATATTGGTAAATGAAAGTAATATGTTGTAAACGATATTTTTTTTCATCCACCACTAGTTTTTAAGGGCAACGACTTTTAAATTATCGATGGCCCAACTTCTAGTACAGGTATCATTTTTATTACCACCAGCATCACTCATAGAAATTTTTACAGATTTTGCGCTGTGTAGTAAACTATGTACAATTTTGTATTTGCTGGTTCCTGTTTTATTGTCTTTTAAACTGCAAAGACCGGGTAAATAAATTTCTTGCGCTTGGTTACCCGCCGGAAACGTAGGTCCCGAATTTAACCAATTGGGGTAGGCCTGTTGGATACTGCTAATATTTGAAAATCCAGTTAACAAACGGTTATTTCCATCTATAGATAACATCCATAAATCGTTTTTCCAGGAGTCATGCAAATACAAATCAAATTCTACTTTTAAAACGGAATGTTCGGGAAGTTTGTCTACATCTAGTTCTATGCGGGTATTGTTAAATACCCCCAGCATTTTTAGATTTTTGTAGTTGGTAATTTTATTAAAAGGGAATATACCAAAAGCAAAGTCGCTTAACCAGCCTGCCGTTACAATTCCTTTGGGGTCGCCATTGTTAAAATTGTTTTCATAAACAATGGTAACATCGGTAAGGTCTTTGGTGCAACTAGTTAAAAGTATGAGTAGGCCACCTATTAATGTAAATAAGTGTTTATATTTAAAATACTTCATATTCATGCCAATTATAGTCAAAAATAGCCAACACATCCCATTTTAACCCTTTTTTTTGAAGGCTTCCTGTACCTTTGTGCCTCAATACCAATTTATGCCTCAAAGCAGTTCAAATTCATCGGTGGTTGTTAAAATAGTAAATGAGTCGGGTAATCCCCTGCCAGCCTATGCTACCGAAGGATCTGCGGGTATGGACTTGTGCGCACACCTCCACGAATCTGTGGTATTGGCTCCACTTGAGCGTAAGCTTATTCCTACTGGATTATTTATTGAATTGCCTACTGGTTATGAGGCGCAAATACGTCCACGCAGTGGGCTTGCATTAAAGCAGGGTATTACCTGTTTAAATTCGCCAGGAACCATCGACGCCGATTATAGGGGTGAAATTGGGGTGATACTCATTAATTTGTCTAATGAAATACAGGTCTTAAACAGTGGCGACCGCATAGCACAAATGGTCATTGCCCCTGTTACACAAATTAGCTGGGAACCAACTGCCGCCCTAACACCTACAAATAGGGGAACGGGTGGGTTTGGAAGTACCGGCAAATAAAACACCATTAACACAACCACATGAAAATAAAATTACTTGCTTTTTTAACTTCTATTGTACTGCTTGCCGCTTGCGGAACGGTAAAAAAAGTAGAAGGTATTCAGGAAGCACTTTCTAAAAAAGACACAGCTCAAATAGTGGTGGTGAAACAAATGCCCGTCATAGACTCGGCAGCTATTGTTAGAGACATTATGGGTAAAGTGGCGCAACAAAAAATTAATTTTAAAACCTTTAATGCTAAAATAAAAGTAGACTACGAGGGTGCCGAAAAAAAGGACAACTACACCGTGTATTTAAGCATGGTTAAAGACTCTGTTATTTTAATTAGGGTAAAGGGTACTTTTTTAGGAATCGCTGCAGAAGGCCTACAGGCAAGGGTTACAAGAGACAGCGTTGTGCTGGTGCAAAAAGTAGGAGATAAGTCGGTAACCAAAAGATCTATTGCTTATTTACAAGAGGTAACAGAAATCCCTTTCGATTTTATGTCGTTACAAGACCTACTTATTGGCAACCCTATATTTTTAAGCAACAACCTAGTTTCTTATAAAGCCAACGAAAATCAACTACTCGTAACCATGGTAGGTGATTTATTTAAGAACCTCATTAATATAGAAAATACGACACAGCGTATTTTGTTTTCTAAGCTTAACGACGTTAATGCACTGCGCAACCGTAGTTGCGATATTACCTATGGTAATTTTCAGCCGCTGGCAGGCACTTGGTTTGCCGCCGACCGTAAAATATCCATGTCGGAGAAGTCTAAGCTGGACATCTTTTTAGATTTTAAGGAGTACTCGATCGACGATCCTATAAAATATTCGTTCGAAATCCCTAAAAATTATAAGAAAAAGTAATTTCTGGCTCATTTTGCCGTTAATAAGTAATTCGACCGTTTAAACCCATGCTCATGACCCTGCAACGCTTTACTTTTTTGCTTCTTTTTTTGATGACTGTGGCAGGTGCCTCGGCACAGCAGTCTCGAGAAGAATTACAAAAAAAGGAGCAGGAGCTTAAAAAAGAATTGTCGGATTTAAATAGACAGCTCTCCGAAACCCAAAAAAATAAAAAGCTTTCATTAAACGAACTCGCGCTTATTAAGCGCAAAGTAGCTAAGCGTGAAGAGCTGGTGCGTAGCATTAACAATCAAATTAACGAACTTGACAATACCATTTATTTAAACGAAATGGATATTTACAGGCTTCGTAAAGAACTTGATACCCTAAAACTTAAATACGCCAAGAGTATTGTTTTTGCTTATAAAAGCAGGGGCAGTTATGAGTACCTCAACTTTTTATTTTCGGCCCGTAATTTTAATGACGCCATTAAGCGTATGGCTTATTTAAAAAGCTATCGTCAAAATAGAGAAACGCAGGCTATTGCCATTGCGCAATCCCGTAACATGCTCACTCAAAAAGTAGACGTGCTCAACTCTAATAAAAAAGAGCGCATGGTAACCTTAACGGCGCAAAGTGAGCAACTCAAAGTATTACAAGAAGATAAAAAAGCGCAGGATAAAGTGGTGGCGCAGTTAAAAGGTCAGGAGTCTGCAATTGCCAAACAAATTAAAGACAAAGAAAAGCAGCGTGTGCGCATGCAACAAGCGGTAATGGCCATCATTAAAAGAGAGATAGACGAAGCGGCCCGTAAAGACCGGATCGCAAAACAAAAAGCCATTGATGACGCTAAAAAAAATGCAGCAGCTGCTACTGCAAAAAATAATGCATCTGATAATTCGGCTAAAAATAATACGGCGGCTAACAGTGCTAAAAACAATGAGCCCATTGTATTAGCTAAAGCGGGTTCAAGACCTTATTCTCCATTTGAATCTACAGAGGAAGGTCGTGAAACCTCTATGCATTTTGAACAAAATAAAGGACGCTTACCTTGGCCAGTAGATCGTGGTAATGTGTTTATTGAATTTGGTGTATCAACAGTGCCTGGTACCAAGCTTACACAAAAATCCGATGGTATACATATTGCATTACCAGAAGGGTCTGCTGTAAAATCTATAGCCGACGGAGAAGTATCCTATGTGGGAGAAGTAAATGGCGACCAGGTTGTAATGGTGCGTCATGGTAAATATTTTACCGTGTACCAGCAGCTTTCTAGTGCTAGCGTAAGCGTAGGTCGTGAAGTAAAAGCAGGATCAACACTAGGCCGTTCAGGTAAAAGTATTGATGGTGAAGGCAGTATTATTTTTACCATCAACAATGAGCGTGGTGTGCCGCTTAATCCTGATCAGTGGCTACGTCCGCGCAGATAATTGCTTTTTTCCATCCCTTTTTTAATGCATCTGTGGCTTCAGTTGACAATGCCGGCTCAAATACTTTTTGTATTTGCCATTGTGCGCTAATATCATCTATTGAGTTCCAGTAACCCACCGCAAGCCCTGCTAAATAAGCGGCACCAAGTGCTGTAGTTTCGGTAATGGTAGGTCTAATTACTTTGGTATGTAAAATATCGGATTGAAATTGCATGAGCATATTATTAGCAGTGGCGCCACCATCTACACGTAATTCTTTAATGGTAATGCCCGAATCTTTTTGCATCGCATCTAATACATCCATGGTTTGGTAGGCAATACTATCAAGTGCAGCGCGCGCAATATGTCCTCTATTGGTTCCTCTTGTAATACCAACAATCGTACCCCTTGCATGTTGGTTCCAATAGGGTGCACCAAGGCCAGCAAAAGCAGGTACTACATAAACGCCACCTGTGCCAGATACAGTGGCAGCAAGGGTTTCAACCTCTGCCGAAGTTCTAATCATTTGTAGTCCATCGCGTAACCACTGCACTACAGCGCCAGCAATAAATACAGATCCTTCCAGCGCATAATGTGTTTCGCCATTAATTTGCCAAGCAATAGTGGTAAGCAAATGATGATGCGATGTTACTGCTTTAGTACCCGTATTCATGAGCATAAAACAACCCGTGCCGTAGGTGTTTTTTACCATACCAGGTTGTATACATTGTTGACCAAATAAGGCCGCTTGTTGATCACCAGCAATACCTGCAATAGGTATGCTATGTGATGCCAACATATTAGTGGTGTGGCCGTATATTTCTGAACTACTTTTTACTTCCGGTAATATATTTTTTGGAATGTCAAGTAGCTGCAATAATTCTTCATCCCAACTAAGTGTATGAATGTTAAATAACATGGTACGCGATGCATTTGAAACGTCGGTAGCGTGTACTTTACCGCCTGTTAATTTCCAGAGCAACCAACTATCAACAGTTCCAAAACACAATTGACCTGCTGCCGCTTTTTCACGCGCACCACTCACGTTATCAAGTATCCATTTTAATTTGGTGCCAGAAAAATAGGCGTCAATAACAAGTCCTGTTTTTGCTTGAATATTTGCCGCATGTCCTTGTGTTTTTAATTCGTCGCAATAATTTGCCGTGCGTCTATCTTGCCACACAATAGCATTGTAAATGGGTTGCCCCGTTTGTTTATCCCACACCACCGTTGTTTCACGCTGGTTGGTAATTCCAATGGCTGCAATTTGCGAAGCGTCAAGCCCAGCCTGCATGATAGCCTCCGAGGCAACACCAATTTGTGTACTCCAAATTTCGTTGGCATCATGTTCTACAAGTCCGGCCTCCGGAAATATTTGTGTAAATTCTTTTTGTGCGGTTGCTAAAATTTCGCCGGCCTTGTTAAAAATAATGGCCCTGCTAGAAGTAGTGCCTTGGTCTAAGGCCAAAATATATTTGTTCATAAAAACCGTTGATGCTGTTAGTGATACGTTGCGATCTGTTGCGAAAAAAATTACCCGAGCCACATGTAAACATAAGCTGCAATTACTGCGCCAATAATGGGCCCAACAACAGGAACCCATGCATAACCCCAATTGCTTCCTCCTTTATTTTTAATAGGGAGTAGTGCGTGTACAATACGGGGTCCTAAATCTCTGGCCGGGTTAATGGCATAACCTGTAGGTCCACCCATACCTAGGCCAATACCAAGCACAAGTAACGACACAGGAAGTGCGTCTAGTGCACCATTTGTTTGCGCGGGAGCGGCAATATAAAAAACGCCTAGCATAAATATAAAAGTGGCAATAGCTTCCGATAAAATATTGTGAAATGGATCTTTAATACTTGGAGAAGTGCAAAAAACGCCCAGTTTGGTAGCAGCATCGGTGGCTTCATCAAAATGTTGGCGGTGTGCTAGCCAAGCCAAAAAAGCACCGAGCATGCACCCTAGCATTTGGGCAAGCAGGTAGGAGGGTACTAGGTCCCAGCTAAATTTACCGGCAACGGCTAGTCCAATGGTTACCGCTGGGTTTAAATGTGCCCCGCTAATAGTTGCAGTAGCATAAACGCCTACAAAAACAGCTGTAAACCAGCCAAGTGTAACGGCCAAATAGCCTTCTTGGCTCCCTTTGGTTTTGGGTAATGCCACATTGGCAACAACGCCCGTTCCAATGGTTAAAATCAGGGCTGTGCCTAGTACTTCAGCTAAAAATGGGGACATACACTTGAATTTTTGACAAATTACAAATTTTAGTCAATTTTTCCTTTTTTTCTCAACCCCTAATCCTTACCTTTGCGGCAATTTTAAAACCCTATATATACTTCATTGTATGGCTACAAACGGTAAGATTAAACAGATCATTGGTGCGGTAGTTGACGTTCATTTTCCGGACAAAACATTACCAGAAATTTACAACGCACTTGAAATCACCAGAGAAGGTGGTGAAAAGTTAGTACTCGAAGTGCAACAGCACCTTGGTGAAGACAGCGTACGTACCATTGCGATGGACGGAACCGATGGTCTTGTAAGAGGTATGGAAGTAGTAGATACAGGAAAAGCAATTGCAATGCCAGTGGGTGAAGGTATCAACGGTCGTTTATTTAACGTTACCGGAGATGCGATCGATGGTCTTCCACAATTAAGTAAAGTGGGTGGACGTCCTATTCACAACAAGCCGCCATTATTTGAAAACCTAAGTACTGCAACAGAAGTGTTGTTTACAGGTATCAAAGTAATTGACCTTATTGAGCCATATGCAAAAGGTGGTAAAATTGGTTTGTTTGGTGGTGCGGGTGTAGGTAAAACAGTACTTATTCAAGAGTTAATTAATAACATCGCAAAAGGACACGGTGGTTTATCAGTGTTTGCGGGTGTGGGTGAAAGAACACGTGAAGGAAATGACTTATTACGTGAAATGATTGAAGCAGGCATTATGAAATATGGTGACGCTTTCAAACATAGCATGGAAGAAGGTGGATGGGATTTATCTAAAGTAGACATGAACGAATTAAAAGATTCAAAAGCTACTTTCGTATTTGGTCAAATGAACGAACCTCCAGGAGCACGTGCGCGTGTGGCCCTTTCAGGTTTAACAGTTGCCGAATATTTCCGTGATGGAGATGGTACAGGAAAAGGTAAGGATATCTTATTTTTCGTAGATAACATTTTCCGTTTTACGCAAGCAGGTTCTGAGGTATCGGCACTATTAGGTCGTATGCCATCAGCGGTAGGTTACCAACCAACCCTTGCCACAGAAATGGGTTTAATGCAAGAGCGTATTACTTCAACTAAAAATGGTTCTATTACTTCGGTACAAGCGGTTTACGTACCTGCCGATGACTTAACGGATCCAGCGCCAGCAACAACGTTTGCGCACTTAGATGCTACTACGGTATTGTCTCGTAAGATTGCCGATTTGGGTATTTATCCTGCGGTAGATCCTCTAGATTCTACATCACGTATCTTAACACCAGCAGTAGTTGGTGATGCACACTACGATTGTGCCAACCGCGTTAAATTAATTTTACAACGTTACAAAGAACTTCAAGATATCATTGCGATTTTAGGTATGGACGAATTATCTGAAGAAGATAAAATGACCGTACAGCGTGCACGTAAAGTACAACGTTTCTTATCGCAGCCTTTCCACGTTGCAGAACAATTTACAGGTTTAAAAGGTGTATTCGTAAGCATCGAAGATACCATCCGCGCATTCAACGCCATCATGGACGGTGAAGTAGATGAGTATCCAGAAGCAGCCTTTAACTTAGTAGGTACTTTAGAAGATGCCGTTGAAAAAGGTAAAAAATTAATGGCAGCTGCAAACGCGTAAGCATCTTTAAAAAAAGGATATGCAATTAGAAATATTAACACCCGAGAAAAAATTATACAGCGGCGAAGTGTATGGTGTTCAATTACCTGGCGTTTCAGGATTGTTTGAAATACTAGACAAACACGCACCGCTTGTAAGTGCACTCGGAACAGGAAATGTTAAAGTATTAAAAGATAAATCAGCTACTGAAAATTATACCATCAAAAGTGGTTTTGTAGAAGTGGCCAATAACAAAGTAACGGTACTTGTTGAAGGTGCTTCGGCGGTTTAAAATGGTTTTTGTTTAACATAAATGAATGGTAAAGCACTCCACAACTGGGGTGCTTTATTTTTTTTGCCCCTATATTTGTATCCTCATGAAACGCAGTTTCCGAATCATCATTGTTTTAATTGGGCTTTCTATTGGAGGTCTCTTTTTGTTGCAAGCATCTTGGCTTAGCAACCTTTTAGAGATTACCGAAGTGCAGCTTGTAAACAAAGTAAACGAAGCAGGCATTAATGTAGTGAATGATATTAAAACCAGGGTATACAATGGCCAGCCGGTTACACTTCCAAAAAAGGGGGGTCTTGGTTTTAGTCCCGATTTTCATTTACATGTTATCAAGCCAGTGAGCGTAGATGACTATTTTACCAAAGTTCAAATTAGCGATAAAATAAGAACTGCATTTGGATCTGCTGGGTTAAAAAAATTAGATTTTGAATTTGCAATCACCAGTACGCGTGATGAGTATGAAATGGTATCTTCTAATTTTAGAACCGAATACTGGGATACTGTAAATAACAAAATTGCCTACATCGCTATCATCCCAGAATCAGGTTCCGATTTCGAAGGCTTTAGTGCTTTTGAAAAATTAATTATTGTAATACCTGATTACCGCAGTCAGGTATGGGCTTCTTTAAAATGGGTTTTATTAGGCTCTATCACATTTATGATTGTGATTTTAGCAGCGTTTTTTGTTACGATACGTTCTCTTTTAATTCAGAAAAAACTCTCTGAAATTAAAAGTGATTTTATCAACAACATGACCCACGAATTTAAAACACCCATTGCCACAATATCACTTGCGGTAGACGCGCTTAAAAATGAAAAGGTACAAGCCAACCCTGAAAAGATGGCCTACTTTAGTGGGATTATAAAGGATGAAAACATTCGTATGAATAAGCATGTAGAAACCATACTTCAGGCGGCTCATATGGATAAAGAAGAGCTTGAATTAAATTTAGCCCCACTTCATTTGCACGAGATTATTAAGGGTGCCATGGATAACCATCAGTTACAACTTAAAGATAAAAGTGGTGAAGTGATATTGCATTTAGATGCAACCACCGATGTAATTGAAGCGGATGAAATTCATTTTTCAAATTTGATTTCTAATTTAATTGACAACGCCATTAAATATGCGGCGGCTGCACCAATCATTACTATTTCTACCTACTTAAAAGGGAATTCTATTTTTGTAACCGTTGCAGACAATGGTATTGGCATGACCGACGAAACCGTGAAACGAATTTTTGAAAAGTTTTATAGAGCACACACGGGTAATTTACACAACGTAAAAGGTTTTGGCCTTGGTATGAGTTATGTAAAAACAGTAATTGATGCGCACAAAGGGCATATTAGTGTTGCGAGTAAACTAGGAGAGGGTAGTGTGTTTACCGTACAGATGGATCTAGCCAAATAAGGCAACCATCACCATAACTTAAAAATCTAAAATTATTTTCTAGGGCGTAATCGTACATGGGTTTCCATTGTCCGTTGGCAATGGCAGCTACAAGTAGCAGTAGTGTAGATTGTGGCTGATGAAAATTGGTAACAAGGCCATCAATAATTTTAAATCGGTAGCCAGGTGCAATAATAATTTGCGTTTTGGTAATGAGCTTACTCAAACTATTTTGCTCCATCCAGTTACTAAGTGCAATAAGTGCTGCAGCTGTTGATGGAAGCTCATTTTGAGGCATTAATTCGTAAGGGTCCCACTGATTAACGCTAATGTTTTCTATTGTATTATTTCCTGCAATTATTTTCGCACCCATCCAATACAAGCTCTCTAATGTGCGCAGAGATGTGGTGCCAACTGCAATTATATTTTGATTGCCTGCAGTAAATTGATCACGCAGCATTTCAATAAAACTTTTTTCTACATCAATAAACTCTGCATGCATTTCATGTTCTTCCATGCGTGCTGCTTTAACAGGTTTAAAGGTTCCAGCGCCCACATGTAGTGTTACAAATGCTTTTGTAATATTTTTTGCAGCAAGTTTTTCAAACAGTCTTGGCGTAAAGTGTAATCCTGCAGTAGGTGCGGCTACAGAGCCTTCTGCCACTGCGTATACGGTTTGGTAACGCTCTTTATCATTGGCTTCTACTGCTCTATTAAAATAAGGAGGGAGTGGAATATTTCCTGCTGCTTCTAATACTTCTGCAAAACTTTGCGCTTCATTATCCCACTCAAATTTTATCAAATAACTATCTGCAAGTGTTGTATGTTTTGTTGCAGTGAGTGTATGATTGTTGCCGTATTTTATGTGTAGTGATCCTTCTTTCCATTTTTTTGCACCACCAATTAAACAACCCCACAACACTTCTTTTTTTGTAAGCATTGCAGTGGTAATGTCTTTATAAATATCCGCTGGTTCCAAGCAAAATATTTCAATGGTTGATCCATTTTCTTTTTCAAAAAATAAACGCGCTGCAACCACTTTGGTATCGTTGTGAACGAGAAGTGTACCACTAGGAAGTGCCTGATCCAGATTAAAATATGTAGACTCCGTAAAGGTTTGCGCCGCAGCCGCTGAAGCATCACCCGCCGCACCGGCACTAACAGGCGCGCCTACCACTAAAAGCTTACTTGCGTCACGCTCCTCGAGCGGGTAACTGGCTATTTTACTAGCTGGTAATTCGTAGGTATAATCTAGAATAGAGATGTTTTTCGGGTGCATTTGGCCGCATTTTGCTGCAAATTTGAGCCTTTTTAAGCTACTATCCACACAAAATGAGGGTTATCCACAGATATTAACAGGTTTTTATACTAAAAAAGACCCCTAAAACCCTACAAATCAATCGTAGCAAACCCTTTGCCCCTGTATAATCTTGTGGATTAATTGTGCGTTTTTGCTTTTGGGTTGAAAGTGGGAAAAAGTGTTATTTTGTGTCAACAAGTGGTAATCATAAACCAAAGTTATTAACCAATGAACGGATTTCACGGAGAATATGAAGCAACGGTCGACGCAAAGGGTCGCTTCCTTATTCCGGGTGGGCTAAAAAAACAGCTACCGGAAGGGGAGGGTCGCTTTATTTTGAGCCGTGGTTTTGAAAAATGTCTCACGTTATATCCGATTGCAAGTTGGGAAAAGATTGTGGCCAAGATTAGCCAGTTAAATGATTTCGACCCTAAGGTACGTCAGTTTCGCAGACAGTTTTTGGGTGGCGCAACAGAAATAGAGCTAGACAATGCTGGCCGTATGTTGCTTCCTCCATCACTTCGCGAATTTGCCGGGCTTGCTAAAGACATTGTTTTAGCAGCTGCACTTGACCGTTTCGAGATCTGGGATGCTAGTAAGTACAAACAGCTCTTTGAGGATTTCTCTCCAGAGGCCTTTAGTGAATTGGCCCATGAAGTGATGACCAGTAACGACAAAAAAGATTAAGGATTTATGGAACAAGGACATACCAATCAAGGTTACCATATTCCTGTCCTTTATCATGAAACCCTTACCGGCTTAAACATTAAGCCAAATGGAATTTATGTCGACTGCACTTTTGGGGGCGGGGGTCATAGCGCAGGTATTTTATCTCAACTTAACCAAGAAGGTAAATTATTTGCATTTGACCAGGACGCCGATGCAAAACGCAACGTTATGGATGACGCGCGCGTGGTTTTCATTCCAGAAAACTTTAGTAAACTCCAACGCTTTTTGCGTTTACACAAAGTAACAGGTGTTGATGGCATCTTAGCCGATTTAGGCGTGAGTAGTCATCAATTTGATAAAGGTGATCGTGGATTTTCTATTCGCTTTTCTGGTCCGCTAGATATGCGCATGGATCAACGACAAGCCTTATCTGCCGAAGACGTTGTTCGAAATTATACCGCTGCTCAACTACATAAAATATTTGAACAGTACGGCGAAGTAACCAATTCAAAAACACTGGCAGCACATATTGTTTCTGCACGAGCACACGTATCGGTTACCACCATCGAACAATTTAAATCACTGATTGCTCCTGTAGTAAAGGGAAATCCCAATAAGTATTTGGCTCAAGTTTTCCAGGCCTTAAGAATGGAAGTGAACAACGAAATGGGTGCGTTAGAATCAATGCTCAGTCAGGTCCCTGACGTGCTCAACCCCGGTGGCCGCGTGGCTATCATCACTTTTCACTCGATAGAAGATAGGATGGTAAAAAACTTTTTCCGTCAAGGGAGTTTCATAGAAACCCCTAACCACCCCTTTTTGCCTGATAACAAAGAGGATGTGTTTACGGTGATAACAAAAAAGCCAATTACTGCAACCGAAGAAGAGTTAAAAAATAACACAAGAAGTAGAAGCGCCAAATTAAGAATCGCAGAAAAAATTTAAAAGAAAGCCGTGAGCGAACAAACAGTAAATAATTCAAGTAGCAATAAAAATCCGCTAAAAGGATTATTGAATTATCAGTGGATAGCGAGCAATATTCCTTTCTTTTTATTTCTATCGGCACTGGCAGTGGCTTATATCGCAAATGGTCATATGGCCGACCGCGCAATTAGAAGAATTAATACCACTACCAAACAATTAAAAGAGTTACAGTTCGAATACAAGACCATTAAAGGTGAAGTGATGTTTAAAAGTGAAGAGAACCAAGTGATTAAAGCCACCGAACCTTTAGGTTTAAAAGTTGCGAAGGAATTACCACAAAGATTACAAGTAGAAAAATCACAAGAACCAACAAAAAAATAACGAGCCAAGTGGATATCAAAAAAGACATATTATGGAGGGTTTATTTAAGCTTCCTTTTTGTTGTGATTGTAGCGGCAGCTATTATTGGTAAAGGTTTTTATATCCAACAAGTGCAGGGCAAGTACTGGAGAAGCATGAGTGATAGCCTTCACCAGCGTATTGCCGATATTGATTCGGAGCGTGGTACCATCTATTCAGAAGACGGTCAAATGTTAAGCACCAGTGTTCCTCAATTTGATATTTACATGGATTTTAGGGTAGAGCCACTCCATGTTAACAATGGCTACTTATTTAGAGAGCATATCGATTCACTTAGCTATTACATGGCAGATTTATTTAAAGATCAATCTGCAGAGGATTATAAGTCCATGTTTGCACAAGCTTACAAAAACAATGAAGGTTACTTTTTATTAAAAAAGAAAATTTCATTTAGAGATTATCAAAAAATTCAAACCTTCCCACTCTTTAAATTAGGTCGTTACAAAAGCGGCATGATTGCAGTAGAAAAATCAATCCGTTTAAATCCGTACAAATCTTTAGCCTACCGTACTATTGGGCTGGCGCGTGATAACAATAAAGTGGGTTTAGAATATAGCTACGATAGCGTTTTACGTGGCATTAACGGAAAGCAGTTGGTGCGCACTATTGCAGGTGGCGTAGGCGTTCCATTAGACGCTGACACCTACGAAATTGAGCCAGAAAATGGTAAAGATGTTGTGAGTACTATTGATGTATTTATTCAAGAAGTTGCCGAAAATGCGCTTCAAAAAATGATGATCAAAAATGAAGCAGAGCACGGCACTGCCATTGTATTAGAAGTTAAAACAGGAAAAGTAAAAGCCATTGCCAATTTAGGTCGTGGACAAGATGGCAACTACTACGAAAATTATAATTACGCAATTTCTCCATCGGAGCCAGGTTCTACATTTAAGCTCGCTACCATGCTTGCTTTATTAGAAGATAAAAAAGTAGGCCTTAACAACATGGTAAATATTACCGGCGGAAGTTGGAGAGTATTTGGCCAAACCGTTTATGATAGTGAAGACCATGGTTACAATGATGTTACAGTGCAGCATTCATTTGAAGTGAGTTCTAATGTTGCAATGGCAAAACTTGCCGTACAACATTATGGCAATAACCCGATGCAATATATTAACCATCTTAAAAAAATGGGGATGGATAATCCTACCGGTATTGATTTATCTGGTGAAGGACGTCCACTTATTTATAAACCAGGGCATAAATTATGGGGTCCTACTTCACTTCCATGGATGGCTTTTGGATACAACCTACTCGTGAGTCCATTACAAACAGCTAACCTGTATAATGCAGTAGCCAATAATGGAAAAATGATGAAGCCTTATTTGGTATCGGCCATTAAAGAAGAAGGTGTGTTGGTAAGAGAAATTCAACCAAAAGTTGTAAACCCAAAAATTTGTAGCGATCAAACCTTAGCGGATTTAAAAACTTGTTTAGAAGGTGTTTGTTTACATGGGACTGCAACTACATTATTTAAAGGTTCTCCTTATAAAGTAGCAGGCAAAACGGGTACAGCACTTATTGCAAATGGTAATAAGGGTTATGCCGATAAAATTTATCAGTCTTCTTTTGCTGGTTATTTCCCTGCCGATAATCCTCAGTACACCTGTATTGTAGTGATTAAAAACAAGCCGCATGCACCAGTGTTTTATGGTGCTGCTGTTGCGGGTCCGGTATTTAAAGAAATTGCAGACCGCTTGTATAGTGCTTCTGTAAAGCAAGCGCCTACGCCAAAAGTAGCGCCAAAGCCTGATAGCAACGTGTATGTATACAAGGGCTATAAGCAAGATGTAGCGCGCGTTGCTAAAAAATTAAAACTGCCTTTTAAAGATTCTAGTTTGTTTGTAGATGAGTGGGCAACTATTTCTCATGCGCCTGCCGCTGGATTATTAAAGAGTAGCAAAATTGATACTAAATCTATGCCATCACTTGTAGGTCTTGGATACAAAGACATGATATACATCTGTGAATCGGCGGGATTAAAAGTATACGCACAAGGTCGTGGAAAAGTAGCAGCACAGTCAATTGCTGCAGGACAACCTATTGTTAAAGGTCAACAAATTCAAATCACACTCAACTAATAAACGTCATGCATATTTTACAAGACATTCTATATAAAGTACACTTACTCGAAGTAGTAGGCGTTACAGATATAGCGGTGTCTAGTATTGCCATCGATTCACGCAAAGTAATCAAGGGTACTGCCTTTGTTGCCATTAAAGGTGTGGCGCAAGATGGTCATGATTATATCACAAAAGCCATTGAACTAGGTGCTAAAGTGATTGTGTGTGAAAATATGCCAGCTTTACTAACTGATGGTGTTACGTATGTTAAAGTTGCAAACACATCTGAAGCTGTGGCGCATATGGCGCATCAATTTTATGATGCACCTTCTACAAAAATTAAATTAGTAGGTGTTACCGGTACCAATGGTAAAACCACGATTGCTACTTTATTATTTAAATTATTTTCTTCACTGGGTTATACCTGCGGACTTGTATCTACGGTGCAAAATCAAATTGGAGATCAAATTATACCAGCTACGCACACCACGCCCGATGCAGTTAGTTTAAACGAACTACTAAACACCATGGTAAACGCGGGTTGTACGCATGTGTTTATGGAGTGCAGCAGCCACGCTGTGCACCAGCACCGTATTACAGGCCTTGTATTTACAGGTGCTTTATTTAGCAATATCACACACGATCACTTAGATTATCATAAAACTTTTGAAAATTATATTGCTGCTAAAAAAGGATTCTTTGATGCCTTACCAGCAACTGCATTTGCTATTACCAATGCAGATGATAAGCGTGGTGAAGTGATGCTACAAAATACAAAAGCTAAAAAACTTTGTTACGGATTAAAATCTAGCGCCGACTATAAAGGTAAAATTTTAGAAAATGCACTTACAGGTCTTGTAATGCTTGTAAATGAAATTGAAGTTCATTTTAGACTCATTGGAGAGTTTAACGCCTATAATTTATTAGCCGTTTATGGCGCTGCTGTAAACCTTGGCATCGAAAGTGATGTAGCACTTACCAATTTATCTATGCTAGCAGGTGCAGAGGGTAGGTTTGATTATATCATTAGCAATAAGCAAGTGATTGGCATTATTGATTATGCGCACACACCAGATGCACTTGAAAATGTATTAGCAACGATCAAAAAATTACGCAAAGGCTACGAGCAGGTAATTACAGTGGTGGGTTGTGGTGGTGATAGAGATAAAACCAAACGTCCGATCATGGCTCAAACAGCTTGCGATTTAAGTGACAAGGTTATTTTAACTTCTGATAACCCACGTACCGAGGATCCTGCACAAATTATTGCGGATATGGAAGCTGGATTAAATACGGCGGCTAAAAGAAAATACATTTCAATTATTGACAGAAAAGAAGCGATTAAAGCTGCTGTGGAATTTGCAAAGCCTGAAGATATTGTGCTGGTAGCAGGTAAAGGACACGAAAAATACCAAGACATCAATGGTGTAAAACACCCTTTTGATGACAAAGCCATTTTATTAGCATTCTTTAATAACAAAGATTAATAGACCCCTATGTTATACCAATTATTTACATGGCTCAATCAAGAATTTAACGTACCAGGCGCTGGTATGTTCCAATTTTTGACTTTCAGAATTGCTATGGCGGTTTTGTTGTCTTTGATTATTGCAACTGTATTTGGTAAAAAATTAATTGAGTTTTTACAAAAAAAGCAAATTGGTGAAACTGTTAGAGAGCTTGGTTTACAGGGCGAGCAGCAAAAAAAAGGTACACCAACCATGGGCGGTATCATTATTTTGTTAAGCATTTTAATTCCTACCTTATTATTTGCCAACCTCGATAAAGTATATATCCGTTTAATGATTTTATGTACGGTATGGCTTGGTATCATTGGATTTTTAGATGATTACTTTAAAATTAAATCACGCAGAGACGCTCTAAAAAAAGGAGAAGCCTACAAGAAAAAAAATAGTGATGGCCTTGCAGGTATTTCAAAAATAATTGGACAAGTGGGCCTGGGTATCATTATTGGCGTGTCACTTTACTTTAGTAACGCAGTAACCGTTGAAAGAGAAATTGTTCCAGCTTCTGCTGTAAGTACAGGCATTGTGGCACTTCAAAAAGGAGAGCGACTTGCTAAAGATTCAAATATCATTGTTCGTACCATTAATGGTGTAGAGCGCCGATACGTAAAAGTAAAAACGCCAATCACTTCTATTCCATTTGTTAAAAACCATGAGTTCAATTATAGCAAGCTAATTAGTTGGATAGGTCCGGGTGCCGAAAAATATACTTGGATCATTTACATTTTTGTAGTGACGTTTATTATTACAGCAGTATCCAATGGTGCGAATATTACAGATGGTTTAGATGGTCTAGCAGCTGGTGTGAGCGCTATTATTGGTATGGCCCTTGGCGTATTTATTTACGTGAGTGGTAACTATGTACTAGCCGATTATTTAAATGTCATGTACATCCCTAACCTTGGTGAGTTATCCATTTTTGTGGGCGCTTTTGTAGGGGCATGTATTGGATTTTTATGGTACAATGCGTATCCAGCACAGGTGTTTATGGGTGATACCGGAAGCCTTGCATTAGGTGGTATCATTGCCTCACTTGCCATTATTGTTAGAAAAGAATTACTCATTCCTATTTTTTGTGGTGTGTTTTTAATTGAATTGTTAAGTGTCATGATTCAGGTAAGTTATTTCAAGTACACCAAGAAAAAATTTGGAGAAGGTAAGCGTGTGTTTTTGATGAGTCCATTACACCATCATTACCAGAAAAAAGGATTTCATGAAAGTAAGATAGCTGTGCGTTTTTGGATCATAACTATTTTATGTGTGGTACTTGCCATTCTTACTTTAAAAATGAGATAAGCATGAAGCATTTTCTAGTGGTACTGGGTAGTGGAGAAAGTGGTGTAGGTGCGGCTATGCTAGGAAAGCAAAAAGGGTACGATGTATTTGTTTCTGATGGAGGAAACATTGCAGCGCGTTACAAAAAAGAGCTCATTGACAACGGTATCGAATTTGAAGAAGGACAACATAGTGCTGAACGCATTTTAACGGCCACAGAAGTAATGAAGAGTCCGGGTATTCCTGAAAAAAATGAAATGGTAAAAGCCATTCGAGCAAAAGGAATTCCGGTGATATCTGAAATTGAACTGGCTTTTAGATTTAAAGGGGACAGTAAAATTGTTGCCATTACGGGTAGCAATGGAAAAAGTACCACCACAGCGCTGATGTATCATATCTGCAAAACGGCAGGACTGGATTGTGCGATGGTTGGAAACATTGGATACTCTTTTGCAAAACAAATTGCAGAAGCGCCAAAATCCCTGTATGTAGCAGAAATAAGTTCTTTTCAATTAGACGATATCAAAACGTTTAGACCCGATGTAAGTGTTTTATTAAACATTACAGAAGATCATCTAGACAGGTATAATTATCAATTTGAAAATTATATCAAAAGCAAATTTAAAATTATTGAAAACCAAACCGATCAAGACTTTTTCATCTACTGTGCAGATGACGATATTATAACTAACCATTTATCCTTACTAACCTTTCACCCTAACCCATTACCATTCTCTATGAAACAAGAAATTAAAAAAGGCGGCTACATCAAAGGCGATCAAATGATGCTTAGAATTCAAGAAGAGCGCGTAAGCATGAGCATTTACGATTTTGCATTAAAGGGTAAACACAATCAATACAATACCATGGCAGCAGGCATTGCAGCAACAACCCTTGGCATACGCAAGGAAAAAATTAGAGAAGCGGTGAGTAATTTTCATAGCCTCGAGCACCGTATGGAATTTGTAGCGATGGTACGTGGTGTTGAGTTTATCAACGACAGTAAAGCAACCAATGTAAATAGTACTTGGTATGCCCTTGAAAGTTTAACCAACCCAACTGTACTTATTTTAGGTGGTGTAGATAAGGGCAATGATTATGCTTTAATTGAAGAGTTGGTAACTGAAAAAGTAAAAGCGATTGTGTGTATGGGTACCGATAATAAAAAAATTATTGATGCCTTTAAGGGTAAGGTAGCGGTGATTGAAGAAACCAATAGCGCTTCTGCGGCGGTACTTACAGCATTTAAATTGGCTGCAAAAGGAGATACGGTGTTATTAAGTCCGGCTTGTGCAAGTTTTGATTTATTCAAAAATTACGAAGACCGTGGAACACAATTTAAAGACGCTGTAAAAGCATTGTAATCATTTAAGATAACGACCGCAAACAATAACATGCTCAATCAAAATTCAGATACTTTATTTTCTCAAATTCCTACTGTCGAAGGGGTAAAAACACAACTTGTTACAAAAACGAGGGGTGATAAATATATCTGGGGTATTGTAGTGCTACTATCACTCATTTCTATTTTGGTGGTGTATAGTGCTACGGGTTCTCTTGCTTATAAAATGTACAAAGGCAATACGAGTGTGTATTTGTTTAAGCAAATTTCTTTTACACTGATTGGGCTAACGCTTATTTATTTTTTACACCGTGTCAATTATTCGGTGTTTTCTAAAGTGGCTACTATCTTATATTTTATTTCGTTGCCACTGCTTGTATATACTCTATTTTTTGGCGCACAAATTAATGATGGTAGTAGATGGATTAAACTTCCCATTATTCAACTCACCATTCAAACCTCCGATTTTGCAAAGCTGGCGCTCTTTATGTTCATTTCTCGAACGCTCAGTAAAAAGCAGGAGGTGATTAAAGATTTTAAAAAAGGATTCTTACCTGTTATATGGCCGGTACTCGCTACTTGTGCACTCATATTACCAGCTAATTTATCCAACGCATTATTAACGGGGGCAACTTCATTACTACTAATGTTTATTGGGCGTATTAGTATGAAGCATATTTTACTGGTTATAGGTGTTGCCATGATTCCAGCCATTATGCTAGTATCGGCGGCTGTTATTACGTATACGGGTAAGCCCAAAGTAGATTATACCATTCCAGTGAGTAAATTGGAAAAAGAAAAAGTGAAGGACAAAAGTATTTTTGTTCGTGTGCAAACCTGGGTTAGTCGTATTCAAGATTTTATTTACGCCACCGATGCACAAACGCCGTATCAGGTACAGCAGGCAAAAATTGCCATTGCCAATGGGGGTGTATTAGTTGGATTAGGTCCTGGCAATAGTAGGCAACGAAACTTTTTACCACAGGCCTACAACGACTTTATTTATTCCATTATAATAGAGGAGTATGGGCTACTAGGTGGTGCCTTTATGATTTTTATTTACCTCGTTTTTTTATTTAGATGTATTCGAATATTTAGAAGGTGTCCATTTGCCTTTGGTGCATTTTTAGCAGTGGGGTTAAGTTTTACACTGGTAATACAAGCCATTGCTAATATGGCAGTGAATGTAAACTTACTTCCTGTAACGGGTGTAACCTTGCCACTTGTGAGTATGGGTGGTAGCTCTTATTTATTTACCTGTTGTGCTATTGGAATTATTTTAAGTGTGGCCCGAAACGTAGAGCAAACAGAAGGAAAAATTGTGGATCCATTTGCAACACCAGTTCCGGTGCCTGCTTCACCATCAAATGCAACTGCGTAAATGAAAATGAAAGCTATTATAGCAGGCGGTGGTACGGGCGGACATATTTTTCCGGCCATTGCCATTGCAGCCGCACTCGAAAAACAAGTGCCTGGTATTGAGCTTTTATTTGTTGGTGCTTCTGGTAAAATGGAAATGGAAAAAGTGCCTGCTGCAGGATATAAAATTATAGGACTTACTATTGCTGGGTTTAATAGAAGCAATATTTTTAAAAATATTACCCTGCCTTTTAAATTGATCAAAAGCTTTTTTCAAGTTCGTGGTATACTCGCTTCTTTTAAACCAAATTTTGTGGTGGGTGTAGGTGGATACTCTACTTTTCCGGTGCTTAAAATGGCGCAGGCAAAAGGTATTCCAACATTTATCCATGAAGCCAATTCTTTTGCAGGCAAGTCCAATCAAATGCTTGCAAAAAATGCAACGGCAATATTTACCGGAACGGCTGGAATGGAATCCTTTTTTCCAGTAAACAAATTATTTGTTACCGGTAATCCAGTAAGAGAAAATATTATAACCGCTTCACATACTCGTGAGGCAGCACATCATTTTTTTGGACTCAATCCAAACAAAAAAACAATACTTATTGTAGGAGGTAGCTTAGGTGCCAATTCTATCAACGAAGTTATTTACAATCATTTAGATGGTTTTGCTAGCCTAGACCTGCAACTGGTTTGGCAAACGGGTAAAACCAGTGCTACTAAATATGCAAATGCGGCTACGAGTTACAGCAATGTGTGGGTGGGTGCATTTATAGCAGAAATGGATATGGCTTACGCCGTGGCTGATGTAGTGATATCAAGGGCTGGCGCCATGTCTGTGGCAGAACTTTGTGTGGCAGCTAAGCCGGCTGTTTTTGTGCCATTTCCATTTGCCGCCGAAGACCACCAAACAGCCAACGCCAATTATTTGGTTTCTAATCAAGCGGCTTTATTGGTGCCCGATGCGCAGGCAGCATCTTTATTATTTGATACCGTTACTAAACTGGCACTTGATACAGCGCAGCAACAAGCATTTATTAAAAATTTGAAACCACTTGCTATTACAAATGCAGCAGAAGTGGTGGCAACTAAAATATTAGCATACCTACGTGCATAAATTAGATACCATAAAAAATATTTACTTCATTGGTATTGGAGGCATTGGTATGAGTGCCCTTGCGCGCTATTTTGTTTCTAAAGGGTGTAAGGTTTCTGGCTATGATAAAACCAAAACTATTTTAACGGAGGCTTTGTCGGAGCTTGGTATTAACATTCATTACGAAGACAACATAGATTTGATCGATAAAAATGCTAGCGTTGTTGTATATACCCCTGCCATTCCAGAGTCGCACAGTGAACTTGCTTATTTCAGAACCAATGGTTACGAAGTTGTAAAGCGCTCCGATGTTTTAGGATGGATCACAGAAGGCACCGTTAATATTTGTGTAGCAGGTACCCATGGTAAAACAACCGTAAGTACTATGATAGCGCATTTGTTAAGAGATTCGGGCTATGGATGTACTGCATTTTTAGGTGGCATTGCAGCCAATTACAATACTAACTTTTGGAGTAGTGATAACAATGTAGTGGTTGTTGAAGCAGATGAGTATGATAGAAGTTTTTTAAAATTACACCCGTCTGTTGCCGTGATTACCTCCATGGATGCAGATCATTTGGATATTTATAAAACAGCAGCGGCTTTTGAAGATGCTTTTGTAAGCTTTTCTGAAAAAGTAAAAGCGGGTGGTTTATTACTTGCCAAAAAAGGACTCGCTCGTGAAGCAAGTTTTGATACATCAAAACTTGTAACCTATAGTTTAAACGGAACTGGTGCTAGCATTTATGCAAAAGACATTACCGTTGTTAATGGTGCCTATACTTTTACAGCAGTAGGACCTAACTGGCAAATAGAAGACCTTGTATTAAATATGGGTGGGCTACACAATATTGAAAATGCACTTGTTGCAATTTCGGTGGCCGTTCATTTAGGCATTGAGCCTCAAAAAATAAAAATAGCACTTGCAAATTTTGCGGGCGTAAAAAGAAGGTTCGAATACCTTGTAAAAACAAGT
>JAIYCS010000016.1 GCA_027487895.1 Sediminibacterium sp. | reverse complement strand
CATACCAATCCACTCGTGAATGCCATGAGTGTGGGTATTATGAAAGCAGGCGATATGATTTCTGCAACTGCTGCGGGTATTGGTAATCCCGTTTTTTTTGTAGGAAGTGCAACAGGTAAAGACGGCATTGGTGGTGCAAGTTTTGCATCTGCAGATATTACTGCAGACAGCGTAGAAGAATTACCGGCAGTACAAGTGGGTGATCCTTTCCAAGAGAAAAAATTATTAGAAGCTTGTCTCGAACTGATTCATACAGGATCGATTGTTGGTATGCAAGACATGGGTGCTGCAGGTATTATTTGTTCTACTGCAGAGATGAGTGCAAAAGGCGGCGTTGGTATGCGCATTGATTTAGAAAAAGTACCTACGCGTCAAAAAAATATGAAAGCTTGGGAATTACTTTTAAGTGAGAGCCAAGAGCGCATGTTAATTGTTGTTGAAAAAGGAAAAGAAGATGCTGTTTTAAAAATATTTGAAAAGTGGGATTTATCTGCGAGCAATATTGGTGAAGTTACCGGTGATGGCATCTTAAATTTTTATATGAATGGTGTACACGAAGCTTCGTTACCTGCACATGAACTTGTGTTAGGTGGTGGTGCGCCGCAGTATACCAGAGAATATTCAGCGCCTGCCTATTTTTCAAAAATAGAGGCGTTTGATATGAATAGTATAGCTGACGTTACAAGTGTGCAGGAAACTGCAGAAGCACTTGCAACCCTACCTAACATTGCATCAAAGCGCTGGGTATATACACAGTATGATAGCATGGTGGGTGCAGCAAATGCCTCAACCAATGCGCCAAGTGATGCTTCTATCGTACTTGCAAAAGGAACGGGTAAAGGCCTTGCTATGACCGTAGATTGTAATAGTAAATATGTTTTTGCAGATCCTTACAAAGGTGGCATGATTGCTGTTGCAGAAGCAGCAAGAAATATTGTTTGTAGTGGTGGTGAGCCTATTGGTGTTACCAACTGCTTAAACTTTGGTAACCCGTACGATCCAGAAGTGTACTATCAATTTGTAAAAGCAGTAACCGGTATGGGTGATGCTTGTCGTAAATTTAATACACCGGTTACAGGTGGTAACGTAAGTTTTTACAATCAAAGTCCGGAGGGTCCTGTTTATCCTACACCAACCATTGGTATGGTAGGTATTGTAGATGATATGTCTGCGACCATGACCCTTAACTTTAAAAAAGAAGGGGACGTCATTGTATTAATTGGTGCACAACAAAATGATATTGGCTCATCGGAGTATTTACATAAATTAAAAAAAGTAGAATATTCTCCAGCGCCACATTTTGACTTAGACACAGAACATAATGTACAACAATTAGTTGCGTCATTAATTAAAAATAAAACCATTGTAAGTGCACACGATATTAGTGAAGGTGGCCTCGCTATCACACTTTTAGAATCTGGATTCACAAATAATTTAGGTTTTGAAGTGAGCGCAGCAGCTGCAGGTTTTAGAACCGATGCATACTGGTTTGGTGAAGCGCAAAGCCGCGTGGTGGTGAGTTGTGGGGCCGAGCATGTAGCTGCAGTTGAACAAGCCGCGGCAGCGGCGGGTGTGGCTGTTTCTGTTTTAGGAAAAGTAACTAGTGGTGCGGTACATGTAGGTACAGAAAATTGGGGTTCTATTCAGGATTGGAAAAACAAATACGACACTGCTGTTGAGCGTTTAATTAAATAATTTATTTGCCTGAATATTTTTTCATGACAACAAATCCTTCAACAATAATCGTTACGGGTGCTGCAGGATTTATTGGATCGTGTATGGCGGGTTATTTAAATGCGCAAGGGTATCACCATTTAATTTTAGTAGACGATTTTGGTGTAGAAGCAAAAAGAAAAAACTGGGAAGGAAAAATATATGATCATATTGTAGAACGCTCTTCTTTGTTTGAGTGGCTTTCAAGAACAGAAACTAAAATTGATGCTTGTATCCATTTAGGAGCAAGAACAGATACCACCGAGTTTGATTATATTGTACATGAAGCGCTCAACCTTGAATATTCAAAACAAATTTGGCAGTACTGCACTGCTAAAAATATTCCACTCATGTATGCATCATCAGCAGCAACCTATGGTGCTGGTGAAAATGGCTACAATGATGCGCACGACACAGTTGCAGCACTCAAGCCTTTGAACCCTTACGGTGTAAGTAAAAACGAATTTGACAAGTGGGCGCTTACGCAAACCGAAGGTCCTGCAAATTGGACTGGATTAAAATTCTTTAACGTTTACGGTCCCGGCGAATACCACAAGGGCCGAATGGCAAGTGTTATATTTCATGCCTTCAACCAAATCAAAGAAACCGGAAAAGTAAAGCTATTTAAAAGCCACAAACCGGATTACAAAGATGGTGAGCAGCTTCGTGATTTTATTTATGTTAAAGACGTAGTGGCCGTAATAGGTTGGATGCTCGAAACAATGCTGGATAAAAAATGGCAGCCGCTACATAATGGGCTATATAATTTAGGAACAGGGGAGGCTCGTAGCTTTACCGATTTAGTTGAGTCTACGTATGCTGGACTTGACTTAGCGCCAAATATCGAATTTATAGATATGCCAGTGGATATTAGGGATACCTATCAGTATTTTACCGAAGCAAATATGGAAAAGCTAAAAGCGGCGGGTTTTCCAGGGGCTTTTACAAGTTTGGAAGTAGGGGTAAAAGACTATGTGGCCAATTACCTACAAAAAGGCCTTATTTATTAACGGGTTTATTCACATTTGAAACTATTTTTTTGATTGAACCTGCAAACACTTTGCGGGTCTTTTAATTTAATGTAGGTTTGTATGACCTCTAAGAAATTTCCCTTTTAAATCAGGTCAAAAAATGTTAACCATGTAAAAATGGACTGCACAATAGCCTTGATATTGGGTGCATTTTATTTTTATTACTAGATGAATTTAATTTATGGCAAAGTACATTTTTGTTACGGGCGGCGTTACAAGTAGCTTAGGAAAAGGAATTATTGCAGCATCGCTCGCAAAATTATTGCAGTCTAGAGGACTTACAGTAACGATCCAAAAGTTTGATCCCTACATTAACGTGGATCCAGGAACCTTAAATCCATACGAGCATGGAGAGTGTTATGTTACCGAAGATGGTGCCGAAACTGATTTGGATTTAGGACACTACGAGCGTTTTTTAAACATTCATACCACTCAGGCTAATAACGTTACTACGGGTCGTATTTATCAGACCGTTATTAACAAAGAAAGAGCTGGTGATTTTTTAGGTAAAACAGTTCAAGTAGTTCCGCATATTACCGATGAGATTAAGCACCGCATGAAACTGCTTGGTGAAACAGGAAAGTATGATATTATATTAACTGAAATTGGTGGTACGGTTGGTGATATTGAAAGTTTACCTTTTATAGAAGCCGTTCGTCAATTGCAATGGGAGCTTCCGGAACAAGATGTTATGGTGGTTCACTTAACGCTCATTCCTTATTTGCGTGCAGCTAAGGAGTTAAAAACAAAACCTACGCAGCACAGTGTAAAAATGTTAAGTGAAACAGGTGTGCATCCAGATATTATCGTTTGCAGAACAGAAGAGCCTTTAAATGATGATATTAAAAGAAAAATTGCACTCTTCTGTAATGTAAAGCAGGAGGCAGTTATAGAGGCGATGGACGCTTCAACGATTTATGAAGTACCACTTTTAATGCTTCGTGAAAAGCTCGATTTAATTTGTTTGAAAAAATTAAATATCAATGGTTACGGTGCGCCTAATTTAGATAAATGGAATGGGTTTTTACAAAAATTAAAACATCCAAAATCTGAAGTACGTATTGGATTGATTGGAAAATATATTGAACTACAAGATGCTTACAAATCTATTTTAGAAAGCTTTATTCATGCAGGTGCGCCTAATGAGGTAAAAGTAAAAGTGGTGAATGTGCATAGTGAACACCTTACGCAAGAAAATGTTGCTGAAAAATTAGAAGGTCTTGATGGTTTACTCGTAGCGCCTGGTTTTGGTAACAGAGGTATCGAAGGAAAAATTCATGCCGTGCAGTATGCACGAGAAAACAACTTGCCATTCTTTGGTATTTGTTTGGGTATGCAAATGTCTGTTATCGAGTATGCTAGAAATGTGCTGGGTTTAGCGGATGCGCACTCTACCGAAATGGATGCGAAAACTGCTAATCCTGTTATTAATATGATGGAGGAGCAAAAGAAAATAAAAATGATGGGAGGAACGATGCGTCTTGGTGCTTATCCTTGTGAAATTACTCCGGGAACACTTGCGCATAAAATTTATGGCGCAACTTCTATAACTGAGCGTCACCGTCACCGTTATGAATTTAACAATGATTATTATGACGCTTTCATCAAAGCAGGACTTGTAGCAAGTGGTAAAAATCCTGAAACAGGGCTAGTAGAAATAGTAGAGCTTCCGAACCATCCATTTTTCATTGGCGTTCAGTACCACCCCGAATTAAAGAGTACTGCCGAAGTGCCTGCACCACTTTTTGTGAGCTTTATTGCCGCCTCTAAGCAATATCATGCTTCAAAAGCTGTTAAATAACCTTAATTGTTAATGCATGGGTCATGAATCTAAGTTTCAACTAGTACCTTTGCCCTTCAATAAATACACGTATGAAGTCTGATAAGAACTCGCTCATAGGATTCGTTTTGTTAGGTATTTTATTTTTTGCCTATTTCTGGTATACCAATCAACAACAAACCGCGCTCGTTGCTTTCAAAAAACAACAAGAAGATTCTATTGCTAAGGCGCAAGCCAAACTTGTAAAGCCGCAAGATGTTGCAGCCGCTAAAATTGATTCTTTACAAAGAGATTCAATTGCTAAAATTGCTACTGCTGGAAATTTTGCTCAGGCTGCACTTGGCAAAGACACAACTGTAACCATCGAAAATGATTTAATCAGTGTTGTTTTAACCAACAAAGGCGGTCAGGTAAAAAGTGTAACCTTAAAAAAATATACCACTCCAGACAGTGCAGCTGTAAAGCTTGTGCAGCAAAATCAAATGGGCTATTCGGTTAACACTGCAGATAATAAAACGGCTCTATCTTCTGATTTATATTTTACGCCATCTGCAATAACAACAACATCAGATGGATCTTCTTCTATCAAATTTGTAATTGCATCAGCTACTGGGACTTCTATTATTCATACCTACACATTGCGTCCAAATTCCTACGCACTAGATTGGGATATTGAACTAGTAGGGGCTAATCAATTATTAACGGCTGGTGTCCTTAATTTTAAGTGGTTGTCTGAAACCACTCAACTAGAAAGAACGGCAGAATATGAAAGACAGATGTCTAACATTTGTTTTTCTGAAGGAAATGAGTTTGATTATATATCAGCGAACAACGAAAAAACATTTGAAAAGCCGGTTCAGTGGGTTAGTGTGGTTCAACAGTTTTTTAATACTACACTTATCGCAAAAAATGGGTTTAATGCGGGTGCTGTAAATTGGTCTCGATATACGGATAGTTCAAATAAGCTTGCAAAAACCGAAACCAATTTGCAAATCAAATTACCACAAGCGGCAACAAATAAAGTGGCCCTTCAATTGTTTGCAGGTCCTTCCGATTTTGAAATCCTCAAAAAGCAAGCCCCAGAAATGGAGCGTATTGTGAATTTGGGTAGAGACATGTATTCATTTGTTCGTCCGATTAACAAGTATATTATCATGCCAGTATTTGATTTCTTTGCTGGTTTTGTTTCAAACTTTGGTTGGGTGGTATTGCTACTTACCTTATTTATCAGACTTGTTACTTCGCCTTTAACCTACAGTAGCTACTTAAGCGGTGCTAAAATGAAAGTGTTAAAGCCAGAGCTTGATACCATCAAGAAAAAATTTGGTGACGATCAGCAAGGTTTTGCGATGGAGCAAATGAAATTGTTTAGAGAGGCAGGTGTTAATCCACTGGGAGGTTGTATACCAGCGCTACTTCAAATTCCTATTTTCTTTGCGCTCTATAGCTTCTTTAACTCTAATATCGCTCTTCGTGGTCAGGCCTTTTTATGGAGTAAAGATTTATCAAGCTATGATGTTATTGCAACACTACCTTTTAGTATTCCTCTTGGTTTTGGTGATCATATTAGTTTGTTTACCATTACTGCGGTTTTAACGAGCTTTTTAATTTCTATTTACAATATGAGCATGACGCCAACGCAGGACAATCCAGCGCTTAAGTATATGCCTTATATTTTTCCATTCATGCTATTGTTTATCTTTAACAGATTACCGTCGGCATTAACCTGGTATTACACAGTTTCAAACCTTGTAACCTTAGGCTTGCAGTTTGTGATTCAAAATTATATCATCAACCATGATAAAATTTTAGCACAAATGGACGAGAAACGTAAAACGCCAAAAGCAAAGAGTAAATGGCAAACGCGTTTTGAACAAATGCAAGAAAGTCAAAAAAAATTACAGGACTTAAAAGATAAAACGTCTAAGAAAAAATAAATAAAAAGCCCTGCTGTTATTAGTAGGGCTTTTTTTAAATACTAAATTTTTGAAAAAAATAACGTCTATATTATTTTGTTTGCTGTGTTTTCAGTTGCTTAATGCGCAACAGCGTATTGTAGCTGAGTGTACCGTTGTGTATAAGGTGGAGTCAATTGTAGACGGGGCTAAGGTTCAAGATAAGGCGTTAAAGACCGTTTATATCAAAAGTAATAATGCGCGAATTGATTTAGTAGCACCTAACTATGCGCAAACAACAATTTTTAATAAAACAAAAGGAGTTGCAACCATTTTGCGTTCATTTGGAGACGATAAATACATGACTTCTTTAAATGCCAATCAGTGGCGTAGGGTTAATGCCTCATTGGATAGTATTCAAATGCAATTCAACAACGATTCTATTTCTATATTAGATTATACTTGCAAAAAGGCGCAATTACAACTCAAGGATGGATCCGCTATAACAGTATACTATACAAGTACTATCATCCCATCAGTGAGGGAATATGAATACATGTTCAAGGATATTCCAGGTTTTGTACTTGGCTATGAAATGATTGATAATGCGGGTGTGAAAACAGTATTTAAGGCAACACAAATTAATTTATACAATCCTGTTGCTGCATCAAAGTTTGATATCCCTACAAAAGGTTACCGAATTATACCGGAAGAGTAAAATAAAAAGGGAGCGAATACTAGTTAGAGCCTGGAGTTGGCGTCTTAAACTTAGGCACTTTTACTTTAAACTTGTAAGGGAAAACAAATGAACTATTGCCGTTGTCAAAACGTAGCATTGAATTCATTTCTGTGTTGTTGTTGCCCTTTAGTTGAAGTCCTAAGGTTTGAATGTTTTTATATTGCATAGTTGCCTTAAGAGAACTGTAAGACAAACTTTTAGTATTAAGTAAGGTTAAATTTTTTAAGGTAAACTTACTTTGCTTGCCTCTTTTTTCAGTAGAGATACCGCTTAGTGTAAACGCAGCATAACCCGTTTGCACCCCAATGAAAAGGGTGAAAGCAAGTGTTGTTATAAGTATAAGTCTACTGCGTTTCATTAATGCAAAGGTATGGATTCTTAATTATTTCACAATTACCAATCTATTATTAAACAGATATGTTCATAAATTGTTGTCTGAAATGTTGGAAAACCTTGATTTTTCGTCTATTTTAGGTTAATCCCTTTCAAAAATGAGCCAAAACAGATACCAAGAAGACCGGGAATCACTCAAAGAGCTGCTCCAGCAGTACCGGAATCTCAAGCTTGGCCGCCAACACCAGTTTTTGGAGGAGGAATCATTTTTACGCATTATTGACTATTTCGACGAAAAAGACAATGTAAAAGAGGCGCTAGAAGCTGTTGAAATAGGCTTGTCTCAATTCCCTTTTGCTTCGGCACTGATGATTAAAAAAGCCGATTTGCTCATTGTTGATAAACGTTATCTGGAAGCACTTGACATTTTGGAAACTTCCGAACTCTACGACAATTCTGATATTGACCTCTATATTTTAAAAACGGATGCTTATTTAGCCCTCGATCAACCCGAAAAAGCAGCCGAACTTTTGGAGGATGCTATACATAAATTTGAGGGTGATGAAAAAGTAGATTTACTTTTTGAATTAGCGGATGTTTATGACGATTATGAATCTTTCGAAAAAGTTTTTGATTGCTTGGTGTTGATACTAGAACAAGAGCCGGCGAATGAAGAAGCCCTCTATAAAATTTGTTTCTGGACGGATTACACAGGTCGTAATGAAGAAAGTATAAAACTGCATCAAAAAATTATTGATCAACTTCCATATAGTGAGCTGGCTTGGTTTAATTTGGCTGCTGCTTACCAAGGGTTAAAGCTCTACGAAAAATCAATTGATGCTTATCAATATGCTGTAGCTATTGATGATAAATTTGATTACGCCTACCGTAATATGGGAGATGCCTATTTGCGCCTTCGTAAATATAAAGAAGCGGTAGAAGTGCTTGAAAAAGTAGTGTCACTCACAAGGCCTGAAGATGTTATTTATGAGGCTATTGGGCACTGTTATCATAAAATGGGAAAGATTGCGCAAGCAAGATTCAATTATAAAAAAGCAGTTCATTTAAATCCAGATGATAGTAAGTTGTATTACAAAATTGCTACTACTTACATGTTGGAAAAGCAGTGGCAGCCTGCCATAAAACAATTGGAAAATGCCATGCGCATGCACCGTGCCATTACAGAATACAATTTGGCGATGGGAGAATGCAAATTGAACCTTGGCCAATACAAAGAAGCTGTGCATTACTTTGGTATAGTTGTGAAGCACAAACCTAAAAATGTTTCCGGGTGGGAGGCGCTCATCAATTGTTTACTTACTGCAGATTATTTTGACGAAGCCCTAGTGCAAAGTAAAAATGCAGGTATCGCCACAGATAACAAGCCCATATTTTTATTTTACCAGAGCGCTATTTTATTTATCATAGGCAAATCAAAGGAGGGTTTAATTTTACTTGAGCAGGCCATGGTCGCTAGCCCCAAGCTCTTAAAAAAATTCATTGACATTAGACCTTCTATTCTTCAGAATGCGCAGGTAGTTGACGTTATTGCCAGGTTTAAGCGTCGAAGAAAGATTTAGTGTCAAACCCCAAGCGCCTCCTATAATCAGGCCTAAAAAAGTCATTTGTTTAACTTATTTTTGCATTTCAGTAAAAAATTAGAACTATGAATTTTAATTTATCACAAATTCCAGTACGTACCACACAGCCAAGAACTTCAGGTTTAACCATGATTATGGACAAGGGGTTAAGCATAAACGAAGTACATAATTTCATGAGTGTAGGTGGCCCGCACGCTGATGTGATTAAATTAGGATTTGGAACTTCTTTTGTTACCCCAAATCTTAAGCAAAAATTAGAAGCCTATCAGTCTTATAATATTCCACTTTATTTTGGAGGTACTTTATTTGAGGCCTTTTTAGTGCGTGGTCAATTTGATGACTATGTGAGTATCTGTAAAGATTATGGCATTACATACATGGAAGTGAGTGATGGTTCCATTAGTATTCCGCACACCGAAAAGTGTGGCTACATAGAAAAATTAGCAAAGCACTTTACCATTTTAAGTGAAGTAGGTAGTAAAGATGCTGCGCATATTATTCCTCCTTACAAATGGATCGAACTTATGCGCGCAGAACTTGAAGCTGGTGCCACCTATGTTATTGCCGAAGCGCGTGAAGCAGGCAATGTAGGTATTTATAGAGGCAGTGGAGAAGTGCGTGAAGGACTTGTTCAAGAAATTTTAACGCAAATTCCTGCCGAAAAAATAATTTGGGAAGCGCCACAAAAAGCGCAGCAGCTTTATTTCTTAGAGCTCATTGGTTGTAATGTAAACCTTGGTAACATTCCGCCTCATGAGATTATTGCACTTGAAGCCATGCGTATAGGATTAAGAGGTGATACCTTTGAATTATACCTAAATAAGTAATTGCTATATGAAACGTTATGGACTCATTGGTTTTCCGTTAACGCATTCATTGTCCCAGCAATATTTTACGCAAAAGTTTATTGATCAAGGAATTGAAGATTGTGTGTATGAAAGATTTTCAATTCCTTCTATCACTGATTTGCATGATATCTTAAAAACACATCCAGATTTGTGTGGGTTTAATATTACCATTCCTTATAAAAAAGACGTACTTGCTTTTTTGACAGAGCGTTCTAAAGCTGTCGAAGAAGTGGGGGCCTGTAATTGTGTTAAAATAATCGATGGTCAATTAATAGGGTACAATACCGATGTTATTGGATTTGAAAACTCTTTGATTCCTTTTTTAAAACCTACACACAATAAAGCTTTGGTGTTAGGAACAGGTGGTGCAGCCCTAGCCATTGTTTATGTGTTGCAAAAACTTGGAATTCACTTTAGTTATGTGTCGCGCAATGCTACGAGCGGGCAATTGGCTTACAATGATTTAGACGCATCTGTTATGGCGTCACATACGCTTATCATTAATACCACACCACTTGGGATGTTTCCAAATATTGAAGCTTGTCCGGCTATACCTTATGACTTATTAACGCCTGAACATCACTTGTTTGATTTGACCTATAACCCAGCCCTGTCAACCTTTTTAGCAAAGGGCATGCAAATGGGTGCCACCATTCAAAATGGCCAACAAATGTTTGTTGAACAGGCCGAACAGTCTTGGCGTATTTGGAACAGCTAATATTATTGCAGCGTCACTGTTTTTTTAAGTCTAATATCTCTAGAAGAACTTCCAATCATAATCATGAAATCGCCGGGTTCAATAACGGTTTCCATTTTTTCATTGAGCATTTCAAAATCTTCTGGGTTTAGGGTGAGCGTCACTGTTTTTGATGCGCCTGGTTGTAAATGAATTCTTTCAAAACCTTTTAATGCTTGAACAGGTCTTGCTACGGAAGCTATTTGATCTCTCACATAAAGTTGTGCCACTTCATCACCAGCACTTTTGCCCGTATTTGTTACCACAAAAGAAACATTAATTTTATCTCCTTTTTTTGCAATTGGTTTTTCAATGGTCAAATTGCTGTATTCAAAT
>JAIYCS010000070.1 GCA_027487895.1 Sediminibacterium sp. | reverse complement strand
TGCATTAAAATTCCACTGATACGAAAAGTTTGTAGCACCATCTGCAGATGAAGTTGAATCTGTAAAAACAGCATTTGCATCATTTAAACAAACTTCGGGAATTATAAAACCAGGTTTAGGTGGTGTATGAACAAATACAGGATTTGCAAGTCTGAAAGTGTCACTCTTACATCCTGTACTTGACTCCACTAATAAACGAACATCTTTGGTGCCAAAACTTGTATAGGTAATATTTTGATCTGCATTTGTTGTGTTTGTAATAGCGCCGGATCCATTATCGGTATTCCATATCCATTTACTAATGCTGCCCACTCCTATTGTTGATGCATCCGTGTATTTGACAGGTGCATTGATACATGTAATATTTTGTGCTGTAAAATTTGCAACAGGTTTATCGCTAATCGACACCGTTGCAGAAGCATCATCGGAGGCACAACCTATATCTGAAACAACCCGTAGTTTAATGGTATAATTATTTGCAACTGCATATCTAATTGGACTAACTGTGTTGTTAAAATTGACAAGGGAATTGCCGTTGCCTAAATCCCATAACCATCTTACAGCGTTTGTTGCCGGCGCAGTAATGTATACCGAGTCTTGCAAACATCCTGCATGCGTCAATGTAAAATTAGATGCTGGTTTATCATTTACTTTAACGGGTATACTTACCAATTGCTCTGTACTTCCGCATCCATCTGGAGTTGTAGATGTGGTGTACATCTTGATCGTATCTCTTACTGCATTTGTGTTTGCAGCCGTAAAGGAAAATGATTGTCTAGGGCTATAATATTTTATATTTTGTCCATTAACAAAAATGGTACTATCAGGTGTAGGATTTGATATAGGCCCTATCACTGCAGATGGTGTTATATTTTTTGCAGCACTAAAATCCCACCTAATACTACTAGGCGTAAAATTTAATGGCACCGAAAATGATACGGGTGTATTCACACAAGTAACCGCAGAATCGATTCTCCCAAATGGATTTTGAAAAGATGCTGTTTGAGAAAAATCCTTAACGTTGGTACCAGCATTGTAACCATATGATTCCGCTGCACCAAAACCATAAGCAATGGCATTATACCCAGTATCTGAGTATAAATTATGATTTCCAGGATTTACTTTTAAAATGGCGTATTTATAATTGGCGTCACCTGGATGGTTTAAAAAATTTGCAGTTTGGGATATGCCATCTAATGTAAAACTATTTTCTCCACCCTTTTTGATTACGACGTTAATATAGCTTTGCAAAATATTAAATCTGTTTGCAGAAAAAAGCGTTACGTTGTTGATTGTTTGTTCTACTGGACTTAAATAAATCATTTCTGGATCTCCTCCTGGAGCCACATTTGGATTTCCATCCATTCCCTGGGTTGTAATATACTGCGCAACAGTTATAGGCAGGTCTGCTTCAATTACATTAGGAATGGCAGGATTTGTTGTTGCATTGACACCATTAAAATTACCATTTAAAAATTCGTAATAGAAACCATTCATTAACCTAGAATTAGGAATGATCGAGCCATTTAATTTTACAACGGTGTTTGGGTTTGCAACACAAATACGGTAGTAGTTATTGGGTTGTGTTCCTGTAGGTGCGGTCAAATATTTTTTACCCCATGCAACAGCAGGTAAGGATTGAGCAATTAAATTATCGGCACTTCCAGAACCACTTCCACCAATACTAATTTTTCCTGAACCAGAAAAAACAGCAATTTTTTTACAACCCGAAGATCCTGCTGTACTTATGGATCTAATTTTTGAACCCGTTAAGTCGGTACCCAATCTTCCAGATACTGTTCCAAAAACACTATACACATCACCCTGATTTAAGGTTACAGGAATGGTGGTTGCTACGCCAGGTGCTAATCCATTAACATTGGCTGCAGAGGGTGTGATTTCGATGGTAGTATTATCTTCTGTGGCAACAACAAAGAAAAATGAATTTGAATTGTTGTTTTCATTGGATTGTTGCGTAAAATTTACAGAATAGTATTCTTTACCGAGGGTATTGGTTGGAAATAGTAAGGTAGCACCTGAAATACTTGCATTAAAAGTATGCGCATAGGCAACAATGGGTACATCGGATGTAATATGTATACCTCTTTTTAATAAACCCACTGAATTAATACGGGCATCTTGTGCACCTGATTTAGGTAATGGGTTTGAAATTGTGGTTTGGTTTGCAACTACGTTATAGGTTATTGAATATCCAACGGCTGGAATTTCTACAGTTACCTTTGCATTTTTATCTGATGTTAAATATAGGATCAACTCTTGTGATCCACCCGTCGTATTGTTGTTAAACATACTTACGTGGTAACCATAGCCCAACCAAAAGTCAGTACCCTTATTAGAGTAATCCTGACTGTATACCAAGCTCCCGGTTAATATACATATTAAAAATAAAAATAACCTGTTTATTAGATTCATCTTTTAATTTCTGTTAGACAGTTTTTTAGATGTTACGTTTAATTTTCTAAAAAATAAATCTACTAAATAATAAGATGCAAAAACACTATAAAGTACTGTCTTTCAAATAAATATTTGATGCTGGGCCCATACAAAACAAAAGGTCTAAAACACTTGTATTGGGTATAAAGGGTTGTTTATCCATAAAAACTTGTGGATAGTCTTGATTTGCAACATTTTGAATACTTTTTAATGTATTAGAAGTATCTCTAACATCATTATAATTTGGGTCTAAGTATTTCAAATTTGTATTCGTTTGCAAAACGTTAAAATCTGTTTTTAGCACTTTAGATAACCATCCTAAAATGGCCATATTTAGCTCTATCAAATAGGTATACTCTGTTTGTAATAGTGCAATAATCGGGTCTTCGTAATATTCGAAAAAAGGGGATCTTTTGTAACAAGAACTAAGTGTTTTTATATGTTTACTAGCCCAGTTTTGCTGATAGCAAATTTTAACCTCGTTCATTGGTGTTTTTTGATCTCTGCCTGATTGTAAAGGAACTGATAGTAATAGAGGGCCATTTGCACTTACAATGGTGGTTCTATTGCGGTAACTCATTTTTTTGAAAGGTTCATGTACATCAATTATAGTATCCCTTGCCAAAGCAATTTGTTGGATGTATTTGATAGATCCAAAATACTGAGATTCAATTCTTAATGGTAACATGTATTAATTTTAACAGGAATAATTAGTTCCCTTCAGCTATGCATTTATCTTTGTGCAAAATAATTCAATTGAAACGAATTTATCTATTTTATTGTATGCTCCTTGTTGTTTTATTGAGCTGTGCCACACCTCAAGGATTTGAATACAAAGGACTCAATAATGTGAAGGTTAATAATGTTGGATTTGAATACCTCGATTTGTCTTTGAATTTAGTGTATTACAATCCTAATAATTTTAAAGTAGATTTAAAAAAAGTAGACTGTGATGTTTATATTGACAACCGGTACTTGGGCAAATATGCATTAGATACGCTCATGCATATTCCCAAAAAACAAAACTTTGAACTACCCTCACGTATGCGCGTGGCCATGGGTGGTGTATTTAAAAATGCGTTTTCCTTACTAATGAATAAAGAGGTACTTATAAAAGTAAAAGGGAAAACAAAAATTGGAAAAGGGTCAATATTTTTTGACGTTCCTTTCACTTACGAAACAAAACAAACCATCAGTTTATAAATAAGGTTTGACGTGGCAAGGCTTGCGTAATTGAGGCCCACCGCCTTCTGTAGCCCTTTTACAGCTTGGCGGTAATTTTTTATATGCTTCGTCTAATGCTTTATCAATATCAGTGTCAAAGCCTGCGTTGTTAACTGCTACCCTTACTTCGTCGGCACTGGTTCGGTCGGGTAAAAACTGAATGCGCACCTCCCCTTGTAATAAATTAATTTTCCACTGAACAATACCGCCATCCGTATTTTCTTTCTCCTTGGTTAAGTATTTGTCCAACACATCTTTACACTCCCAACATTTTAAATTGTTGGATTTTAAAATGACCCATTCTGCTTTTGCAGATTGAGCATTTACGAGGTAACAACTAATAATTAGTGATGCAAAAATGATAATTTTTTTCATGACAATATTTAACGGTACTATTTTCCTGTCCAAGTAGATGGACTGTTACGCCATTCTAACAAAATGCTTTCTTGCTCTTTGGTAATATATCCTTTTTCAACGGCAAGTGAAATAAGAGATGGGTAATTTGTTAAACAAACAAAGGGAACATTAGCTGCTGCAAATGCTTCTGAAGCCTGTGCAAAATCGTAGGTGAATATTGCTACCATACCTACTACTTCTGCGCCTGCGGCTCTTAAAACGTCCACAACTTGAAGTGAACTTTTGCCGGTAGAAATTAAATCTTCTATAACAAGTACCTTTTGGCCTGGTGTAAATGCGCCTTCAATTTGATTGCCTAAACCGTGTTCTTTTGGTTTTGGTCTTACATAAATGTATGGAAGTTTTAGTTGATCGGCAGCCATGGCACCCCATGGAATACCTGCTGTTGCAACACCCGCTAATGTTTCTGCTTCACCAAATTTTTCGAAAATAACATTACACATTTCGCTTTTAATAAAGTCTCTTACATATGGGAATGAAAGTACTTTTCTATTGTCGCAATAGATAGGACTTTTCCAACCACTGGCCCATGTAAATGGATCGTTTGGACTTAATTTAACGGCTGCTACTTGTAGCAATTTTTCTGCAACGGCTATTTCGTTTGTCATAGTTCAAAATTAGGGGCTATTTAGAATAAATTATGCTTAGAATTCAAAAAATAGTAGACATTTGATACACAATGGAACTTCCAATTATTATTGCTGCTGGCGGACTTGTTCAAAATAACAACGGCGAAATACTACTCATATTCAGGCGTGGATTTTGGGATTTACCCAAAGGGAAGCTGGATCCTGGTGAATTGATACCTGCATGTGCTGTTAGGGAGGTGCAGGAAGAAACTGGTATTCAAACGCTTGAACTTGGGCCGTTTATTTGCACCACAACACATACCTACTTTGATAAATGGCTCAATAAAGATGTGGAAAAACACACGCACTGGTATTCAATGCAGTCTTTAGCAAATGAAACGCTTGTTCCTCAAACCGAAGAAGACATAGAAAAAATTGAGTGGGTTCCTGTAAATGAACTACCTCATTACTTAATTCAAACCTACCCTACTATTCGGACGGTTTTTGAGGCGTTTAACGCAGGTAGCCCAAAATCTTAAGCATTGACTGAGCGGTTTGCTCTTTAGCATATACCCATTCAACGAGTTTACCATTTCTATCTCTTTCAACAATAACGTGTTTTGGAGAAGGAATTAGGCAGTGTTTAATACCGCCATAACCACTAATTTGATCCTGATAAGCACCCGTATGGAAGAAGCCAACATAAAGAGGTTCTTTATTGGATTCTTGGTCTTTGGGATCTTGGGTTTTTAGTTTTGGTAAAAACACTTCGTTGATATGTTCTTCGGAGTCATAATAGTCATGACTATCGCAGGTGATGCCTCCTAATACCACACGGTGGTATTCGTTATCCCATTTATTAACGGGGAGCATCAAAAACTTTTCGCCAATACCCCAGGTATCTGGAAGTGTGGTAATAAATGAAGAATCAATCATATACCAGCACTCTCTGTCGTTCTGATTTTTTTCAGCTAAAACGCTGTAAATATGTGCCATGCTTTCACCAACGGTGTAGCTACCAAACTCTGTGTAGATATTTGGCATGGGAACTTTGGCTTTTTTACAAGCCTTTTTAATATTACTCACAATTTCATTGATCATGAACTGATAGTCATATTCAAATCCAAGTGAGTGTTTGATTGGAAATCCACCACCAATATTTATAGAATCTAACTCAGGACAAATCTTTTTTAATTGACAATACAGGTTGATGATTTTATTAAGTTCTGACCAGTAATAAATATCATCCTTGATACCTTTATTTAAAAAGATATGTAGCATTTTTAATTGAAACTTGTCTTCGTTGCCTTCAATTTCATCTACATAAAATTCTAGAATATCTTTAGCTCTAATACCAAGTCTTGAGGTGTAAAAAGGAAAGTTAGGTTCTTCCTCTGCAGCAACTCTGATACCAACTCTAAAAGGTTGTTTGGCGCCACGTTTGTAGGCCATTAGTTCCTCTTTGTTATCAAGTATTGGAATTACATTTTTAAATCCAGAGTTGATTAATTTATTGATGCGTGACGTGTATGACTTTTGTTTGTAGCCATTACAAATGATGTACGTATCCTTGTTAATTTTTCTGCGCTGATACAGTCTATTGATAATTTCAATATCGTAAGCGTAAGAAGTTTCTAAATGAATATTGTGCTTGAGTGCCTCTTCAACTACAAATGAAAAGTGAGAGCTCTTTGTACAATAACAATAAAAATATTCACCCTCATATTTATGCTTTTTAAAAGCAGCCTTAAACATGTCTTTTGCCTTGTTAATTTGCATACCAATTTTTGGTAAGTATGTTAACTTTAAAGGGGTACCATGCTTTTCAATGATCTTTTTTAAATCTAAGTCATTGAACTGTAAGTAACCATTGTCATTTACATCAAACCCAGGTTGAGGGAAGTGAAATGTTTGGTTTACGAGCGAGGTATAAGTATTGTTCATTTACGCGGTTGCTTTAAAATGGGTGAACGACAAACTTTTAATAATAGATATAGAAACGAATAAAAAAACCGAACAGTATACATACTACTCGGTTTTTTATATTAATTTTTTGCAGTAAGCTACCTTATTTTACTTGGTCAACTAAAGCTTTGAAGCTAGCTGGCTCGTTCATAGCAAGGTCTGCTAATACTTTACGGTTAAGTTCGATACCCTTAGTGCTCAATTTATTGATAAATTGGCTGTAAGTAAGTCCTTCTTGTCTAACCGCTGCGTTGATACGTGCAATCCATAATTGACGGTATTCACGCTTTTTAAGTTTACGACCTACATAAGAATAGGTTAAACCTTTTTCAACGATATTTTTGGCTACTGTATAAACGTTTTTACGCTTACCGTAGAACCCTTTAGCTTGCTTAAGAATTCTTTTTCTCCTAGCTCTCGATGCTACTGCATTTTTTGAACGTGGCATATTAATTTGTTTGAAAGCGCCTACCTAATTGGTAATTGCTGTTTGATAATGTTGTTTGTGAATGGTACTTCTAAAAATGAACCTAGAAATTAACCTTTTAAGCGTAATAAACGAAGAACGAAGTCTTTGTTTGTAGAACCTACTAAACCTTTTTTGTTTAGTGCTCTTTTACGTTTTTTTGATTTCTTGGTTAAGATGTGCCTTTTGAACGGCTTTTGGAATGTAACTTCACCACTACCAGTGACTTTGAAACGCTTTTTTGCGCTTGAGTTTGTTTTTACCTTTGGCATGTTAATAATCTAGTTATAGATTACACCCTACTGGCGGTCTTGCACAGGCGAGACACTTGTTGAGCCATTTGGGAAATTGGGATGCAAAATTATGGATAATATGCTATTTGAGCAACTATTTCTTTTTACCTGTTTTAGGGGTAAAAATGGCAAACATACGCTTGCCTTCTAGTTTTGGCATACTTTCTAGGGTTCCAGCTTCAGCTAGGCGTTCCGCAAACTTGAGCAGGAGTAACTGACCCCTATCCTGGAACATGATAGCTCTACCTTTAAATTGAACATATGCTTTAACCTTATTGCCATCTTTTAAGAACTTTTCGGCATGTTTAGCCTTAAAGTCAAAGTCATGGTCATCGGTACTTGGCGTAAATCTGATTTCTTTGATTTCAGATTGCTTAGAGTTGGCTTTCATTTCCTTCTCTTTACGCTTTTTCTCGTATAAGAATTTTTTATAATCTATTACCTTACAAACGGGAGGATCAGCTGTTGGAGAGATTTCTACAAGGTCTAATTCTTGTTCTTGAGCTATTTTGAGTGCCTCTTGGGTAGAATAAACGCCAACTTCAACGTTGTCGCCTACTAAACGTACCTGTGGAACTCTAATTCTGTCGTTAATTCGGTGTTCTGGTTCTTGTTGTCTTTGGAACCTTGGGTTAAATCTTCCGCCGCCTCTTGGTGGTAATGCCATTAAAACTTGTTTTGTTAGTAATATTTTGAAGTATAAAGATAAAGCTATTTGGGCTATTCGCCGGATTTACGTTCATGAATTTCCTGAATAATTGCATCGATAAATACCTGCGTGTCCTGCATGCCTAAATCCCCCTTACCTTGTCTGCGCACAGATAGCTTGTTTTCGAGGGTTTCTTTTTCTCCAACAACTAGCATATATGGTACGCGCTGAAGTTCGGTATCTCTAATTTTTTTACCAATTTTTTCTGATCTGTCATCTATCTCAACCCTTACCCCTACTGCTTTTAACTGCTGTTTAACCGATTCAGCAAACTCCATAAACTTGTCTGAAATTGGTAATATTTTTACTTGTAAAGGTGCCAACCAAACTGGGAATTTACCAGCATAGTGTTCAAGTAAAAATCCAATAAAACGCTCATGGGTACCAAGTGGTGCACGGTGAATGATTAGTGGAACCTCAGGTTGATTGTTTTGGTTATTGTAGCTTAATTTGAATTTATTGCCAGAATTAAAGTCTACTTGGTTGGTGGCTAGGGTAAATTCTCTACCTATCGCACTCCAAATTTGTACGTCAATTTTCGGGCCATAAAACGCTGCTTCGTCAGGAACCTCGATGTAAGGGATCTCAGATTCGATGAGTACCTGACGTACCATCGCTTCTGTTTCCTTCCATAACTCAGGTTCATTTACATATTTAGCACCCAGTTTAGTAGGTTCATGTAGGCTCAAACGCATTACGTACTTATCAATACCAAATATTTTAAAGTACTTGGTATACATGTCATTTACCGCTCTAAATTCGGCAGCAAATTGTTCTTTGTTACAATAAATGTGTGCATCATTCATGTGTAAGCAACGCACACGCATGAGTCCAAATAATTCACCACTTTGTTCGTACCTGTAACAGGTTCCATATTCTGCAATACGGTATGGTAAATCTTTGTAGCTCTTTGGTTCTGCATCAAATATTTTATGGTGATGCGGACAGTTCATCGCTTTTAAATAATACTTGGTACCATCAAGTTCCATCGGTGGAAACATACTATCTGCATAGTAAGGTAAGTGACCGCTTGTGAGGTACATACTTTCTTTAGCAATGTGTGGAGTAACCACGCGTTTGTATCCTGCTGCTTCTTCGGTTTGTTTTGCTAATTTTTCTAACTCTTCAATAATGATGGTACCGTTTGGTAACCATAAAGGAAGGCCCTGACCCACATCATCATCCATGGTAAAAATGCCAAGTTCTTTACCTAGTTTTCGGTGGTCTCTTTTTTTAGCTTCTTCAAGCATTAAAAGATATGCATCTAATTCTTTCTGATTCGGGAAAGTCACGCCATATAAGCGTGTTAGCATTTTATTTTTTTCATTACCCTTCCAATAAGCACCTGCAATATTGGTTAGTTTAATGGCTTTAATAGCACCTGTATTTGGAATATGTGGCCCTCTACATAAGTCTGTAAAATTACCTTGCGAGTAGAGTGTGATATTGCCATCTTGTAAACCTTCTAATAAATCTAATTTGTACGGATCATTGCGCTCTGTAAAATATGCGATGGCATCCGCTTTTGAAATTTCTTTTCTAGTAAAACTGTTGGCAGCTTTTGCAAGCTCATTCATTTTTCTTTCGATCGCAATTAAATCATCTTCTGTTAAATGACGATCACCTAAATCAATATCGTAATAAAATCCTTTGTCCAGTGCTGGCCCTACCCAAAATTTTACACCCGGATATAAAGCTTCCACCGCTTCTGCCATAAGGTGCGCAGAAGAATGCCAAAATGTATTTTTTCCTGCATCGTCATCCCAGGTTAATAATTGCAAAGAAGCGTCGGTGTGGATAGGTCTAGTGCTGTCCCATACCTCTCCATTTACCGATGCCGCTAAAACTTTTCTGGCAAGTCCTTCACTAATAGATTTTGCGATCCCATCTGCAGAAATCCCTGCTTCATATTGCCTTACGGCACCATCTGGAAATTTTATATTTATCATAGGTCTAACTTAACTGTTTAACCCCTAATGGGTTACTCATGCAAAAATAAAGGAAAGCAGTGAGTTTTTCGTTTTAACGCTTCTTTAGATTTTAATACTTTTGTAAGAGCTTACATTTGCGCCAATGAGATTGACTTTTACCCTCTTTTCTTTACTTCTTTTAACCACCACCCTGCAGGCCCAAAAACTTACGGGTATTTGGCGTGGATACTTTAGTGCCGCTTCTGGTATTTTTAGGGAGGATGCCGAGGAGGAAATGTACAAATACGAGGTTCAAATAGATCAGCAAACGGATAATAGTGTAAAGGGAGTTACCTATTCTTATAAATCTACCGTTTTTTATGGAAAATCAACCTTGCAGGGCATTTATACCGCAAGTAGCAAAAATCTAATTTTAAAAGAACTAAAATTAGTGGAATTAAAAATTGGAAGTAACAGCGAACCCTGTTTAATGACTTGCTACTTAGATTTTGTAAAAATTGGAAAATTAGAAGTATTGCAAGGCAATTTTATTTCTACCAATGCAAAAAATAAAAAAGATTGTGGCAGCGGAAAGGTATACCTAGAGCGCGTTTCAAAAAGTGATTTTGAATTGGAGGATTTTTTAGCACATCCTAAACCACAGGCTCCTATTACACAACAAAAACCAGTTGTCAAGCCATCCATCATTGATTCAGAAAATTCTAAAAAGAAAAAAGATTCCAACCTTGAGTTGCCAAAAGTTAATGATATAGTAGCCCCTAACGATGTAAATAAATCTGTTAATACCAACCCGCAACCTAAAGTGCTTGTTAACAGAGAAAACTTTTTAATTAAGCGAATCATTAGTACTGAGGCGAATGTTAAAGTAGAACTCTTTGATAACGGAACCATTGATAATGATACCATTAGCTTGTACCATAATGGCGAGCAGGTTATTAGAAAAGGGAAACTAAATTACCAGCCCCTCACCTACACATTTAGTTGTAATGATGGCCCATCTGCGCACGAGTTAGTATTGGTTGCTGAAAATCTTGGAGAAATCCCACCCAACACGGCTATCATGGTGGTAACCATTGGTAAAAAAAGACAGGAGATCTTTTTAACTTCCGACGAAAAAAAGAACGCTAAGATTATTATTGATTACAAACCCAATAAGTAGGATTACCTTATTTATTTTGTGGTTACCTTTGCGGCCACAAATACAATCTTGATATGCTTATTGGTTTACAAAATGTAACGTTTGAATTTGGTGCTAGGGTTATTGTAGAAGACGCTACATGGCATATTCAACCTGGAGATCGTATTGGACTTATTGGATATAACGGAACAGGAAAGTCTACCCTATTAAAAGTATTGGTTGGTGAATACACCCCTTCAAAAGGAACCGTAGAAAAAAGTAGGGATACCACCATTGGCTATTTACACCAAGATTTATTAAGTTTTGATACCAGTGAAACCATCACAGAAGTAGCACTTGGTGCTTTTGAACGCGTTAGGGCGCTAGAAAAAGAAATAGAAGCACTTGGCATAGCGCTTGAAAATGATTCAGATAACAATGACCTTCTTATAAAATACACAGACGCGCTTCATGAATTAGATGTGTTGGATGGTTACAATATTCAGCACAAAGCCGAAGAAGTATTACATGGTCTTGGATTTAGCAGTCAGGATTTAAAAAGACCCTACAAAGAATTTAGTGGAGGTTGGCGTATGCGGGTACTGCTTGCTAAAATGATATTGCAACAGCCCGATGTACTCTTACTGGATGAACCTACCAACCACCTCGACTTACCTTCTATTGAGTGGTTAGAAAAATATTTATTGCATTACCAAGGAAGTGTAGTTATCGTGAGCCACGATAAATTTTTCTTAAACCGAATGGTCAATAAAATTGTAGAAGTATACCAACAGTCTTTACATATTTATAGTGGTGATTATAATTATTATGAAACTGAAAAAGCGTTGCGTATAGAAATGCAACAAAAAGCTTTTGAAAATCAACAAGATTATATTCGTCAACAAGAAAGGTTTATTGAACGCTTTAAAGCTAAAGCTAGTAAAGCAGCACAGGCACAGAGTATTCAAAAAAGGCTCGATAAAATTGACAAAATTGATGATGTTCAATTAGAGCGTCCCGATTTACGCATTAATTTCCAGCTCGATAAAGTGCCTGGTAAAGTACTTGTAGATTTAAAAAATATTACCAAGCAATTTGGTGATTTAACCATTGTAAACAATACCACCGCCGAAATTGAACGTGGTGACAAAATCGCTCTTATTGGAGCGAACGGTAAAGGTAAATCTACCATCCTTCGTATTGTTGGCGGTACCGAGCAGCACAGTGGTGAAAGGGTTTGGGGACATAACGTTGAAGAAAGTTTTTACGCACAACATCAATTAGAAGCATTAACACTTACGAATACTATTTTGGAGGAAATGCAACAATGCGGCAGTAAAAAAACCGATGTTGAACTTCGAAGTATTTTAGGTGCGTTTTTATTTAGTGGTGATGACGTTGATAAAAAAATACGTGTATTAAGTGGAGGTGAAAAAGCGAGGGTAGCTCTTGCCAAAACAATGGTGAGTAAAGCAAACTTTTTATTACTCGATGAACCTACCAACCACCTTGACATGCACTCTGTGGAGCTACTCGCTGGTGCCCTTAACAAGTACGAAGGCAGTTATATTTTAATTAGCCACGACCGTTATTTTATTTCGCAAACAGCCAATAAAATTTGGGAAATTGTAGACCATCAAATCAAAGAATTTAAAGGCACATACGCAGAGTGGGTAGAATGGAATGAGCGCATGGCTGCCAAACAAAAAGAAAATAAAGGATCTACTCCTATTGCGCCTGCCCCAGCGCCAACCCCAAAAGTTACAGTACCTGAAACAAAAGCACCAACGCCTAATACGGCTATTGATAAAGATTTTCAAAAAGAATTGCAAAAGCAAAAAAAGAGGCTTCAAGCATTAGAACTCGATATCAATAATACCAAAGTTCAAAAAGAAAATATTGAACAGGAACTTGGTAACCCAGATACCTATACCAATCCAGCTAAATTTGCAGCACTTGAATCCGAATACAAATCGGTACAACAAAAACTAGCCACACTCAATAACGAGTATGAAACAGTTTTTGAAAAAGTGTTAGAAATGGAATCGTAAATAATAATTAGTTCGTCAAAATATGGCGGCTAATTACAATTCTTTGAATTTCTGAAGTACCCTCGTAAATCTGTGTAATTTTAGCATCGCGCATTAGGCGTTCTACATGGTATTCTTTTACAAAACCATAGCCACCGTGCACTTGAACGGCTTCGGTGGAAATCCACATGGCTGCTTCACTTGCATATACTTTTGCCATAGAAGATGAAAAACCATAATCCTTATGTTCATCTTTGTCTGCAGCTGCTTTAAAACAAAGTAATCTAGCTGCTTCCACTTTGGTAGCCATGTCAGCTAATTTAAACTGAATTGCTTGGTGGTGCATGATTTCTTTACCAAATGCTTTACGTTGTTTGCTATAGCCTAGTGCTAATTCATAAGCACCACTTGCAATACCGAGTGCTTGTGCAGCAATACCAATACGGCCACCAGCGAGGGTTTTCATGGCAAACTTAAATCCAAACCCGTCTTCTCCAATTCTATTTTCTTTAGGGACTTTAACATCGTTAAACATAATAGAATGGGTATCACTTCCTCTTATACCTAACTTATTTTCTTTAGCACCAACGGTAACACCGGGGGTATTTTTTTCTACAATAAATGCGTTGATACCTTTACTTCCTTTAGCAGGATCTGTTTGTGCAATCACCAAATAAACAGAGGCGCTTGAGCCATTGGTAATCCAGTTTTTGGTACCATTTAATAAATAATAATCTCCTTTATCTTCGGCAGTCGTTTGCTGGCTTGTTGCATCACTCCCTGCTTCTGGTTCACTTAATAAAAAGGCGCCAATATAAAGGTCATTGTCTTTAATTCCTTTAGCAAGTGGTGTTAAATATTTTTGCTTTTGCGCTTCTGTACCAAAGGTTTCAAGACCCCAGCATACGAGGCTATTGTTAACGCTCATGCACACACTTACACTCGCATCAATTTTACTAATTTCTTCCATGGCAAGCACATAGCTAATCGTATCCATACCAGCACCACCATATGTCGGACTTACCATCATTCCCATGAAGCCAAGTTCTGCTAATTGCATAATTTGCTCTTTCGGAAATGATTGTTTTTCGTCTCTTTCTATAACGCCTGGTAAACAACTATTTTTAGCGAAATCACGTGCTGCAGCCTGAATCATTAGCTGCTCTTCGGTTAAATTAAAATCCATAGAAGCTTTATTTGTGGGCAAAAATAAGCTAACAATTGTTAGGATTTATAATTTATCGGTACTTTTTTTAGAAATATTTACGCTGCAAATTGGAAAGAACTAGGGTGTCAACAGCGTTTAAACGCCTGGTGGTATCCTGTAAAAAATGTCTTTTAAAAGACCTCACTGCCGCTGTAGAATCCTTTAAATCGTATCCAATTATACGTAGGGCGATGTATGGATTAAAATTTGTTGGGGCTGGCTGTAAATTTTCGTCATACCAAAGGCCATAGCCGTTAGTGGCTAACAATTTCCAAGGGAATCTAAAGTTTGGATCGTTTTTTCTGGTGGGTGCAATATCACCGTGTCCGATAAAATTTGGGGTTGGGATGGTATATTTTTGTTTGAGCCTATTGAGTAGTACAAGTAAACTATTGATTTGTAAACTATCAAAAGGTTCAAATCCGTTGTTGTCAAGTTCAATCCCAATAGACGACGAATTGATATCAATTAAATTACCCCACTTACTTATGCCTGCATGCTGTGCACGCATATAATCATTAAGCATTTGGTGTATGGTTCCATCTTTACAAATTACGTAGTGTGCACTAACCGCAGTTCTTGGAATGGTAAATGTTTTGAGTGTTTCTTCACAAGAATTTTGAGCGGTATGGTGAATGATTACAAAATTTGGTTTGCGTAATCCAAAATTGGTCGTACCTACCCAATAAGGCGGTTGTTTTACAGAGTCTGAAAAAATGCCACCATTGTTTGGTAGTTCGGCAATAACTGTTAAAGAATCAATTTGATGGTTGTGCTTTTTATTGGTTGCCTTGTAAGGGTTTCTAAAGCAAG
>JAIYCS010000010.1 GCA_027487895.1 Sediminibacterium sp. | reverse complement strand
GCTTGCAACCCTCCTAAAAAAATAGTAACCACCGTGCTAAGTCCAATGAGTAACGCCATCGAAGGAAAATAAATAGATTCTACCTTGGCTAAATCGATGGCATTTTTTTTATAGTTTTCGCTATTTTTTTCAAAAAAAGAGAGCATTGCTTTTTCTTGCACAAAAGATTTGATAACCCGGATACCTGCATAGGTTTCTTGTGCATTGGTTGTTAAATTTGACAACAGCCCCTGAATTTTTTCACTCTTTTTATTGATGATACTATTTACAAAATAAATGGTAATAGCAAGTATGGGAAGTGGCGCTAACACATACAGCGTAAGGGTTACATCCTTTTTAAGCATGTAATAAAGCGCAAGACCTATTAGGGTTACTAAATTTATTAAATACATAATAGCAGGTCCTGTATACATTCGCACACGGCTTACATCTTCTGTAATACGGCTCATTAAATCGCCGGTGTTATGCGTTTTGTAAAAACCTGCGTCTAGTGCTTGGTACTTAGCGTAAACTTCGTTTTTTTGATCATACTCGATATGCCTACTCATTACGATAATGGTTTGGCGCATAAAAAATAACATCACACCTCTAAAAATTGCCAATAGTAAAATTGTAACACTGCAAATAGCCACAAGTTTAGCAAAACTCATTTGCTGGGTATCCAACCAATCAATTAAAATATTAACCAGGTAACTATGGGTTTGGATATGTTTAATTTTGATGGCACCTGGTAAATTTTGTTGCACCTGACTCACCACATAACCGGTAATTTGAGGAGCAATTACAGCAAAAAAATTAGAGAGTACCACAAATAAAGTGCCCAGTAAAAACCGCTCTTTATACTTCCACAAATACTCATTGACTGCTGCTAATTCTTTCACGAACCTTTGGTTGATTTATTTGCAAATGTATGATGGAGAACTTGATTCAATCAATTACTTTTGTAACATGCTTTCCAAACAAGAAAAAGACTTTGTAGACTATTGGGCCAAAAACAGAATTGCCGAAAAAACGAGCAAGCGTCCTTTTTTAATTGGCCTTTCGGCAGGACTTGTATTTGGACTCGTGGTGCTTGTAGTACTTTATTCTGGCTGGTATACAAGGGCTAATATGCAGGCCAATAGTAAATTAAACGGGTTCGTATTTTTTGCAGGTATTTTACTGGTTTCTTTTTTTATGGCCTATTTATACCGCAGCTTTAGTTGGGAAAACAGAGAACAGCAGTATAAAGAGCTAATGGCTAAGCAAAAGCGCCAAAACCCCCAATCTTAATCCCTCCCAAGATTTTTAAGGCACGTGGGCTTTATCTCATTAAATTTGTGATTATTCTATAAAATGTATTTATGAAAAGAAATGTATTGTTGGCTTTTTTAATAGCCCCACTTTTATTTACCGCCTGCGGAAAAACAAATACTGAATGTGTTCCTGCAACGGTTGCTTCTGAAAAAGCGGCCATGGTTGCCTATTGTACGGCTAATAATATTACCTATACCGAGCATGCAAGCGGTATTTTATACGAAATTATGTCTCCAGGACTAGGCACACAGCCTACACTAACCAATACAGTTTCAACTGTTTACACCGGAAAGTTGTTAAATAATACGCAATTTGATGCAAGTGCTAATCCGGTAAGTTTTTTATTAAGTGGTGTAATTAAGGGCTGGCAAATAGCTATTCCACTCATTAAAAAAGGTGGCCGTATTAAAATGGTGATTCCTTCTTCATTAGCCTACGGTTGTAATGGTTCAGGGTCAATTGCACCCAATAGTCCACTTTATTTTGAGGTAACCCTTACGGATGTTAGATAAATAATTGATTTTTAATACTTTAGATGAAAAAAGCGGTGTTTATGCCTATATTATAGGCATTCCCCTATCTTTGCCGCTCTAAAAAAATATGTAAACCCTTACCCATATGCAACTGAAAGGTTTAGTTAGATTCTTTGCGATAGCGCTGATTTTGATTTGTTTATACCAGCTATCATTTACTTGGTTTGTTCGTAGTCACGAAAAAGCAATGGATGAAAAAGCACAGGCTTGGATGAAAAGATTTCCAACGCCAGAACAGCAATATCCAGGTGATAAAGAAAAGCAAGCAATTTATGCTGATAGTTTAGCAGAAGTTAAAAAGGAAAGAGTACTTCGTTTATTAGATAGTACCAAAGAAACCAAATTAGCTTTTGGCCTTGTAACCTACCGTAGTGCTAAAGAAAGTGAGTTGATGCTTGGTCTTGACTTACAAGGTGGTATGAGTGTTACCATGGAAGTTGGCTTAGATGGTTTAATTAAATCATTAGCAAACTATACCAAAGACGCCAACTTTAATAAAGCATTAGATAACGCTGTTGCGCGCAAAGCTAACAGTGGCGCTAACCTTATTACTTTATTTGAAGAAGAATATAAGAAATTAAACCCTTCAGGTAAACTAGCTCCTTTCTTTGCTGCACGCAGTAATGGTAAAGTAAAATTTGATGCTACAGATAATGCAGTGAACGAATATTTAACCGCTCAAGCAACAGCTGCGTTTAATAATACCTACCGCATTTTACGTACGAGAATTGACCGTTTTGGTGTTGCTTCTCCAAGTATCAATCCTGATCCAGCAAAAGGTATTATCAATATTGAATTAGCAGGTGTAAATGATAAAGAGCGTGTACGTTCTTACTTACAATCTACCGCTAACCTTCAGTTTTTTGAAGTATATACTTTTGAAAGCACCGACTTACAAAATGGTATTGTTGCTGCCGATAAAGCTGTACAAGACATGCTAGAAGGCGCGCCAGCCGTTAACGACACTGCTGCTGTAAAAGACACAGCTGCTAAAAAAGCAACGGCTAAGTTAAAAGATAGCGCTAATGCAAACCCTATTGCACGTTTAGTTCAGTTTACACAACCATACAACGATGGTGCTGGTAAAACTGTTTTCCCTGCTGCTATTGGTTATATTCAATCTAAAGACACTGGTACTTTAAATAGTTATTTAAAACTTGATTTTGTTAAAAACAAATTCCCTGCTAACCTGCAATTTATGTATGGTAAAGCAGAAGCAAGTACCGATCCTAAATTCAAAGACATCCTTACTTTATATGCAATTAAAACACTAGACAATGGTCAGGCCGAATTAGAAGGCGATCATATTTCTAGCGCTTCTCAAGATTATGACGAGCGTGGTAAAATTGCAATTAAAATGAACATGGACAAAGTAGGTACCAACTTGTGGGCTAAAATGACCACTAAAAATGCTGGTAAACCTATTGCTATTGTACTTGATAATTTCGTGTACTCTGCACCAAATGTTAATGAGCCTATCACTACAGGTAACTCTCAAATTAGTGGTAGCTATTCATTAAAAGAAGCACAAGATTTATCTGAAATATTAGAGAGCGGTAAATTACCGGCGCCTGCTAAAATTGTTCAAGAACAACAAGTAGGTCCTACCCTTGGTAAAGAATCAATTATGGGTGGTGGACTTTCATTCTTTATTTCTTTCTTGGTAATTTTTGCCCTCATGCTACTTTACTTTAATACAGCAGGATGGGTTGCAAACGTTGCGCTTATCTTAAACCTATTATTTACAGTAGGTATTTTAAGTGCCCTAGGATTTACATTAACTGCACCAGGTATTGCCGGTTTGGTACTTACCATTGGTATGGCGGTAGATACCAACGTACTTATATTTGAGCGTATCAAAGAAGAATTGACAAAAGGTAAGAGCTATCCACTTGCTGTAACAGATGGTTATAGAAGATCTTTGGCGCCAGTACTTGATGGTCACATCACTACCCTATTAACAGCTATCATCTTAGCTTACTTTGGTCTTGGTCCAGTACTTGGTTTTGCAACCACTCAAATTATTGGTATTTTATTATCATTATTCTGTGGTATCCTAGTTTCAAGATTAATTACAGACTGGTACACTAATAAAAATAGACACCTCGAATACTTTACAGGTATTTCAAGATCTATCTTCCAAAAAGCACAATTCAAGTTTATCGAATACCGCAAATTTGCGTACGGTTTATCTGCTATAATTTTTGTATTAGGTGTTGCGAGTTTCTTTAATGGTTTTGACGAAGGTGTTGAATTTGCAGGTGGCCGTAGCTATACTGTTAAGTTTGACAAACCAGTAAATGTTGAAGAAGTTAGAAATGAACTAAAAGCAGTATTTGGTGAAGCGCCAATTATTAAAACGGTAAATTCTAACAACCAATTAAACATTACCACTTCTTACAAAATCAAAGAAACAGGTAACAACGTAGATTCTTTAGTAGAAAAAATGTTGTTCACTGGATTAGCAAAACAATTACCTGCTAATGTTACTTTCTCTGAATTTGAAACAACATATAAGCAAAGTTCTCAAACGGTATTACCTACCATCTCTGACGACTTAAAAGCAGGTGCAACCAAAGCAACCGTGATTGCAATGATGGTGATTTGCTTATTTATCTTTGTTCGTTTTAGAGACTGGAGATATTCTTTAGGAACTATTTTTGCCCTTTTACACGATGTGTTTGTAACACTTATCATATTTAGCTTTGCACGTACTATTGTTCCGTTCCCGCTAGAAATTGATCAGCACTTTATTGCTGCCGTGTTAACCGTTATTGGTTTTAGTATGAACGATACCATCATTGTATATGACCGTATTAGAGAAGATAGCAGACTACACCCGAACTTAGACAATCATACGGTAATCAATAAAGCGATTAATGAAACGCTAAGCCGTACCATCATGACTTCATTAACCGTATTCTTAACCATCTTAATATTATTCATATTTGGTGGTGAAGTAACCAAAGGTTTTGCCTTTGCAATGTTAGTGGGTGTTATAACCGGTACTTACTCTTCAATCTTTGTGGCAGCTCCAATCTTAGTAGATTTTTCTAAGAACAAGAAGCTAAGCAAAGCAGCAAAAAAATAAGAACCTTATATAAGATTCCATAAAAAAAGCCTCGCACTTTAAATGAGTTGCGAGGCTTTTTTGTGGGTAAAATTTTGAGTATTGCGCTGAATATTATGTTGCGCTAAAGAATGTTGATTTAAACGGCAAATGATGTACCACATCCGCAAGTTTTACTTGCGTTGGGGTTGCTAAAAGTAAATCCACGGCTATTTAATCCACCCTGCCAATCTACTTCCATACCAAAAAGGTAAAGCTGATGGCTATTGTTTATGATACACGCAATGCCTTCTATTTCAAAATGTGTATCTTCTGGTAAGGGCAAATCAAAGCCAAGTACATAGGTCATGCCGCTGCAGCCACCCCCTTTAACGCCAATTCTAAGGCGCTGGTTGGTATCAAACCCATCTTCTGCCATAAGACGCTTGATTTCCACGATGGCACCCGCTGTTAGGGTTACTGGAGCCGTTTGTGTTATTGTTGAGATAGACATAGTATCTAATTTTGTGCAAAGCTACTAAGAGCAGCTCAGATTGCCTTATTTTTGGTAAAATTTACAAGATGCTTGACACATCAACCGTATTAACTGTTGTCATCGCCGTTATCATTGGCTTATTTATAGCGGTTCTCATTTACCTGCAGCAAAAAATTGGTGTTGCCACCAAATCCATCGATAAGGATACCAAAATTTTAAAACTACAAGCCTACGAAAGATTAATACTTCTTGCCAACCGTATTTCGATTCCTCATTTAATTACCCGGCTTCAAAACGATGGCAAAAGTAATTCAACCCTTTCTGCCACCGACCAACAACTACTTTTAGTGTCAACCATCAAAGAAGAGTTTGAACACAATGTTACCCAGCAGCTGTATGTGTCAAAAATAGCTTGGGATGCAGTTACTAATTTTAAAGAAAAAAATATACTTCTCATTCATCAAGCGGCGACAACACTTCCAGTGGGATCTAATGCTGGAGAACTCAATAGATTACTCATTAGTTTTTTGGGAAGCGACCCTGCTGGAGATATGCACCAACTGGTAACTGAGGTTTTAAGTGTAGAAGTAAAACAAATATTGTAATGAGTACGCCTAACAATAAAAAAACAGATAGCGGTATTGCCATTAAAACGGTATACAACGCTTCAGATATTGCGGATAATAAACAAGCGCTAGAAAATTTACAACCTGGCGAATTCCCTTACACGAGAGGCGTTCAGCCAGATATGTACCGAGGTAAACTTTGGACAATGCGCCAATACGCCGGATTCTCAACCGCCGAAGAAAGCAATAAGCGTTACCATTATTTATTATCGCAAGGTGTAATGGGCCTTAGCGTTGCATTTGATTTACCTACCCAAATTGGATATGATAGCGACCATGAATTAGCAGATGGCGAAGTTGGTAAAGTAGGCGTTGCCATTGATAGTATCGAAGACATGGAAATTCTTTTTAAAGGTATCGACCTAGAAAAAGTGAGTACTTCCATGACCATCAATGCTACTGGTTTTATACTACTTGCATTTTATGTGGCGCTCGCTAAAAAACAAGGTGCCGATTTAAATAAACTTACAGGCACCATACAAAATGATATTTTAAAAGAATACGCAGCAAGAGGCACTTATATTTATCCGCCTAAACCGTCTATGCGTATCATCACGGATATTTTTGAATGGTGTAGTAGTAACGTTCCAAAATGGAATACCATTTCTATTTCGGGCTATCATATTAGAGAAGCTGGAAGCACTGCTGTTCAAGAAATCGCATTTACACTGAGCAATGGTAAAGCTTATGTAAAAGCAGCGATCGAAAAAGGAATGGACATTAATGTTTTTGGCAAACGCCTCTCCTTCTTTTTTAATGCACACAATAATTTATTTGAAGAAGTAGCCAAATTTAGAGCAGCACGTACCATGTGGGCTTCTATCATGAAAGAACTTGGTGCCACAGATCCTAAAGCGCTCATGCTTCGCTTTCATACTCAAACTGGCGGCGCAACACTTACCGCGCAACAGCCACTTAATAATATTAGCCGTGTAACCATTCAAACACTTGCCGCAGTTTTAGGCGGTACGCAAAGTTTGCATACCAATGGATACGACGAAGCCCTTAATTTACCTACCGAAGAAGCAGCACGTATTGCCTTAAGAACCCAGCAAATTGTTGCTTTTGAAAGTGGTGCACCTGATACTGTTGACCCACTAGCTGGTAGTTATTTTATTGAAAGCTTAACTGCAGAGGTAGAAAAAAAGGCCTGGGAACTCATAGCTAAAATAGACGCCATGGGTGGCAGTGTTGCAGCTATCGAATCTGGTTTTATGCAAGACGAAATTGCAAAGAGCGCCTATGCGTATCAAAAAGAAATTGAATCTGGCGAAAAAATAATTGTGGGCGTTAATAAATTTACCATCGATGAAGCCCCTACTAATATTGCATTTAAAATAGATGACAGTATTAGACATGTTCAAATAGAAAAAATAAATACCCTCAAACAAAATAGAGACAACACCAAAGTTGCCGCTTGTTTAGATGCTATTACAAACGCAGCAAAAGGTACTGATAACATCATGCCGCTGGTGGTTGAAGCAGTAGAAAACAAAGCCACCCTTGGTGAAATTTCAAATGCCTTAAGATTGGTGTTTGGCGAATTTTAAAAATTAAAAACAACCCTCATGAAAAATATTTTACTAAGCACTTTATTTGTAGGAAGCTCTTTACTAGTTTGTGCCCAAAAAAAACAAGTATTACAGACGGCTACCCCTCCTGCTAATTATTTACAACTTGTAAAAGATATAACGCCGCAGTTAACTACTTGGCGCAGACATTTCCATGAAAATCCAGAGCTTAGTAACCGCGAATTTAATACCGGAAAATACATTGCGAATTACATGCGCTCTATTGGTTATGAGGTAAAAGAAAACGTTGCTAACACTGGTGTGGTAGCTATTTTAAAAGGTGGTAAACCGGGTCCTGTGGTGGCGCTAAGAGCCGATATTGACGCATTACCAGTTACCGAAAGAAACAGTTTACCTTTTGCCTCTAAGGTTGTTACCGAATACAATGGACAAAAAGTTGGGGTGATGCACGCATGTGGTCATGACGCACATACTTCTATTTTAATGGGCGCAGCAACCGTACTTAAAAAAATGCAAGCCGACGTTCCGGGTACTGTAGTGTTTTTATTTCAACCCGCAGAGGAAGGCTCTCCAGAAGGTGAAGAAGGTGGCGCGCAACTTATGATTAAAGAGGGCGTATTAGACAATCCTAAAGTTGATGTTGTTTTTGGTATGCATATAAAATCTGAAGTACCTGTTGGAGAAATTCAGTACAAGCCTCAGGGCTTTATGGCTTCTTCCGATTGGATTAAAATTGTAGTGAACGGTAAAGGTGCACATGGTTCAAAACCATGGACTGGCGTAGATCCTATTGCAGCATCGGCACAAATTATTCAGGGACTTCAAAATATTGTGAGTAGACAAATGGAGCTTACCAAAGCACCTGTTGTTATTACCATTGGGGCTATTCATGGTGGTGTTAGAAACAATATTATTCCAGAGTCTTGTGAAATGATAGGTACCTTAAGAACCCTTGATCCAGGTATGCAAAAAGAATTACACGAACGAATTAAAAACACGGTTAAACATATTGCTGCGAGCGCTGGCGCAACTGCAGATGTTACCATTACTACTAAAACACTGGTTACCTATAACGATCCAGCCCTAGTAAAACTAACCGTTCCTTTTTTAGAAACAGCAGCCGGTAAAGGCAATGTGAAAGAAAGAGATTGGGATACGGGTGCCGAAGACTTTTCATTTTTTGGCGAAAAAACACCTGCGTTTTTCTTTTACTTAGGTGCGATGCCAAAAGGCATGAAACCTGCAGAGGCCTCATTACACCATACTCCAGAATTTTTTATTGATGAGTCTGGATTTGATTTAGGCGTAAAAGCTTTTTGTCAATTAGTGTTTGACTACGCGGGCACCAAAAAGTAAACTGCCAATTCGTACCATATTACTTCCTGCAGCAATGGCTAATGGATAATCGGCACTCATGCCCATACTTAATATGGAAGCTGGCTGCTTGTCAAAATGATGCGTTGTAAACAGCTCATGTAAGTATTTAAATTCGTTGGCTACAAGCTCCTGGTTATCAGAAAAGGATGCCATACCCATGAGGCCCTTAATGTTTACATTGGGCAACTGTTTGGCAGCTTCTAGTGCAGCTGATAATTCAGGTGCGTCTAGGCCAAATTTGGTTTCCTCTTTGGCGATATGAACCTGCAACAAGCAATCAATGACACGGTTGTTTTTGACTGCCTGCTTGTTTATTTCTTGTAGTAATTTTAAACTATCCACCCCATGAATGAGGTACACAAATGGCGCAATGTATTTGACTTTATTGCTTTGTAAATGACCAATAAAATGCCAATTAATAGTTGATGGTAAAACGGCCTGCTTGTCTACTAATTCCTGCACATAATTTTCTCCAAAATCTCTTTGCCCCTCTTTGTATAAATCTTCAATATCAGAAGCTGGTTTAAGCTTACTTACAGCCACGAGTGTAACAGATTGCTTTACAAATTCTTGTTGTATGGAGTGATACGCTTCTACATTAACTGACATAAAGCCTATTATTTATGCAAAGGTACACACAAGTACCTATTTTCCCATAATAATGCTAGGTTGTAAGCAGGGCAACGGTATTCGAACTTTGCAAAGGCTAGTTTACTTAGCGGGCGTTTAATAGGACTTGGAATCATCGACGCCATATTGGCTATAAAAAACGGGTACTTACTTTGTTCTATGGCTGCTTGGTCAAGTGCTTGAGATACATCATTAGGGATTCCGCCAAATTGAACGCGAGCAGTATTTAGTAAAATGGCTTCGAGTGGATCCTTGCTAATGGTAAGTAGCGAATCTGTTTGTTTTAGTAAGGTAGGTTTTAATGCAATTAAGGTTTGAATATTTTGTTGATTGCCTGCAGTTAGTAAACGGGCAATATGGTACATAATAACTGCCGGCTTTGCATAATGCGGAGCTATAAAATCGGCTTTATTTAAATGCCATTTATTATCAATAGCAGTTGTAATGAGTTGTAAAGAAGCCGAGTCGGAATCCGTCCATTGTAAATCATAGGCATTTACAAAACTGAGTACGTTGCAAAGTACCGCCATGTCAAAATCGATGGGCATTTTTTTACCAAACCAAGTAGAATATGCAGGTAAATTTTTAAATGGAGCAAGGGTATTTTTAATTGTCTTTACTTTTGTGTTAGCATACAACTGCATGGTATCATGAACCACTGCTGCCCGCTCTTTGGTAACCTCCTCTGCCCAGAGTAAAATAACGGAATCATCAAAATCGTCCGGTAAAGACTGGGATTTGTCAAATTTATTAAGCAGTCCTGCATTTGGAAAAATTTGAGGCGTATCGGTACGCCAAAAATTGTAGGTGTCT
>JAIYCS010000075.1 GCA_027487895.1 Sediminibacterium sp. | reverse complement strand
TTATCAGACCAATTATTAAAATCTGCACAGCAAGTACCTAGCCCCGAAATTTTTGCATATAAATTAGGCATAGCAGCGGCCTCCGTAATAGCTTCTCCCCAAGCACCAAACTGTTCGCTCGTAGCAATGGGCGGATGGTTTAGATGATCAAAAACCATTTTTAAATGTGGTATTTGTTTTGCCACTTGTATAGATGCTTTAATGTGTTCAATTTTTACACCCACTACATCAAAAGGAACACTATGATCCGCTAAAATTCCTAAACTTTTAATCACTGCAGGTTGTAGTAACCAGTTACTGTCCGGCTCGTCATGTATAAGATGCCTGATACCTTTAAAATATTTATTTTGTAGATGCGCTTCTAATTGCTTTTTTGCCGTTTCAGGATTTAACAAATCTACCCAACCCACAACACCAATTATCCAAGGGTACTGCTCCGCACATTCAAACATAAATGCAGTGTCTTCTATATTATTTGCAGCTTGCACCATTACGGCTGCGCTTACATTAGCTGCCCTCAACTGCTCTTCAATACCTGAAGGATAATAATTTTGCGCTAGTATAGAAGTATCGCCATCGAGCCAACTATACCTTACTTTTTGTAAGTCCCAACTATGCATGTGGGTGTCTATCACTTTTGCCATCATCTTTTATTTTACAATGAGTTCATCCATAAATAACCAAGAAGGATTGCCTGCACCCGCAAAACCAGCAGGGATCGTTGTTACAGGGCGAGCTACTAACTTTAAATATTGAACGGTAGTAGGTTTTATTTCAAATAAAACGTTTACAGGACCTTCTTTGCTATTATCTAAATTTTCTAGTACGCCTAAACGGGTATATGTTTTACCGTCTTGTGATCCTAACACTTCTACACTTGTTGGCAAATGAATCCAACTTCCCCTGCTATTATAAAAACGAGTACTAATTTTTGAAATTGTTGTAGGCGCAGCAAAAGAAAGCGTTGCGTCGATATCCTTTCCTTCCCAAGCTAACCATTCACCATCACTAAACCTACTATCATTTGCAACAATACCATTAATAAAACCATTGTTACCGCTTTTATTATAAGGCGCTTTAGGCGTGTTGGTTAACTGAATAAGATTTGCACCCGTTGCTTTATTAATTGAAAATGAAGCAGACGCTACATCTGTAATTTTATTGTTGACAACAACACCCGCTTGTAAATTTGCGTCACCCGTAATTGTGATTGGACCTAAATACCCTTGATCATTAACACTAGGCAGTTTCCCACTTGTATTGTACACAATTTTATGTGCTGCACCTACGCCACCTATAGAAACGTTGATGCCACCAGCAATTGGCTTCCTTGTAATTTGTACATTGTATAAATGATCCGAATAATGAAGCCCTTTTTTTTTTTTTATAGGCTGCCACATGGTTACGCGGCCTGTAAAATGATCGAAGCCGGGTTTGGTTTTTGTCCATCCGTTTTCGGCAATGGCCATGGCACGCGGATACAACATAAAAGAAGCTAAGTCTTTGTTGGAAATATATTCGGTCCATAAATTACCCTGCACGCCTTTTATATACGTAGCCTCCTGTGGGGTAAGTGCCGCAGGCACTGGGTTGTAATTATATACGGTTTCGAGGGGCAAGAAACCTCCAAAAGCAATGGAGTCGCGAGGATCTGAAGATTGATAAAAATTTAAATAGCAAGTACCCTGCGGTGTCATAATAACATCGTGATGCTGCTTGGCTGCAGTAATGCCGCCATCTTCCCCTTGCCAACTCATAACGGTTGCATTGGGTGCTAGTCCACCTTCTAAAATTTCATCCCATCCTATTATTTTACGACCCTTACTGTTTACATATTTTTCTACGCGCTGAATAAAATAGCTCTGAAGTGCATGCTCATCAGCGATACCTTTTTCATTCATGAGTGCCTGGCAAAAACTAGAGCGCTTCCAGGCTGTTTTAGGACACTCGTCGCCACCAATATGAATATAACTAGACGGAAAAATATCCATCACTTCATCTAATACATTTTCAATAAAATTAAAAGTGTACTCACTGGGTGCAAACACATCATCAAATACGCCCCATGTTTCTTGCACTATTTTACCACCCTGGTTTTTTATTTTACTTTCAGTTGCAGTCGCATACATGTTTTTAGTGAGCTGTGTGGGCTCATTTGGAAAACAACTTAACTCTGGATATGCAGCAATAGCAGCACTTGCATGACCTGGCATTTCAATTTCAGGAATAATATTGATATGTTTAGCAGCTGCATAAGCAACCAAATCTTTTAATTGCGCCTGGGTATAAAAGCCGCCGTAGGCGGCGTTGGTATTGCCTTTACCAGGATACTTGCCTATTAATGTACCACCACGCACCGATCCTACACTCGTTAATTTTGGATACTTTTTTATTTCGATACGCCATCCTTGGTCTTCGGTTAAATGAAGGTGCAAATTGTTCATTTTTTGCATGGCCATCACATCTATTAATTGCTTGATAAACGAAACCGGCATAATATGTCTACCCACATCTAACATAAGACCTCTATAACCAAAAGCTGGTGCATCATCAATTTCAAGTACTGGAATGTTTTTAGATTGCGCCTCTAATTGTAATAATGTTTGCATGCCATAAAATGCCCCAGCCTTTGTTTTTGCAGTTATGGTAATTGCCGTTGGTGTAACAGATAAATGATATCCTTCCATTGAAGCTACAACAGCAGTTTGTGGATCAACAATTAATTTGGCGGTAGAAGCCGCTGACTTGGTAAGTTTAAAAAAGCCTTTTCCCATTTCCACTTTATTAGGGTACGGAATAATAGGCAACTGCGCTAACCCTCCAACACTTATGAGTAGCAAAAACAAAAATAAATACTTAGACTGCTTCATATAAAACTGGGTTTAATGGGGTATTAACAATTTCACCAACCGTTGCCCCCGGACACCAAGCATCCCAATCGGCCTGCTGGTTGTGGTTTTCAGGCGTTTTTAATACCGTGTCTTTATCCATATAAATCATGGTCATTACTTTACGCATATTGCCAGAAACATTAGGGCCTGCGCGGTGGTACAACCACCCTCTATGAAAACTTATTTCACCTATATCAAAAGGCTCAATAACGTGCTCAAATTTGTGATTTTTTAATTCGGCTTCTAAAAAGGCTTGGCTTTCGTCACTTATTTGCTTGTCTCTACCAGCCGTTAACCTGTTACTGCCCGCACTAAACTCAAGTGGACCATAGTTAAGTGGCGTTGCTTGTAGTGGTATCCATGCGGTTACGGTATTTTCGGTATCTAGCGGCCAGTAATATTGATCTGCGTGCCAAGGAGTATGACCACCTTTGGGTTCTTTAAAAAGGGCCTGATCATGGTATAAGCGCACCCCCGTTGTTTGCATTAGACCGGTAGCGATTTGGGCAATTTTTTTACTAAACACAATATCTTTTACTGCACTTGTATGTGTCCACAAATTCATGATTTGTAAAAAAGCCTTGCCATAGGTATCACGTTCTTCGAGCGGTATTTGTTGATTATTTAAACGATCAACCTCTTTGGAAATTACTATATTCATGTAATCAATAACAGATGCGTCAAAAATGTTTTTAATTTTTATAAAACCATTTTCGCTAAAGTACTTGACCTGTGCGGGTGTTACGCTATAGTTGGCATCAAGTGCTGCTTTTATTGATTCTGGCGTAGCGTTCATAACAAATTAATTTTACTCAATATAAAATAAAAAGTAGAGAATTAGGCCCATCTAAACACATAAGATACACACATGAAACAACTCCTTAAAACCATCATTTTTCTACTTATAATTAACCAGCTTTCTGCACAGCAGTTTTATGTTTCTACAAAAGGCCACAATAGCAATAAGGGTACTGCTCAAAAACCGGTAGCTACCCTACAAAAAGCCCAGGCCCTCGTTAGAGATTTTAAAAAATCCAACCCAGGCTTTACAGGAGACGTTATTGTTACGGTGATGCCCGGCACTTATGAATTAACATCATCTCTTTCATTTAACGAAGGCGATGCCGGAAATGAAAATATACAAGTGATTTGGAAGGCTGCTGAAAAAAATAAAGTGATTTTATCTGGCGGAAAAAATATCAATGGCCGCTTATTTAAAAAAGTTACCAACCCCTGTATACTAAAAAAAAAAAAAAAAAATGCAGCAGAAAATGTTGTTGAAATTTCTCTTACCAAATTAGGCATTACCAATTTTGGCACACACCAAAGCTATGGACACGGGCAACCCGTTATCCCAGCG
>JAIYCS010000071.1 GCA_027487895.1 Sediminibacterium sp. | reverse complement strand
TGTTTGATCAACTTGATACCATTACGCTAATGCTACTATGCGCCGCATCCTTTAGTGCGGGTTTTGTTGATGCGATTGTAGGTGGCGGTGGACTCATACAAGTACCTACGGGACTTATATTAATGCCCAATTTACCGGTAGCTACTGTTATTGGCACATTAAAAATACCTGCTTTTAGTGGTACTTTTTTTGCGGCTAAGCAGTACATTAAAAAAGTACAAATTAATTGGAAAACAATGGCGCTCATGTGTGTTATTGCTTTTTCATTTGCCTTTTTAGGTTCAGAGCTACTTAGTAAAATGGGCAACAAACACATGAAGCCTATTTTGTTTTGCGTACTCATTATTGTAGCGGTTTATACTTACACTAAAAAAAGTTTTGGGCAAACGCAATCAAAAGATCTTTCAGGTAAATCGCTTCTTTTACGTGGTTTATTGTTAAGTGCCATGATTGGATTTTATGATGGCTTTATTGGACCAGGTACGGGAAGTTTTTTAGTGCTTGGCTTTATTGCTTTACTGGGTTATGATTTTTTACAAGCAAGTGCGCACGCTAAATTGGTTAATTTATCAACCAACTTTGGATCTATTGTACTATTTTTTATCAAAGGAAGCATCATATGGGGCATTGCCATTCCAATGGCTATTTGCAACGCAGTTGGGGGCCTACTGGGCGCCAAATTGGCTATTGCTCAAGGGAACCAATTTATTCGTGTATTCTTTTTGCTTGTAATTGGTGCCACCATCCTACGGTTTGGCTACGACGTGTTTTTCAAATAAGCCTTCTTAACTTTTTTTTAGGCCATAAAGGTGGATTACTCCCCCTAATAAGCGTTAATTTTCAACATTCAATGTAAATACCCCCTTAACCCGTAGCTTTATAAGGATTAATACCTATTCTATGACCATTGGGTTTGAAAAAGAAAAAAATATAAAAGCAGGACTTATAACAGCCGTTATTTGTTTGTTGCTTTTTTGCATTTTCTTTTTTTTAACCTGGGAACTTCCTCAGATACCAACACCTAGTTTTGGTGAAGGCATAGAGGTAAATTTAGGCAATTCAGAAACTGGCCTTGGCACCGAACCTCCTCAAATACCTGGAGAAGCAGCCACCGAAACAGACAATTCCAAATCAACACCGCCTCAACAAGTAGAAGCTAGTAAACCCATACAAACCGACGCCAACGAAACAAATGAGGCTGCGGCCGTTGCTACTAAAACAGTAAAAAAAGAAGCGGTTACAACACCTCCCATTCCTACCCCACCAAAACCTAAAGCCGTATTTGGCGGTGGCGCTAGCACTACTACTAGTGGTAATAATGCCGATAGCTACAATGGAAAAACAGACCAAGGTATTGCCGGAGGCAAAGGTGATCAAGGAAAATTAAATGGCAATCCAAATTCAGATAGCTATACCGGTAATGGTGGCAACGGAACAGGTGGTCCTGCTGGTGCACGCGGAGGAGTAGATATTAGAAGTGGACTTGATGGAAGACGCATTGCAAAGCTTCCAAGTTTTGAAGATGACTTTAACGAAAATGCTAAAGTAGCTGTAGATATTATTGTAAATAGCAGTGGGCAAGTAATTGGCGCCACCGTTAACCCAAAGGGCACTACCACTACCAATGCCAATATCAGAAATATTGCGATCAAAAAAGCAAAAATGCTCCGCTTAAATGCAGGCAATGATCCGGAACAAAAAGGAACGATTGTATTTAGTTTTAAGATTCACGAGTAAATGAATTACGCCCAAACACTTGAGTATTTATTTACACAACTTCCTATGTTTAGTCGTGTTGGTGCGGCTGCTTACAAACCAGATTTAACCAATACCATTAAGCTTTGTGAGGCACTCGGTAATCCACAACAACAGTTTACATCTATTCATGTAGCAGGCACCAATGGCAAAGGATCTACCAGTCATATGCTCGCTTCTATTTTGCAAACGGCTGGTTATAAAACCGGACTATATACGTCGCCACACCTCGTAGATTTTAGAGAGAGAATTAAAATTGACGGCGTTTATTGTTCCAAAGAATTTGTGGTTGATTTTACAGAGAAAATAAAGCCACTTATTGCAACCATACAGCCTTCGTTTTTTGAAATAACGGTAGCGATGGCATTTAGTTATTTTGCCGAGCAAAAAGTTGATATTGCCGTGATTGAAGTGGGACTTGGCGGCCGTTTAGATAGCACCAATATTATAACGCCAGAGGTTTCTATCATTACCAATATTGGACTTGATCATACCCAGTTTTTAGGCGACACCATTTCACAAATTGCAAGCGAAAAAGCCGGCATCATTAAAAAAGATGTGCCCTGCATTGTTAGTGAATATACTGAGGAAACAAAACCTGTTTTTGACGCAGCTGCCATACATACAAGCCTAGCATACGGCTCCGAATTGTATACGATACTTGATACAAAGTATGCGCATGATTATTTATCCGTTGAAGTTTTAAATAAAAAAACAAATGTCACTCAAACCTATCAACTGGATTTAAACGGAAGCTATCAAGCAAAAAATGTACAAGGCGTTTTAGGCGCTGTTGGTATACTACAAACAAAGGGTTGGCAAATTTCAAACCAACATATTCATGATGGCCTTAGCCATGTTAAAAAAAATACAGGCCTGTATGGAAGATGGCAAATGATTGGCACAAACCCTACTACCATGGTAGATGTGGCACATAATGTAGCTGGAATACAAACACTACTCGCACAAATTAAACTTGTCAATCACCAACAATTGCATATTGTTTTTGGCATGGTCAAAGACAAAGATATTGATAGCGTTCTTGAGTTATTACCTACACAGGCTACCTATTATTTTACACAAGCACAAATAGAAAGAGCCATTGATGCCACTGAGCTGCAACAAAAGGCCGGGCAGCATGGTTTGAGAGGAAATATTTACACCCATGTAAATGAAGCCATTAGTGCCGCTCAAAAAGTGGCGCAGGTCACAGATTTAATTGTGGTTTGTGGAAGTGTTTTTTTAGTAGGAGAAATAGAAGGTATTATTCCATCAACTGTATTGTAGCCAACCTAGTTTAATAAGCGCCTCGTAAATGGGCCCGAGCTGAACACCATGCATGATTTTATTTTGCTGGAGTAATTGTATAAAATCATTTTTACTATAAAGCACTACTTCAATGTCTTCGAAAAAATCTGGATTGGTATGCTCCGTTGGCACTGCATTTTCAATTAAATAAAAATAAGCAGTGTTGTCATTAATGGCTGGATTTGGCGCTGTTTTACAAATTAATTGTATCTGGTTGGAAGTGTATCCGGTTTCTTCTTGGGTTTCTCTAAGCGCCGCTAGCATTGGGTCTTCGCCATCATTGATAACGCCACCTGGGAGTTCGAGGGTTACCGCATCTACCGGATAGCGGTATTGTTTTACTAGTACAATTTCGTTGTTTGGAGTTACGACCACCGCATTAGCCCAATTAGGAAGTTCAACTACATAAT
>JAIYCS010000105.1 GCA_027487895.1 Sediminibacterium sp. | reverse complement strand
TAATAAATCGGCTACCACTACACTTGGTACCAGCGATGTTTTATTTCCTACCCAAAACGCCGTTAAAACTTATGTAGACGCTGCTATAGCTACCACAGCAATTGCAGATGCATCTATTACCGATGCAAAAATTATTAGTCTAGCTGCTTCAAAATTAACGGGTGTTGTTGCTATTGCAAATGGAGGCACGGGTGCTAGTACAACTACTGCTGCAAAAACTAATTTTGCACTTAACAATGTAGACAACACTTCTGATGTAAATAAACCCATTAGTATACTTATGCAAGCTGCACTTGATGTAAAAGAAAATACTGCTAATAAATCGGCTACCACTACACTTGGTACCAGCGATGTTTTATTTCCTACCCAAAACGCCGTTAAAACTTATGTAGACGCTGCTATTGCTACCACAGCTATTGCAGATGCATCTATCACCGATGCAAAAATTATTAGTCTTGCTGCTTCAAAATTAACGGGTGTTGTTCCTGTTGCAAAAGGCGGAACGGGATCGGCAACACTTACTAGTGGATATGTAAAAGCAGGCGCATCTCAGTTTACAACATCGGCAACAATTCCTGTTAGCGATGTTACGGGTGCTATCAAAAAAGTAAATGGAGTGTCTCCAGATGCCAATGGTGATTTAGTACTCACACTCAGTTTAACTTATACCGGTGTGTATAATGGCGGAAACTTTTCCGCAACAGTACCCACGCCCGCAAATAGTAATATTTATATTGTTTCTTCAGATCCCACGCCTTCAAATAATGGTAGAACATTTATTTATGACGGCGCCGTGTGGAGAGAAATTACTGCCAATCAAGCTTCTACCGATGCACGTTATTTAAGATTAGATGGCGGAACACTAGTGGGCGATTTAACGGTTGCTGCTACAAAAAAAATTACGCTCACCGATCAACCCGCCGCTGCGACAGATGCTGCAAATAAATCTTATGTAGATGCGGCTGTTGCTGGAGCAACCATTGCAGACGGTTCCATTACCAACGCTAAAATAGTAAGTATGGTGGCGAGTAAATTAACGGGAACAGTTGCCATTGCAAATGGCGGAACCGGCGCAAGCACCATAGCTGCTGCAAAAACTAATTTATTACTTAACAATGTAGACAACACAACCGACTTAAATAAACCCATCAGCACACTAACCCAAACCGCCATTGATACCAAAGAAAATACGGCTAATAAATCAATTAACACATCGCTTGGTACTAGTGATGTGTTATTTCCTTCTCAAAAAGCGGTTAAAACCTATGTAGACGCTGCCATTGCAACTACTGCTATTGCCGATGCCTCTATCACTGATGCAAAAATCATTAGCCTAAGTGGGAGTAAATTAACCGGTGTTGTTGCTATTGCCAATGGTGGAACGGGTGCTAGTACTGCCGCAGCTGCTAAAACCAATTTAGCACTCAACAATGTAGACAATACTTCGGATGTAAATAAACCAATTAGTTCTCTTGCACAAACGGCATTTAATGCAAAAGAAAATGCAGCTAATAAATCAGTTACAACTACACTTGGCACCAGCGATGTTTTGTTTCCTACGCAAAACGCCGTTAAAACTTATGTAGATGCTGCCATTGCTACAACTGTTATTGCCGATGGCTCCATCACAAATGCAAAAATAATAAGCTTAGCTGCTACTAAAATAACAGGCGTGTTGGCGGTTGCTAATGGTGGAACAGGCGTTGCAACCATTACCGGTATTGTAAAAGGAAATGGAACTAGCGCTGTAACTGCAGCAGTAAATGGAACAGATTTTTCGTTGGTTAGAGAAATAGCGGATGAATTTAGTGCAACGGCTGGACAAACCGTGTTTACACTTACACAAACAAAATCAGCAAATAGCAAATTAAAAATGTTTATCAATGGCGTAAGAATTAGTAACACAGCATACACACTCGTAGGAACAACACTTACGTATACGCCTGCTAGTAATGCGAGTTACGCGCTAACGCTCAATGATAGAATTCAGTTTGATTATTATTATTAATAGATATTTTATGCGTACACTTATTTTTATTTTAATTGTATTTTTTTGGATAGGCACGGTTGATGCGCAATTAACAATCAATGGAAAAATTAGTACGGTTCCAATTACCTATGTAAATACAAATGGAAAAGTTGGTTCGGGAGAAGGGCTAGAAAATTCTGGTAAAAAAACAAAAACATTTGTGTGCGGAGACAACATCATAATCAATCACGTAACTACTGATGGTGTTGCACCTGTTGCAAAAACGGTGACTTATAAAACAGTTTTAACTTCCATTAGTGGCGCTAGTAAATGTTGGATCACTTCTAATTTGGGTGCTACAAACGAAGCAGCTAGTGGCACTGATGATACCGAAAATGCAAGTGGTTGGTACTGGCAATTTAACCACAAAAAAGGATATAGGTATGTTGGCACAACAAGAACTCCGAATAACTGGACTTCATCTGGCGCACAGCCAACACAAGACTGGCAAGCCGTTAACGACCCCTGCACCATTGAACTTGGGGTAGGTTGGAGAATTCCAAATCAAGCGGAGTGGACGGCTGTAAGAAACGCTAATGGTTATTCAAATAATTTTACATCGGTATTAAAAATTCATGCCGCCGGATATCTAGCCTATAATAATGGCGCAATTACAGATAGAGGCTCTGGGCATCATTACTGGTCTAGCGATTATTCGGATGCAACATTTGCTAGAGCATATGTTGTTTTTCCGCCCAATACTTTCACTATCTCAAACAACAATCGACTCGCTGGTTTTAGCGTGCGCTGCATTAGAGATTAAGAAAATTATTTTCTTGCTATCTTAAAAGTTTTTGTAGAGGTATTAGTAGCTGTAGATGCAGACTTTAGAGTAATAGTCGCTGTACAAACAACGTTTGTTGCTAAATTAGTAATTGTACCAGTGATAGGAACCATAGTACTAGCAGCTAGTGTAGAACTTGAAACAGTAGCACCATCAGAATCTCTTTTTACAACAATATCGGTAATTACACCCGCTGTAGGCATTTTAGAAGTGACTGTAATTTTCACTTCTTGTGAAGCACCAAGTGCTGCATAAATATTTGATCCCGGATCAATATCGTACGTGAAAACAATAGCGTCTTCGGTGGGTGCAGGAGGTGTTGGTGGTGTAACAGGACCGCCGCCGCCAGAACCGCCACTGCCTTTACCGCATGCAGCGCTTACTAGTATTACAAACAAAGAAAATACGATAAGTCTAAAAGAAAGTTGTTTTAACACGTTACTGTTATTTATGGGTATCATTAAATATTATCCAAATATCATTAAAATTTGCCGAGTTTGTATTTTTTACACATTGTTTTTATACCTGATTTATAATGAGTCATTTATGCTTTATGAAAGGCCTTTTATGGTATAAGGCGCCCTATGCGGACGGTTTAACAGCTTATTGGCCTCATCATCATTGATAAAAGTTTCATCGGTAGCGTTCCAGTAGAGTTTTCGCTTGGTTTTCATGGCAATAGAATGAACAATACAGGTAGAACATGACCGGTGGCCAACTTCTACTGGCGCTATTGGCTGCTTTCTAGACTTTACACAGTCCAGCCAATTGCCATGGTGCTCGTCGCTTCTGTATAGGTTAACCTCATTTTCACCAATCAAAGAAGTAATAATACTGTCATTACTAGCTGTTAATGCCTTTTGGCCAGAAGCCGCAACAGGGTCACTGGCACTTGCTTTATAAGCCCCCCTGGTTACAAAAATCCATCCTTCGGTACCAATATATTTAATGCCATTTGGAAGCTCCGTGCTAATGGTCATTTTTACGCCATTGTCATATAAACCGTAGGTGGTAAAATCGCCCATCACATCCCATAGCCCCGATGTTGGATAAACAGCCGTGCCCCATACTTCTTTAGGTCCCGTGTATTCGGTGTTCATGGCCCAGTGTGCACAATCGATATGGTGTGCGCCCCAATTGGTAATCATGCCTGCGCAATAATTTTCGCCACGCATCCATCCCGGTCTACTATAATCGTTTTGTGGGTGCACTCTTTTTTCGGTGTAGTATACATAAGGTGTTGGTCCTAACCAAGCATCGTAATTTAAAGTACTAGGAATAGGCATTTCAGGTTCTACATCACCACTAGGGTCTTTAGGTAAACCAATAAGTACTTCTTTTAATTTTCCAATGCGTCCATTTCTTACCAGCTCTGCGGCGTATCTAAATTGTGTACTCGATCTTTGTTGACTACCAATTTGTAAAATACATCCTTGCTTGTGGACGGCATTGCTTAATGCGCGACCCTCCTGAATGGTAAGCGCAGTAGGCTTTTGCAGGTATATGTCTTTTCTGGCTTCGGCTGCTAAAACACCAAGGTAAGCATGTGAATGATCGGGCGTACTAATGAGTACCGCATCAATATCTTTGTTGTTTAATAACTCCTGCGCATCGCCGTACATTTTTACTCCATCGTAAGGCTTACCATATTTTTTAGAATAGAAATCATTTACATATTGCTTTCCTTCTTTTAATCTTTTACTATCTACATCACATACCGCCATAATATTTGCATGGTTGTATTTGAGGGTTTCAAACATATCGTGTTCTCTAGAAATACGCCCAAGACCAATGGCACCAATATTAATTCTATTGCTAGGCGCATTTGGTCCAAAAACGGCAGCAGGCACAATCGTTGGAAAGCCAACAGTAGCAAGGGTTGCACCAATAGCACCCTTGACAGAAGTTTTCATGAAATCTCTTCTGTTTGGTTTTTTATTTTCAGGCATAGCAATTATTTTTTTTAAGGTAATAATTTATTTGATAGGGATACTTTTTTATTTGAAAAATATTTGATTGAATTGAGTTACTTTTAAGGATAAGACCCTGCTTTTATGAATCGCCGTTTGTATCTATTATTTGTTGTATGGACTGTTTGTTGTGCACCATTAATTGCTCAAAAACCAACCAAGCAAAGCCTTCCCAATGTTATTTATATTTACCTCGACGATATGGGTTATGGTGAACTTGGTTCCTATGGTCAGCAAAAAATAAAAACACCCAATCTCGATAAAATGGCCGCCGAGGGCATGCGTTTTACAAGGCATTATTCTTCGGCACCGGTGTGTGCACCAGCCCGCGCAAGTTTAATGACGGGTAAGCATACGGGTCATTCATACATTAGAGGTAATTATGAATTAGGTGGTTTTGAAGACAGTACAGAGGGTGGCCAAATGCCATTACCTGAAAACACCTTTACCATTGCCAAACTCATGCAGGACGCGGGTTACACTACAGGCGCCATTGGTAAATGGGGGCTAGGTATGCATGATAATACGGGTAATCCTAACCAGCAAGGCTTTGATTATTTTTATGGTTATTACTGTCAAAAGCAGGCGCATAATTTTTATCCAACACATTTATGGGAAAATGGAAAATGGGATAGTTTGCGTAATCCATTTATTTATGTGCATCAAAAATTACCAGAAGGCACTACCACAGATTCTGCGTTTGAAAAATTTATTGGAACCGATTATGCCATTACTAAAATGGCTCAAAAAACAAACGCGTTTATTAATAAAAATAAAGACAAACCATTTTTTTTATACCTACCCTACACGGGTCCGCACGTTTCATTGCAGGCACCCAAAGATGAGGTTGCTAAATACTTGGGACAGTTTCCGGAAGTACCTTACCTAGGCTATAAAGGAGGCTATGCGCCCAATAAATATCCACTCGCTACCTACGCGGCTATGATTACGTATATAGACACGCAGGTAGGTGAAATATTTAAATTATTAAAAGATTTAAAATTAGATGAAAATACACTAGTGCTATTTTCGAGTGACAATGGTGCCACTTTTGATGTAGGTGGTGTGCAAACAAATTTTTTTAATAGCGTTGCAGGTTTTAGAGGGCGCAAAATGGATTTGTATGAAGGTGGTATTCGCGTTCCATTTATAGCACACTGGCCATCAAAAATAAAAGCAGGAATGGTTTCTGATGTTCCATCGGTGCAGTATGATATGATGGCAACCCTGGCGCAATTAACACGTCAAAAAGCACCCGCATCGGATGGCATTTCAATATTACCTACTTTATTAGGAAGCCCGCAAACACAAGCCACCAGGCCGTTTATGTATTTTGAATATCCCGAAAAAACAGGACAAGTCGCTGTTATGATAGGTGATTGGAAAGGTGTTAAATCGGATCTTAAAAAAAACAAACAAGCGCCTTGGGAAATTTATAATTTAAAAAATGATCCCCAGGAAAAAACAGATCTTGCTGCACAGCATCCAGCACTTGTGCAGCAAATGGAGTCGATATTAAAAGCAAGTCACCGTCATCCACATATTTCTGATTGGGAATTTTTGGATGGAAAATTACCTGTAAAAAAATAATTGAATATTGAAACTGCTTAAAAAAAATAATATTATTTGTTCGTTGTTGTTTTGCGCAATTGCACATAGATGCGCAAACGAACCTGCAATCAATATCGCAAACAAGCATTGGCGCAAGACCCAATATCATTCATATCATTATTGATGATATTGGTTACGATGATTTTTCTAGTTATGGATCACGTTATTACAAAACACCGCATATAGATGCGCTTGCAAAAGAAGGTACGCGTTTAACTAATTTTTACGCACCACATGGAACCTGCACACCAACACGTGCAGCGATCATGACAGGGCGCTATAGTCCGCGCGTAAATGATAGAACCGGACTCGGAGTTTTATTTCCATCCAATACCAATGGGCTAGATAGTAGCCAAGAAATTACGTTTACCAAACAGTTACAAAAAGTTGGCTATGCAACAGCGCTAGTGGGTAAATGGCATTTAGGTCACTTACCAAAATTTTTACCACCCGCACATGGTTTTGATCGCTATGTAGGCATTCCGTACCCCAACGACCACGGGCCTGAAAGGCTTGGTAATACTGACTCTAGAGGGTATCCGCCCATACCACTTATGCGCGGTAGTGAAAAAGTAAAAGATTTAAACAACAACGAACTCGCAGAACTACCTGCTCAGTTTATTAGAGAAGCTTGTGCGTTTATTAAAGAAAAAGCGGCGAGTAAACAACCATTTTATTTACAGTACTCCAATATTGAAACACATACACCTTATTTTATTCCAAAAGGTTTTGAAGGACGTTCTGGTTATGGTGCATTTGGTGACGCAGTTGCATATATTGATTATACGGTTGGTGTTTTAACCGGGTATCTTAAACAATTGGGGCTCGAAAAAAATACACTCATAGTAGTTCATTCAGATAACGGACCACTTGTAGAAAAATATCCAGAGCTTGAAGATTGTTACGGAAAATTTGGCCTAGTAGATACTAGTTTACAACACGAATTACGTGATGGAAAATACCAACAACGTTTTGAAGGTGGTGTAAGATCGGCGTGTTTTGTAAAATGGCCTGGTATGATTAACGCAGGTGCTGTTAATCAAAACATTTATAGTGGTGTAGATTTATTTACAAGTTTTTTGCAAGCAGCAGGCGCTCAAATGCCCGCTGTTACAGTAATTGACGGTAAACCCATGATTGAAAGTATCATTACAAATAAGCCAGTACGTAATACTTTTTATGCCTTTGCACCGCAAAAAGAAGTGCAAGGCGTTAGGTATAATAATTGGAAATTAGTGATTGATAAACGTGGTGGTAAAACTTCGCTGCTACTTTTTAATTTGGCAAATGATCCAAGTGAATTAAATGATCTTGCATCAAAAAATAAAAACATTGTACAAACAATGTATAACTTAGCTACTGCTGCAGAACAAGCTATTGTAAATAATTTGCCACTGCAAGAAACAAACAACTTTAATTTTTAGCATTGAAAAAAGCATTCATCGTATATCAGTCAATGTTTTTTTGTTGCCTGCTTTTTTGGACATGCACTTCTGGAGATAATGCTGCAAAAGCAGTTCAAGATTCTATTCAAGCAAAAAAAGATTCGATATTACATTGTACTAGTAATATTCCTAACCGGTTTGGTGTTGGCGGAACAGATACATCAAGTATTGTAAAAGGTATTGCAGATAAGGCGGGGATGGTATTTATAAAGGGCGGCACCTATGCCATGGGTGCATCAGATAAAACAGGCCGTGCCGATGAATATCCGCAGCACAATGTAACCGTTTCTAGTTTTTGGATGGACACTACCGAAGTAACCAATGCGCAGTTTGCAAAATTTGTAGCAGCTACTGGCTATGTTACCACCGCCGAAAAAGCACCAGACTGGAATGAAATAAAAAAACAATTACCTCCTGGCACACCAAAGCCTGCACCTGAATTACTCGTGGCATCATCACTAGTATTTGTAATGTCATCTACACCCGTAGATATGAACAACCCTGCATCATGGTGGGCATGGACAAAAGGTGCCAATTGGAAACATCCGCGTGGTCCTGGCAGCAACATTAAAGGAAAAGATAACGAGCCCGTTACACAAGTATCATGGGATGATGCAAATGCTTATGCCCGCTGGGCTGGCAAGCGTTTACCAACTGAGGCAGAGTGGGAGTACGCGGCTAGAGGCGGCTTAAAAAATCAAACATTTCCTTGGGGTAGTGAGCCCGTAGAAAAAGGTGTGGCAAAAGCTAATATTTGGCAAGGAACTTTTCCAAATACCAATACGGGCGCAGACGGCTATATGCGCATTGCACCCGTTGCAAAATACGCCCCCAATGCTTACGGATTATATGATATGAGTGGCAATGTTTGGGAATGGTGTTCCGATTGGTATGATGCCAATTATTATGCAAGTGTTGCAGGACAAAGTTTGCAAAACCCTTTAGGTAGTAATAAAAGTTTTGATCCTGACGAACCTACCATTCCAAAAAAAGTAGTGCGTGGTGGATCTTTTTTATGTCATGCATCATATTGTGCAAGTTACCGTGTATCTGCGCGCATGAAAACGGCAACCGACACCGGACTGGAGCACACTGGATTTAGATGTGTGACAGACGCGTCATCTCAAAAAAAATAATAGCATCTTCACTAGTTAGTGTATTATTTTATCCATAACATCATACTGCAACAGTTCTAGCTTTTTCTATTCTGTTTTTTGGTTATATTGAATCAAAATTGCGTATGAAAAAATGGATCGCTTGCTGCTTAATCATAAGCATGCTGCAGTTGCAACTTACTGCACAAACCTACCAGCCCAATTGGGAGTCGCTAGATTCGAGACCCGTTCCTTCATGGTTTATGAATGAAAAGTTTGGCATTTTTATTCATTGGGGCGCGTATAGTGTTCCATCATGGGGGCCGCAACATAGTTACTCGGAGTGGTATCAAAACGGATTGCAAGCAGACAAAGACAATGTGCGCAAAAAATTTCACAAACTGCATTATGGCGATATGTCTTATTATGGATTTGGTCCTATGTTTAAGGCAGATCGTTTTGATCCGGATGCCTGGGCTAAAGTGTTTGAGCAGTCTGGTGCAAAATATATTGTACTCACCAGTAAGCACCATGATGGCTTTGCCATGTGGCCTAGTAAAGAAGCAGATAAAACCTGGGGCTTTCCTTGGAACAGCGTAACGAGTGGTCCTAAAAGAGATTTATTGGGCGATTTATTTAAAGCCGTACGAAAAACAAGTGTGCGCGCGGGCATGTATTATTCACTCTACGAATGGTACAATCCGTTGTATAAATCCGACATCAATAAATACGTAAGTGACCATATGTGGCCACAAATGAAAGACCTCATTAACACCTATCAGCCCGATGTTTTTTGGACAGATGGTGATTGGGATGTGTCGGATGCAAAATGGAAATCGCCTGAGTTTTTAGCATGGCTCTATAACGAAAGTCCCGTAAAAGAAAAGATTGTTACCTATGATAGATGGGGCAGTGGTATTCGTTTTCATCATGGTGGTGTATACACACCAGAGTACCAACCCGATTTAGATTTTGAAGATCATCCATGGGAAGAAAGTAGAGGTATGGGCTACTCTTATGGTTACAATAAAGAAGAAGATATTTGGGATTATAATAGTGCGCAATCACTGGTGTTAGCATTAGTAGATAAAGTAAGTAGAGGTGGAAATTTTTTATTGGATATTGGACCTGATGATCATGGAAAAATTCCACCCATTATGCAAGAACGTTTGTTGCAAATAGGTGCATGGTTACAAGAAAATGGCGAAGCGATTTACAATACCAGACGCTGGATACGCACGTCGCAAGCAGCAGCTAATAATAGCAAAGAAAAAGATTTTTATTTTACGTACAACCCTACTAACAATGCGTTATACGCCATTGCACCTACTTTTAATAATAATGGTGAATACGTAATTAAAGACCTTGATTTATCTGCGGGCACGAATATTTCTTTTGTAGCCACCAAAGAAAAATGCAAATGGAAAAAAGTTGGGAATGATATTGTAGTAACCATGCCCGCATATAAACCAGCCATGATAAAAGCGCCGTATGCGTATGCACTTAAAATAGAAAATTTTGGTGCCTTCGCTGCAAAACCAAAAATAGAAATCACGTATCCAAATGGTGCGCAAACACCAACGGTTGCAATTGTTGCACCGGCGGGCGCAGTGGTGCATTATACCACCGATGGAACAAATCCAACCTTGTCGTCGCCAGCCTATACAAATGCATTTACGCTCGCAAAAACAACGCTTGTTAAAGCACAAATTTTTGACGATAAAAAACTACCTGGTAAAGTAGCAGAAACAACAGCTAAAGCCTACACCTGGATGCCAGCTGTTAAAATAAGTGGCGCTATGCAACCTGGCGTTGCTTACAAATATTTTGAAACAAAAGGCAAGCAAAATTTAGGAGCCCTACCATCGTTGACACCAACAGCAACAGGTGTTACAACAGATATTAGTGTAGCTGTAAAAAAACGCGAATCAGAATTTAGTTTGTTATTTGATGGGTATTTGAAAATTGAAAAAGACGGTATCTATCATTTTACCACACGCTCCGACGATGGAAGTATTTTATACATTGATGATGAAGAAGTGGTAAACAATGATGGTGATCATGGATCTGTAGAAGCAGCCGGAAAAGCAGCGTTAAAAAAAGGATACCATAAAATTAGAGTGGCTTATTATGATGGAAGTGGCGGCAACGAATTAACCGCCACCATGCAATTAGAAAATGCACAAAAAAATACATTAAACAGTAAACTCATTTGGACAAAAAAATAAACTATGAAAAAAATAATTTCGTTTGCAGCTATTTTATTTTTTG
>JAIYCS010000029.1 GCA_027487895.1 Sediminibacterium sp. | reverse complement strand
GAATTGCCGTTTCAATAAATAAAAACACCACTTGAAAAAGCGTAACTGCTATAATAAACTTTGAGGCGTCGGATAGATGTTGTTCGGCAATAAAAAGTTTGAGCCAACCCGGAACATGCACCGTTTTTCCAGTGGCCATATCCACTGTTAACTGAATTAAATAAGGACGAATGGGCGCAAAAATAGCCATCACGATAGCCAGCAAAACGCTACCATAAAAAATAGCGCGGTAGGGTCTTACAAATTTGAAAACCCGAACCAATAATAAAAAACTAAAAACTTTTTTTGGTGCCGACGTGCTCATAGTGAAATGCAAATGTAAGCACAAAAAAAGCGGGCTAATTCGTATATTCGTAAAAGATATGGATCAGGACCCGCAAATGAGTGCCGAACTTGCACTTCCAAAATATAATTTAAATGCCGAGCAAGAGAAAAACGAAATCGTTAGGCATTACCGTGCACTTTCTCGAAGCCTACGTCCTAAATTAAAAAAAGGTGATAAAGAACTAGTAAGACAGGCTTTTGAAATGGCAGCCGATGCGCACAAAACCATGCGTCGCAAAAGTGGCGAGCCTTATATTTTACATCCCATTGCGGTTGCCATGATTTGTGTAGAGGAAATTGGCCTTGGGGTAAGAAGTACCATTTGCGCACTATTACACGACACCGTAGAAGACACAGATATCTCACTCGAAGACGTACAGCGTGAGTTTGGTACCGAAATTGCAAAAATTGTAGATGGCCTTACCAAAATTTCTACGGTAATGGACACCAACACATCACAACAAGCCGAGAATTTTAAAAAGATATTACTAACCCTCACCGATGATCCTCGCGTGATTCTTATAAAACTAGCAGACCGCTTACACAACATGCGTACGCTGGATTTTATGAAAAAAGAAAAGCAATTAAAAATTGCTTCCGAAACCATTTGGGTATATGCACCGCTTGCACACAGGATGGGACTTTACAATGTAAAAACGGAACTCGAAGATTTATCCATGAAATACATGGAGCCAGAGGGATACAAAGACATTGCAAAAAAATTAGCAGAAACAAAAAGAGAACGTACTAGATATATTAATGAGTTTGTAAAACCAATTAAAGAGAAATTAACGAATAGTGGTTTTGAATTTGAAATTTATGGACGACCAAAAAGTATTCACTCGATTTGGAATAAAATAAAAAAGAAGGGTGTTGCTTTTGAAGAAGTGTATGACCTTTTTGCCATTCGAATTATTTTAGACTCGGCACCCGAAAAAGAAAAAGAAGATTGTTGGAAAGTATACTCTACCATCACAGACGAATACATGCCATCACCAGAGCGTTTAAGAGACTGGTTAAGTAACCCCAAAAGCAATGGATACGAGGCTTTACACACAACCGTGATGGGACCGCAGGGTAAATGGGTGGAAGTTCAAATTCGTTCTAAACGTATGAACGAAATTGCAGAGAAAGGTTTAGCCGCACACTTTAAATACAAAGAAGGAAACGATAGTGAAGACCGTTTTGATAAATGGTTTGGACAAATTAGAGAAGTGTTAAATACACAAGATGGGGCAGGTCTCGATTTTTTACAAGATTTTAAAACTTCTTTTTTAGCGGAAGAAATTTATGTGTACACCCCAAAGGGTGAAGTAAAAATGTTACCTACCGGAAGCACCGCACTAGACTTTGCATTTGCCATTCACTCTGCGGTAGGATCTAAATGTATTGGTGCTAAAGTGCAACATAAATTAGTGCCATTAAGCCATGTGCTAAGAAGTGGAGACCAAATAGAAATTATTACCAGTAACAAACAAAAACCTTCCGAAGACTGGCTCGGGTTTGTAGTAACAGCGAAAGCAAAAAATAAAATTAAAGATGCGCTAAGGGAAGAAAAAAGAACCATTGCAGAAGATGGAAAATATGTGCTTCAACGCAAATTAGAGAGCATGGGTGCTGCATACAGCCAGCATAACATAGACGAACTGGTTCATTTTTACAAGCTACCATCTGGTCTGGATTTACACTATAAAATAGCCACAAAATCTATTGACCTAAAAGAACTTAAAGACTTTACGGTTCATGGCGATAAAATAGAACTTCCAAAACCAAAGCCAAGTTTAATCGAGACCAGCACCGAACTTGGGGCCGGTAAAATCTACTCTAAAAAAGAATCGGAACTGATCATTTTTGGAGAAAGTAGCGACAAAATCAAGTATGCCCTTGGAAAATGTTGTAATCCAATACCAGGTGATGATGTGTTTGGCTTTGTAAGTACAGGTAAAGGGCTCATTATTCACCGCACCAACTGCCCCAATGCTACTCAATTATTAGCCAATTACGGGCACCGGGTTGTAAAAACCAAGTGGGCTAAAAACAAAGAAATATCGTTTTTAACGGGTCTTAAAATTATAGGACTAGACGATGTAGGGGTTATTAATAAAATAACCAATATTATTAGTGGTGATTTACGCATCAATATTGCGGGCCTAACCATCGAATCCAAAGAAGGCCTTTTTGAGGGTACCATAAAAATATTTGTACACGACAAAGAAGAGCTAGAAGTACTTGTTACAAGGCTAAAAGCCTTACATGGTATCCAAACCGTAGACCGGTTTGACGCAGAAGCAGAAAATTAATTTTTATTAGGGCTTTCAACACTTATTTTTGTCCTTCAAATTTGAATTTATGGTTGACGTATTATTAGGGTTACAATGGGGTGACGAAGGAAAGGGAAAAATAGTAGACTATTTTGCACCTAATTATGATATTGTTGCGCGCTTTCAGGGCGGACCCAATGCCGGACACACTTTATATGTAGAAGGCAAAAAAATGGTACTTCACCAAATACCTTCTGGTATCTTTCACCAAAACAAAGTAAATATTATTGGTGGTGGTGTGGTACTAGATCCAGTAACATTAAAAAGAGAATGTGACGCGGTTGCTGCATTTGGAATTGACGTGCGTAAAAATTTATTTATTTCGGCACGTACCAATATCATTGTTCCAACGCACCGTGCACTAGATAAAGCATCTGAACTTTCTAAAGGTGAAAGTAAAATTGGTTCTACCCTCAAAGGTATTGGACCAGCCTACATGGACAAAACAGGCCGTAACGCTTTAAGAGTAGGCGATTTACTAGACAAACGCTTTACCACCCAATACATCAAGCTTCGTTTAAAGCATCAGAAATTATTAGACAATTTTCATTTCATTGAAGATATTTCGGCCTGGGAAGAAGAGTTTTTTGAAGCCCTTGAGTTTTTAAAAACACTGAATGTGATCAACTGCGAATATTATATCAATGATCAAATTAAAGCAGGTAAAAAAGTTTTAGCAGAAGGTGCTCAAGGAAGCATGTTAGATATTGATTTTGGAACTTTCCCATTTGTTACCTCTTCTAACACCATTTCTGCAGGCGTTTGTACGGGTCTTGGTGTTTCTCCTAAACAAATCAATGAAGTGTTTGGTGTAACCAAAGCGTATTGCACCAGAGTAGGTGGCGGTCCATTCCCTACCGAATTACATGACAGCATTGGAGAAGAAATTAGAAAAATTGGAAGTGAATTTGGTGCTACCACCGGACGTCCACGCAGATGCGGCTGGATCGATTTAGTAGCCCTAAAATACGCTTGTATGATTAATGGCGTAACCCAAGTAGTGATGACAAAAGCCGACGTTTTAGACGCATTTGAAGAACTACAGGTTTGTACTGCATACGGCATCGACGGCGCAACAACCAAAGAAGTGCCTTTCCAGATGTCAAATATTGATATTGAACCTGTTTTACAAAGTTTTAAGGGTTGGAATATGGATACCACCCAATTAAAATTGGCATCTGAACTTCCTGCAACCATGAATACTTACGTAGACTTTATTAATAATTATATTGGTGCGCCTGTAACTTATGTATCCAACGGACCTGGACGCGAACAAATAGTAAAAATTTAGCAGAAAAAATATTTTAAATTTTTTTGCGATTTTATTTGGATAAAAGGAATTTGCGTTGAAATTTTACGCAGTAAATCTTATTAGAAATATGGCAGTGAAATCTGATAAGGATCAAAAGTCCTCAGCCCCTAAAGCAGCAACAAAAAAGGTTGCTCCAAAAGCTTCTTCTAAAAGCAAAAAGCAATTAGAAGACGATGATGATTTTGATGACGATGATGATGAAACATCAACGCCAAAAAAATCTAGTACAAAATCCGCTTCAAAAAAATCTGTCGATGACGACGATGATGATGATTTTGATGAAGCGGAAGAAAATGATGACTGGAATGCATCTGAAGAAGACGACAGTTGGGATCCAGATTTTGCAGAATTTGATTTACCAAAAAGTAAATCAAAAAAGGCTGCTGGGCCTAAAAAGAAAGGCGCTGCTTCTGAAGAAGACGATTTTAAATTAGATGAGGATTTCAATGAATTTGACCTCTTTGACGATAAGAATAGTGGATTTGATGACGATGATGATGATTTTTAATCATCTGTAGCCTTACGTGAAAAAAAATAAGCAGGTTTTTTTAATAGATAACCCCAACGTATTTAAAGTGCAAATCTTACACTGGATCAACCAGTTTGAGGTTTGCACTTTTTTAGATACACATGCTTATACATCACCCTATGCAGCCATTGATTGCATCGCAGCTGTTAATCCTAGTTCCTATATTTCACTAGAACAAGTAGACCCTACTGCACTAAACGCATACCTCGAAGCGCAAAAGGGTAATTGGATTTTTGCGCACTTCAATTACGAATACCATAACATTACAAAGCCAAACAATAAAACAAATCTTACTGGCTTCCCTTTGGCTTACCTGTATACGCCAGCCGTTATTATTGAACTACAAGATAATAAGGTTACCATTGAAAGCCTACACGACAACCCGCAAGTAATTTTTGATCAAATACTTGGTTTAGATTTTTCAGAGATCAGCCAAACAAAGGCTTTTAAGTCAACCATTACTCCGCTCGTTGACAAAGCGACTTATTTGGCAAACATCGATAAAATTTTAGGTCTTATAAGGCGCGGCGATTTTTATGAAATAAACTATTGTCAAGGTTTTGAGACTGACCTCACAAATGCACATCCAGTTAGTTTATACAAAGCACTAACGGCGTTGTCACCCACCCCATTTGCTTGCTTTTATAAAAGTGCAGCAAACTATCTTTTATGCGCTAGCCCCGAAAGATTTCTACAAAAAAAAGGGAACCAACTTATTTCACAGCCTATTAAAGGAACCATCAAACGTAATCTAGAAAACGACTCGGATGATAGGCTACAATTAGAGACACTTCAAAACAGTAGTAAAGACAAGAGCGAAAACGTAATGGTCGTTGATCTTGTAAGAAATGATTTGAGCAGAATTTGTAAACAAGGATCGGTTGAGGTATCAGAACTCTTTGGCATATATAGTTACCCGCAGGTACATCAAATGATTTCTACCATTACCGGGAAGATTGGTGACAATGTTTCCTTTTCTGAAATACTAGAAGCTACTTTTCCCATGGGTAGTATGACGGGCGCTCCTAAAAAGAGTGTCATGGAAACCATTGACCTTTTAGAGCCAACAAAACGAGGCTTGTACTCCGGCACTGTCGGCTATATCAATCCAGCTGGAGATTTTGATTTTAATGTAGTTATTAGAAGTATTTTTTTTAACAGCAATACCGGGAAAGCAAACTACCAAGTTGGTGGCGGTATCACCATTTATTCGGACCCAGAAAAAGAATATGAAGAGTGTTTACTCAAAGCATCCGCCATCGAAAAAGTACTTTTAAGTACCCACAATATTACTGATGAACGCCTTCAATAATGGCTCTCACAGACGCTAGCAGTAATTGATTTTTTTTAGCTAAAAAAATAGCTTCCTTATCTTTTGAAATGCGCATGGCATATTTTTCGCCTGCTGCTAAGGCTTTATCAAAACCAGGATTCCAAGCATTAAACTGCTGAATATTGATTTGTAATTCATTGGCAACAACCAGTGAGTTAAACCTACCAGATACTTCTATCAGAGCCGACCCTGCAAACTCGGCAGCAGAAAGTGTAAGGGGTGTATTTTTAATTTGCGTTTTAGCCTGTGCAACTTCTGCAGCCGTCATGGTCGTAAATCCTCCTGCACCTTCAAATATTAAATGGGTAGCAATAAATTTTTTGACATGATTGCGCGTTTCTTCTGGTAAAAAATATTGCAGCTGCCAAAAGTCTTTGCTTTTAGCCCTTCTAATAGCCGACCGCACACATCCATTCCCGCAATTGTAAGCCGCCACTACTAGCAACCAATCATCAAATTCTGCGTAAAGCTTTTTCATGATCCTTGCAGCCACATGCGTACTTTTAAAATAATCGGTGCGTTGATCCCAGTATCCGCCCACTTGCAATCCATATTCTTTGGCAACACCCGGCATGAGTTGCCACGGGCCAACAGCACCTGCCCATGATATACCGCCTGCACCTAAATGACTTTCAATAACACTGAGGTATTTCATTTCTTTTGGGATACCGTAATTGATCAAGATTTGATCGTATAAATCAAAATAGGGTTTACCCCATACTTTCATTTTTTCGAGTGACTTACCCTGCTTTTTAATGTATTCTTCTACAAAAGAAATAGCGCGTGGATTGATTTGTGCTTGATACGGTTTATTAGATGCTACTTTATTATATAAAAATAAATTCGCAAATGGTTTTTTATCGTCAATGATCGTATCTGCTATAGCTATGTTTGCGGATGCAAAATCATGCACCAACATCCCTAAAACAAATAGCAATAAACGAAAAAACTTATTCATGTAATTTTTGAATATCCGTTGAAAGTTGAAGTAATGCCAGCTCTTCAAATGGAGCGCACATCACCTGAAGTCCAAAGGGCAATCCATTTGAATGCTTATACAAAGGAATTGATATGGCAGGAATACCTACAAGATTTGCATATACGGTATAAATATCTGCTAAAAACATAGCGACTGCATCCTGACGATGATCACCAATTAAAAATGCAGTACTAGGTACGGTTGGTAATATCACAGCGTCGTAGTTTTTAAACAACTCCGAAGCGCCATCTACTAAGAGTTTTCTAATTTGCTGTGCCTTTGTAAAATACGCATCAAAATAACCAGCGCTTAAAACAAAAGTACCCAGCATAATTCTTCGCTTTACTTCTTTACCAAAACCTTCGCTTCTTGCATTTTTATACATGGCTGTTAGGTCTTCACTTGCAATACTTGAGCGGTGCCCAAATTTTACACCATCATAGCGTGATAAATTACTAGACGCTTCGGCAGTGGTCAACACATAATAAGTAGGAACTACTAAATCAAGCATATCAAATGAAACCGCATCTACGGTATAGCCTGCTTTTTGCAATTGTGCTATGGAAGCATAAATTGCTGCTTTGATTTCAGGATCCAAACTTGGATGCTCGAGTGCATCTTTAAAATAAGCGATACGTTTTTTTGAAGGTTGGTCATCTACCAACGTACTATATGCAGGAACCGGTTGTTCTGAAACAGTGCTATCAAATGCATCTTGGCCCGCAATAATTTCAAGCACTAGCGCGGCATCGGCTACCGATTTTGCAAAAATACCAATTTGATCAAAAGAAGAAGCATACGCTATAAGTCCGTAACGCGAAATTCTTCCATAAGAAGGCTTTAAGCCAACGATGCCACAGAAATCTGCGGGCTGTCTTACAGATCCGCCTGTATCGGAGCCTAGGCTTATCATGCAGTGATTCATTTGAACAGCAACTGCCGATCCTCCCGATGAACCACCCGGCACTCGCGTGGGGTCGATGCCATTTTTTACGGGACCATAGGCCGAGTTTTCGTTGCTACTGCCCATGGCAAACTCATCACAGTTTTGTCTACCCAAAATAATAGCGCCTGCTGCTTGTAATTTTTGTACAACAGTAGCGTCAAAAATGGAATGGAAATTTTCTAAGATCTTAGATGCTCCAGACAAAGGATGATTCTTGTAGGCAATCACATCTTTTAAACCCACTACTACACCGTGTAAAGGGAGTAATGTCTGTCCGGCCTGAATATGTTCGTCTAGTTTTTTTGCTGCTGCTAAAGCTTCGTCTTCGTAGATATTGAGCCATGCATTTAAGTGTGCACCGCTTGTAGCTGCTTCCACAAAAAAACGAACGGCCTCCACAACTGTGGTTTGGCCGCTCTGTAAATTGTTATGATAGTCTTTGATTGTAGTGAACCGAAACAAAGGCTAAGGTTGTTTGTTTGTCAGAATAAGTGAAATAAAAATTAAGCTTGTGTATCTTTTTCTTTGATACCTTCTTCTAATTCTTTTTTCACGTTGTTTTTTGCATCGTTGAATTCACGGATACCTTTACCAAGGCCACGCATAAATTCTGGAATTTTTCGTCCGCCAAATAAAACAAGTACAACTACTGCAATGAGTAATATTTCTTGAAATCCTAAGTTGCCCATAATGATTTGATTTAAGACTATAAAGGTAGGGGAAAAACAATGTAAAGGGTCAAATAATGGGCATAAAAAAACGGAAGTAGCTGGATGCTAACTTCCGTTTGTAAAAAGGTATTGTTCTACTAGAAACGTTTTTCTTTAATACGTGCACTTTTACCGCTACGCTCACGTAGGTAGTATAGTTTAGCACGACGAACCTTACCCGTTTTGTTTAATTGGATAGATTCGATATTTGGAGATAAGATAGGAAATAAACGCTCAACGCCCACGCCATCCGAAATCTTACGTACAGTGAAAGAAGCAGTTGCTCCAGTTCCTTGTAACTTGATTACGTCTCCACGGAAACTTTGAATACGTTCTTTACCACCCTCAACGATTTTATAGTTAACAGTGACATTATCACCAGCCTTGAAGGCAGGATATTGCTTTTTTACGGTTAATTGTTCGTGTACAAACTGAACTGCTGCGTCCATATCTTTTAATTTTTGCGGACGGCAAAGGTAGGGGTAAAAATCGAAAATCGGAAGTGATTTACAATTTTTTTTACCTAGCTACGTTTACTGCCCTTTTCTCTCTAATTACGGTTACTTTAATTTGACCCGGATACGTCATTTCGGTTTGGATTTTTTGGGCTATTTCGAAGCTCAATTTATCGCTATCACCATCCGTAACTTTCTCAGCCTCAACGATTACGCGTAGTTCACGACCCGCCTGGATGGCATAAGCCTTTTCTACCCCTTGGTAGGCTAAAGCCAGATTTTCTAGGTCTTTAATACGCTGTAAGTATTGTTGCATGATTTCCCTACGAGCACCCGGGCGAGCGCCAGAGATGGCGTCACAAGCCTGAATAATAGGGGAAATCACATATTGCATCTCCATTTCATCGTGGTGGGCGCCAATGGCGTTTACCACGGCTGGGTTCTCACCATATTTTTCGGCGAGTTTAGCCCCTAATAAAGCGTGGCTTAGTTCTGTTTCTTCGTCAGGAACCTTACCTATATCGTGTAAAAGACCGGCTCTTTTTGCAAGTTTAGGGTTCATACCTAACTCAGACGCCATGATACCACACAAATTGGCAGTTTCTCTACTGTGCATGAGTAGGTTTTGACCATAGGAAGATCTAAAGCGCATTTTACCTACAATACGGATAAGTTCTTTGTGAAGACCGTGGATACCCATTTCAATAACGGTACGCTCTCCAATTTCCATTACCTGCTCTTCCAATTGTCTACGGGTTTTTTCTACCACTTCTTCAATACGTGCTGGGTGGATACGGCCATCAGAAACAAGGCGTTGTAAACTTAAACGAGCAATCTCTCTACGTAGCGGATCAAATGAAGATAAGATGATGGCTTCCGGTGTATCATCTACAATTAAGTCTACACCCGTTGCAGCTTCGATGGCTCTAATGTTACGACCTTCTCTACCAATAATTTGACCTTTAATTTCGTCGGTTTCAAGGTTAAATACAGTTACGGTATTTTCGATGGTTTGCTCTGCTGCCGTACGTTGTATGGTTTGAATAACAATTTTGCGCGCTTCCTTATTTGCTTTTTGCTTGGCATCTTCGATGATGTCTTGTTGCATGGATAAAGCACGCGTTTGCGCTTCATTTTTAAGGCTTTCGATTAACTGCTCACGCGCATCATCGGCACTTAAATTGGCAATTTTTTCTAGGCGGCGAATATGTTCTTCTTGGTGTTTTTCAAGCTCGGTACGCTTCGCGTTTACCACATCAATTTGCCTGTTCAGGTTTTCTTTGATGGCTTCGTTTTCTTTGACTTGTTTGTCTAGCGAAGTTTCTTTTTGGTTAACGGCAATTTCTTTTTGTTTGAGTCTGTTTTCTACGTCAACTACTTTGCGGTTGCGTTCTAGCACTTCTCTTTCGTGCTCAGATTTAAGTTGTACAAATCTTTCTTTAGCCTCGAGTTGCTTTTCCTTTTTAATGGTTTCGGCTCTTAATTCGGCTTCTTTTAAAATATTTGCAGCTTGTGTGTTGGCTTCTTCAATTTGTTTTTTAGTGTTTTTAGCGAAGAAAACCCTTCCCGCAACAACCCCTACTACAAGTGAGGTGGCGGCAAGTATTATAGAGACAATCGTCTGGTCCATTTTTAGCTTTTTTTAAGTTGTTCACAATCATTCTTTCACGCATACACATGAAGATTTACTTTAATAAGTAAACGGATAGGAACGAAGATACTTAAATCAGCGCTTTATCAATGAGTTTTTCGAGAGAGTTTATCTTTTCGGCGGCTTCTTTCCACTTTAATTCGTGGATGGTGCTTGTGTTTTGCTCGGTGGCAAACCATAAAAGAACCATGGCTACATAGTCCTGCATGTCTTTACCGGCCAAATTTTGACGGTATTCGGCTATTTTATCGTTGATCAGACTAGCTGACTTACGCACCATTTCTTCCTCGGCAGGCTCAATTCGGATGCGGTAGCTTCGATCTGCAATAACAATATTGATGGGGATTAGCTCAGACATACTATTTATTTAAGAAGCGTTAAACAGTGGTCAATTTCTTTGAGGTAGGTATTGATGCGCTTTTCTAGGGCTGCTTTTTCCTGATCCGAATAGCCACTTGCAGAACTCACCTGTATACCATCAAGCTGTTGTTGAAGGTTTCGCAGCATCTCTTCTTTTTGGTGCACTATACCGGTTGCTTTTTCCAAATCGGCGGTGAGGCGCTGATTTTCACGAAGTAACTGCTGCTGATTTTTGATGAGCAGCTGCAGTTTTTCTTGTAAAGATTTGATATGTGTTTCGAATTCAAACATGTAAATACGTGTATAAATATAAGTGCTTATTTTCTGATTTCGGCACCTAATTCTTTTTCAAAAGCACCCATTAGTTTTGATACCATAGCATCTGTTTCGGTATCAGTCATGGTTTTTTCTTCGTCTACAAATGTAAAACTCAGGGCCATTGATTTTTTATTAACGCCCAATTTATCACTTTCAAAAACGTCAAACAAACGGGTGTCTTTTAGTTTAGGAAGTTTTACGGAACCTACTGCAAGCTCAATGGCAGCATAGGTTACAGAGCGGTCTACTACCAGTGCCAAATCACGTTGAACAGCTGGAAACTTAGACACTTCTGTGTATACAATTTTTTGTTTTTCGGCGGCAGTAACAAGTGCAGCCACATCGATGTCTACAAAAACAACGTTTTGTTTGATATCAAATTGCTGCAATTTATGTTGAGGTACATGTAGGAGCGTTGCAATAGTCGTTCCGCCCACCACTGCAGCAAGTGTAGCAGTATCGTTAGCCTCCAAGGTCCACTGAATAGATGGTAAACCAGTAAGTGAAGCAACCGCTTGCAAAATGCCTTTTGCCATGAGTAGGTCTTGCTCTTTAGATTTTACGCGCCAGCCCGCTTCGGTGTCTAAACCGCTCAGATAAATACACAAGTGCTCTGTTTCTGAATACTGTCCAGAACCACTGGTAGCATAGGTTTTACCAAATTCAAATAAACGCAAATTGTGGTTTCGTCTATTGCAATTGTAGGCAATGGTTTCAAGTCCGGTTTCAAGCATCGAAGGACGAAGCACGTCTAAATCGGCACTTAAATTATTGATCATTTTTACCGCCGTTTCTAAAACTGCTGGCGTAAAATATTGACTATTGGTAATGGAGTTCGTGAAAATTTCTACAAAGCCTTTACCCACTAAAAAGTTAGCCGTTTTTTCTTTGATCACTTCTTTAGCGCTTGCCACTTCTACGGCAGGACTAATGGTAATGGTGGTCGGAATTTCAATATTATCAAGTCCGTCAATACGTAAAATTTCTTCTACTAAATCGGCAGGAATGCTAATGTCTGGTTTGCTGTAAGGCACTGCAACACGGAGTTCATCGATACCTTCGCCAATTACTTCAAAACCCAGTGCTGTCAATATTTTTTTAACGGCTTCTGGGTGGTAATTTTTACCACTTAATTTTTTGATGTAATGGTATTTAACAGCGACTTCTGTTTTAGGCGTTACGTTTGGATAGATATCTGTAACCTCAGAACTAATACTGCCACCCGCCACTTCTTTAATGAGTAATGCAGCTCTTTTTAGTACCTGAACTGTAGAAGCAATATCAACTCCTTTTTCAAACCTAGTAGCCGCGTCGGTGCGCAGTCCATGATGCAAAGATGTTTTACGAATGGTGGTATTATGAAACCAAGCACTCTCTAAAAATATAGAAGTTGTGCCTGCATGCACGCCACTTGCAGCGCCACCAAACACACCCGCAATACACATGGGATCTGTGGCATTGCAAATTAATAAATCAGTGTCTTGTAGTTTGCGCTCTTTGTTATCAAGGGTTGTAAAGGATGTACCGGCAGCAACATTTTTTACAATCACTTGATTACCGGTAATTGCTGCTGCATCAAAAGCATGCAGAGGTTGACCGGTTTCGTGTAAAATATAATTGGTAACGTCTACAATATTATTAATTGGCCTTACGCCAATAGCCGTTAATCTATTTTTTAACCAACTTGGAGAATCAGATACTGTAACACCTGTTAATTCGATACCTGCATAACGCTTACAAGCTTCCTCGTTTTCGATGCTAACAGTAATGGTTTTATTATTTTGATCTGGACTAAATGAATTTGAAAACGGTGTAACCGGCTTGGCTTCTTTTTCGTGATGTGTTAAATAAGCACACACATCTTTAGCAACACCCAAATGGCTCATCGCATCCATACGGTTAGGTGTTAAGCCTATTTCATACACCCAGTCTTGATAAGGCTCAAATAGTGTAGCAGCGGGCGTTCCAACGCTAGAATCTGCTGGCAGTACCATGATACCATCATGACTGCTGCCAAGTCCAATTTCATCTTCGGCGCAAATCATGCCAAAACTTTCTTTTCCTCTAATTTTTGCAACACGCATGGTTAAAGGATCTCCAGTACTTGGATAAATAGTAGTCCCAATAGTTGCAACAATTACTTTTTGTCCTGCGGCAACATTGGACGCCCCACATACAATTTGAAGTGGCGCTTCGGCACCAATATGTACAGTGGTAATTTTTAATTTATCGGCATTGGGGTGTTGTGTAACCGTAAGCACTTCTCCCACCACGAGTCCAGCAAGTCCTCCTTTTACATTTTCGTAAAAAGTTAAACTTTCAACCTCTAATCCAATAGACGTTAAAATTTTAGACAATTTTTGGGGCTCAATGGGCCAAGGAAGATATTCAGATAGCCAGTTATAACTTATGGTCATGATTGCTTTTACGTATTTAAGAGGCTCAAAAATAAGTTTTTATAGCCGTAAATGCTACGCTTTCATGGGAACAAAAGACACAATTAGAGCAAAATTCTCTTTGCACAAGATTTGTTAATAATGCTCTTTTTTGGTGGAATAAGTTTTGATAATGGTGGATAACAGTAGTAAATTGTGTGAATAGCGCAGCAAAAACCTGCGTAAACAGTTAGTTCCCTGTGGACGAAAAATAGCGAAGAAATACTTGAAAAAGCGCAAATCTTGGTGCATATTCGCTCTAATCTCTTGGCGTCTGGCGCCACAAACAACTTACTAAAGCAAGCTAAAAATGGACGTTAAAATTACAAATACCAACCGCAAACCTAGAAAGCCATCCATAGACATGAGCAGTATGCTCTATGGTAAAGTGCCACCACAAGCTAAAGAATTAGAGGAAGCGGTACTGGGTGCTATTATGCTTGAAAAAAGCGCTTTTGACACGGTTTCAGAAATTATTAAGCCAGAATGTTTTTATGTAGAAGCACATCAGCTCATTTTTAAAGTGATGCAGCAACTGCAAAACGATAGCGTGCCTATCGATATTTTAACGGTGGTTGAAGGTTTAAAATCTAAAAATGAATTAGACCTTGTAGGTGGGCCTTATCAAATTACAAAACTCACCAACTCGGTGGTATCGGCTGCCAACATTGACGCACACGCCAGAATTATTTTACAAAAATTTATTCAGCGCGAACTCATTAGAATTAGTGGTGAAATTATTGGTGACGCATACGAAGACAGTACCGACGTTTTTGATTTACTAGATGACAGTGAAACAAAAATGTTTAACATCACCAACAATTATCTTAAAAAGAATTTTGAAGAAATAGGACAGGTACTTGCAAAAACCATCAACCGTATTGATGAACTGCGTACCAAAACAGAAGATATTTCTGGTGTGCCAAGTGGATTCCCAACACTAGACCGCATCACCTACGGATGGCAACCTACCGATTTAATTATCCTTGCGGCAAGACCGTCTGTGGGTAAAACAGCCTTTGCACTAAATCTAGCACGTAATGCAGCACTGCACCCTACAAAGCCCATCCCTGTTGGGTTTTTCTCCTTAGAGATGAGTGCACCTCAGCTTGTACAACGTATTTTAAGTGCAGAGAGTGAAATTAAAATGGAAAAAATTTCTAGGGGTAAGCTAGAAGATTACGAATACCAGCAACTACACGCAAAAGGTTTAAAAAAATTAGAGCGTGCGCCACTTTTTATTGATGACACAGCGGCTTTAAATATTTTTGAATTTAGAGCGAAAGCCAGAAGGCTGGTAAACAAACACAAAGTTGGTATCATCATTATTGACTACCTACAATTGATGAGTGGTAGTGGTGATAGAAATAATAACCGTGAACAAGAAATTTCAAATATCTCTCGAAGCTTAAAAGCACTTGCCAAAGAATTAAATATTCCAATTGTTGCACTTTCACAATTGAGTCGTGCGGTGGAAACAAGAAAGGAAAGTAAAATGCCGCAGCTTAGTGACCTTCGTGAATCGGGTGCGATTGAACAAGACGCCGATATGGTTATGTTTATTTACCGTCCAGAATATTACGAAGTAATGAGTAACGATATGGGCGAAAGTACCCATGGCGAAACCCACGTAAGAATTGCAAAACATAGAAACGGTCAATTAGATACCATTAAACTACGCGCTAAACTAGATATTCAAAAATTTGAAGAATGGGATGGCGATGGTTCTGGATTTGGATCTAGCAATTGGAAACCAGTAGCTCCAGGAAGCACGGCTGGCACTGGTACTCAGGACAGCGCTAAATTATTTATTCAAAAAGAAAGTAAAATGAATGAGGGTGATTTTGACGAAGGCTTTGACAACGAAACACCTTTTTAATTCACCTCATTTTCTATTAACATGTCGGCGCTACCATATTTTTACGAACCTAGTATTCAAAAAAACAATACGCACTTTGAATTAAGTGAAGCGACTTCTAAACACTGCATTCAAGTACTACGTATGCGCGCCGGCGAAAGCCTGCACCTCACAGATGGCATTGGAAACCTTTACACAGCAAGCATTGTAGAAGCTGATAAAAGAAAGTCGGTGGTGCAAATTGTATCGGTAGTGCATACCCCTGCTCCTACTAAAAAGGTTTGCATTGCGATAGGACTTTTAAAAAATACAGGACGCTTTGAATGGTTTTTAGAAAAAGCGACGGAAATGGGCGTGACAAAAATTGTCCCGTTAATTTGCGAGCGAAGCGAGCGGTCTAATCTCAAAGGGGAACGCATGATGGGTGTTGTAGTTGCAGCGCTTATTCAGAGCAAACAAACATGGCTACCTATATTATCGGAACCTATAACAGTGGCGCAGTTTATCGACAAACACCCATCAGATCAGAAGCTTATTGCACATTGTGAAGAAAGTAATAAAACAGCACTCACAAACATGCCAAATAGTAGCGATACAAGTATTTTAATTGGACCAGAGGGTGATTTTACTGAGTCGGAAATTGCACTTGCCATAGCTGCAAAATATACACCTGTTAGCCTTGGCGAAACTAGGCTTAGAACCGAAACAGCGGGTATGGTAGCCGCAGCACTTTTACTTTATAAAAATTAACTGCACCCATAAAATCACTGCATGCAAGCTATCCATCAAATTATTCGCAGTCATTTTTTTAGAAGTGTGATGGTAGTTTTTATCATTGCGGCTTCTTCAACAACAGGATGGGCAAACAACCACACCACACAACAACAAGATACTATCGCAGAAGCTATTATTGATTCGTTCATTGCATCACAAGCCGTTTCAGAAAAATATAGTGTAGCTATTAAAAGTTTTTATAAGGGTAATAAACACCAATATGTTTGGATTCAATCAAAAAAAATAAAACCCCATACCAAAGACTTTATAGTGCACGCAAACAAACTATCGGAGCAATGGGTAGATAGTAGTTTTATTGAACTACTTACGCTGCAAAATTTTAATCAAAATGCAGAGCAAACAAATATTGAATTAACACTTAGTCTTTCCTTTTTTAAATACGCAGACAAATGGCTGATGCCCACTGATATTGACCCTGATATAGTAAACTGGCGCATTCCAAAAAAATCATTGACGCTTGCAAATCAATTAAAAAATTGGTTAAATCCAAGCACTAAAATGGGGTTTAATACAGGTAGCCAAAATTTTAAATTATTACTTGAAAATTACGTGGGTCTTTCAAAAATTTCAGCACTTGATACAGGTATACAAATTAGCGCCAAGCAAACTAAGATTAACAAGGGAGACATGGTCCCTGTGATTAGACAAATCAAAAAGAAACTACAATTACTGGGTGATTTTAAAAGCACAGATACCACGTCACTTTATAGCAATACACTTGGCATAGCTATCAATAGATTTCAAGAAAGAATGGGGCTTGCAAAAACAAATTATATTGATAAAACTTTGTTACAAGCACTTCAAATACCCATTAAAGAGTACGCAAATACTATTGCTATTAATCTAGAGCGCTTTCGCTGGATGCCTGCCATGCTGGATAGCAACTATATTGTTGTAAATATTCCAGCCTACCAGCTGCTTGTATTTGATAGCAGCAAAATTCAGTTTAAAATGCCGGTGATAGTAGGATCGGAGTCAAATAATACCGTCATATTTAGCAACCGCATGCGCTACGTTGTTTTTAGCCCTTATTGGAATGTGCCTCCGAGCATTGTAAAAGCTGAAATTTTACCTGGTATTCGAAAAAATAAAAATTATCTGGCAGAGAAAAATATGGAGATTACAATACCTGGTGATGTACCCACCATCAGACAGTTACCTGGTGCACAAAACTCGCTTGGTCTGGTAAAATTTTTATTTCCTAACCCCTACAATATTTATTTGCATGACACGCCTGGTAAACATCTTTTTGCCAAACAAAATAGAGGTTTTAGCCATGGCTGTATCAGGCTCGGAGATGCTAAAAAAATGGCGAACTACCTGCTAAGAGCCGACACCAGTTGGACGACCATAAAAATAGATACAGCGATGCACCAACAAAAAGAAAAATGGGTAACGCTTAAAAAAACGGTCCCAGTTTTTATTGCTTATTTTACAAGTTGGGTAGACAGCAATGGTGTATTACAGTTTAGAAAAGATATATACGACCATGACGCCAAAATGGAGCGTATACTTTTTAGAAAAGAAGAGTTCCAACTATAACAACCATATCTTAACTTTGAAATAAAGAATTACGATGCATTTAATAGAAGTTACTAGCGCCGATACTGCCAAAGATTTTTTAGAAGTGCAAGCTATTATCAATGCAGGTAACCCCAATTATATTAGACCTCTTAACAACGAGGTTAATGATGTTTTTGATACCGCTAAAAATAAAAATTTTAAATACGGCGAAGCTAAAAGATGGATTTTAGAATCTGATAATGGTGAATTAGTAGGCCGTATTGCTGCTTTTACCAATTCAAAATATATTAACAAAGGGACCGATTTTAAAACAGGTGGCGTTGGTTTTTTTGATTGCATCAATGATCAGGCTGCAGCCAATTTACTTTTTGATACCGCTAAAGCATGGCTTTCCCAAAAAGGTATGGAAGCCATGGACGGACCTATCAATTTTGGTGATAGAGATAAGTGGTGGGGCCTAATGGTAGAAGGTTTTGACAAACCTCCTATGTATGGCATGTCGTATAATCCTGAATACTACGAAACCTTATTTACAAACTACGGTTTTCAAAATTATTACAACCAGTACTATTACGCCATGAGCGTAAAAGATGAATTACCAACTAGGTTTCCTGAAAGGCACGCGCGTTTTGCAGCCAAGCCCGACTATGTGGCCAAGCATGTTAAATTAAGTGAACTTGAAAAATATGCCGGCGACTTTGCAACGGTTTATAACGCCGCATGGGCGCAACATGGAGAGGCCAAAGAAATTACTAAGGAACAAGTAATCAAGCTATTTAAGACCATGAAGCCTATTATGGATGAGCGTCTTGTTTGGTTTGCATATTACAAAGCAGAACCTATTGGGATGTTCATTAATATTCCAGACCTCAACCAATATTTCAAGCACTTTAATGGCAAACTTGGGTGGTTCCAAAAGCTACGTTTGTTGTACATGAGTAAAACAGGGAAAAACAAACAATTAACAGGTCTTGCCTTTGGTATTGTTCCTAAATACCAATCTCTTGGTATTGATAGTTTTATGATTCAGGAATGCTCTTTACTTATTAAAGACAAAGATTGGTACGACCGTTACGAAATGGGATGGGCTGGAGATTGGAACCCCAAAATGCTCAATATCTATAAGAGCCTAGGCGCTCAACCAAGCCGCAGAATGGTCACTTTTAGATGTCTTTTTGATGCATCGAAGCCCTTTGAACGTCACCCAGAAATGGTATACGGCTAAAATTATACCCATGTGCAAAAAAGGTGGGGTTTAGATAAGGGGAAGCCTACCGTTGTGCTTATATTGCAACCCTGTTATGGAAAATCATTTTGTTGTTTCGGCCCGCAAGTATAGACCCCAAAACTTTAATACCGTTGTTGGGCAATCTCATATTACGACAACCCTAAAAAACGCCATCAAAAATAATCAACTCGCACACGCGTTTTTGTTTTGTGGTCCTAGGGGTGTTGGAAAAACAACATGTGCCAGAATTTTAGCCAAAACCATCAACTGTACAAGCCCTACACCAGATGGTGAAGCTTGTAACACCTGCAACAGTTGCGTATCGTTTGACGCAGGCACATCACTCAATATTCATGAGCTAGATGCGGCGAGCAATAACTCGGTAGATGATATTAGATCACTGGTAGAACAGGTAAGATTTGCACCACAAGCAGGAAAATACAAAGTGTATATAGTGGATGAGGTACACATGCTCAGCGCTAGTGCCTTTAATGCATTTTTAAAAACACTAGAAGAACCACCTTCTTATGCGATTTTTATTTTAGCGACCACCGAAAAACATAAAATACTTCCAACCATTTTAAGTCGTTGTCAAATTTTTGATTTTAAAAGAATCACTAACAACGATACCGTAGAACACTTAGAAGAAATTGCTGGTAAAGAATCGATTAAAGCCGAGCGCGCAGCACTTCAGGTTATTGCACAAAAGAGTGAAGGCTGCATGCGAGATTCACTTAGTATACTTGATAAAATAGTAAGCTTTACAGGTGGCAGTTTAACCTATCAAAATACCCTAGAGCATTTAAATATTTTAGACGAAGATTACTTTTTCAAAATGCTAGAAAGCATGCAGGCCAAGGATTTGGCAGCATCGATGGTACTCTACGATGAAATCAATAGAAAGGGGTTTGAAGGGGATATGGTACTCAATGGATTTGCAGAATTCATTCGTAATATTTTGGTTTGCAAAGATCCAAAATCGGCGCCATTACTAGAAGTGGTAGAAGGTATGCAGGATAAATATATTGCTTCAGCCGCTGCTATGGGCATGTCCTATTTAGTGAGTGCGCTCAATATTTTAAATGAAGCGGAAATCAATTATAAAATGGCGCGCAACAAAAGATTGCACGTAGAACTTACGCTCATTAAATTAAACTTCTTACAAGAAGCCATTGAACTTGCTTCAGAAAATGGATCCATTGTAAAAAAAAAACGGATTGACGGACCAGTAGCAATTAGAACAAAGAGTATACCTTCTATTCAAATTGCGACTCCGCCAGTTTCAAACAAATCAAGCGCTACATTAACGATACACAAAAAAGTAGATGTAAAACAAGCGGTTCAAGCATCTGCAGCTGAGACTGCTGCGCCTGCCCCTGTTGCGGGTGCAACTGTTGTTGCCTCTAGTACTGCTGCGCCAGCTCAAATTCGCGCCAGATCTACTGAAGTGCCTGCTTCATCTGGTCCTAAAAAGAACCTATTAACAGCCCTTCGTGAAAAATATGGTGATCAGTACGCTATTGAGGAAGTTAAAGAAGCGGAATCACTGAACCTAGAAAAGTTAAGGGCTTGCTGGGACGCTTATGGCGCCACACTGGAAGCGCAACAAAAGCACTCTGCCTCAGGAACTTTTAAAATGGCGGTTCTTGAAATTGAAAGTGATATTCATTT
>JAIYCS010000110.1 GCA_027487895.1 Sediminibacterium sp. | reverse complement strand
TACCGCTGGTGTATCTGTTATGCCGCCAGGTGTAATGCAGAGTAGCTATGTACGGCAAGGATAAACGCTGAAAGCATCTAAGCGTGAAACCTTCCACAAGATGAGTTTACTTTTAAGGGTCGTCGAAGACTACGACGTTGATAGGCTATAGGTGTAAAGCTAGTAATAGCAAAGCCAAGTAGTACTAATTGCCCGTAAGCTTTATTTTTTTTCTTGTTATTATTTTTCCTTTCCAATATGTAAATTATTGTTTTATCAGTCTAATTAGTTTTAGACACCGATAAAATTACCTTCTTATGGTGATTTTGCCGGGGGTGTTCACCTCTTCCCATTCCGAACAGAGAAGTTAAGTCCCCCATGGCCGATGGTACTTGCGTTTTGCTGGGAGAGTAGGTAGTTGCCATATTTATTAAAAAGCCTCGTATATCTTAATCGATATCACGAGGCTTTTTTGTTTTAGGGATCTTCACAATTAAGGTTCAAAATTCTTTCTCCAGATAAGAGTTGTACAAAGCATTCTATCAAATATTTATTAATGAATCATAGGCATAAAAAAAGTCCCGCAATAAATGCAGGACTTTTTTTATGTAAGCTTAGAAATTTAGTAGATATTAATATCTGTTAAATCCTCCGCCTCCACCGCCGTTTCCACGGTCACGGTTGTATCCACCGCCGCTTCCGCCGCGATTTCCACCACCACCGTATCCACCACGGCTACCGCCGCCGCCGAAGCTCTTCTTTTTGAAGCCGCCTCTTTCGCCTTCTGGACGTGGAGTTGATTCATTAACAACAATCTTGCGCTCCATAACTTCAGTGTCGTGTAATTGACTGATAGCAGCACGAGCCGCTTCATCATCTGCCATTTCAACGAAACCAAAGCCTTTGCTACGGTCATTGTTAAATTTGTCTGTAACGATCTTTGCACTTGTTACTTCACCAAATGGAGTAAACAAGTTTTGCAGGTCTTCACTGGACATGTTCCAGTTCAGGTTTCCAACGTAAATGTTCATGTTCTTTAAAAAAATTAAGTGATCAAAAACCAATGATAATACTGTAGCCAAAACCTGAAACATTTACGAAAAAAAACGTTCTGAGAAATGGAAGAACTGTCATTGGACATTTCGAAGGTATGTAATTTGTGGGAAACCAATTTTTTTTTATGCTTTTTTTAGCCTAAAGGGCATAAAAAAACCCGGCCAAAGCCAGGTTTTTTGTATAATAGGTTGATTAGTAGTAGATTATTCGCCTACAACTTCAAAATCAATTTCAGTAACATTACCGTTACCAAAGTCGATAGAAGCCTTGTAAGCACCTAATTCTTTAACTTCTTCTACAATTGTGATACGCTTGCGATCAATTTCGTAACCTTTTTGGTCACGGATAGCACGTGTAATTTGTAAAGAAGTTACTGCACCAAATATTTTACCACTTGTACCTGTTTTAGCAGTTAATTTAACTGGGCTAGATTTTAGTACATCGATTACTTTATTGATTTCAGCTAACATTACCGCTTCTTTTTTAGCCTTAACTTTTAACTGTTCGTCAAGTTGCTTAAGGTTAGAAGGGCTTGCTTCAACTGCAAACTTTTGTGGAATTAAAAAGTTACGTGCATAACCGTTTTTTACAGTTACTAATTCGTTTTTTCCACCTAAGTTGTCTACGTCTTGAATTAAAATTACTTGCATTTTGTTTTTGTTTTAGTTCCCAAGAGCCCAGCTACTGCTGTCTCTCGCCCGTTGCGAGATTAGGGAAGGTTACTAATTAGGGTATTACTTTAATAAGTCAGTAACGAAAGGTAATAAAGACATTTGACGTGCCTTTTTAACTGCGTCCTGTACTTTACGTTGATACTTTAGTGAGTTACCGCTCAAACGACGAGGTAATAATTTACCTTGTTCGTTGATGAACTTTTTAAGGAACTCAATATCCTTGTAGTCTACGTATTTGATGCCGTATTTCTTGAAACGACAAAACTTTTTCTTTGGTTTCTCCTGCTTAATTGCGGTCAGGTATTTTATCTCATTCTTTGCCATGTGATTAAGCCTCCATTTTTTGTTTTACCGCAAATCCGCCATTTCTTTTTACGTGGTTATACTCAACGGCGTATTTGTCGAGTTTCGTAATCATGTGACGCATAATTTGCTCGTCACGTAAAATTTGAATCTTAAGTTTTTCGTTAAGATCAGTTGGGCCGCTGTATTCTAACACCCAGTAAATACCAGTTGTCTTTTTTTGAATAGGGTAGGCCAGTGATTTAAGACCCCAAGGATTAGAATGCACTGTAGCTCCACCGAAGCTAGCAATCATATCTTGGTATTTTTTCTGAGAAGCTTTAAAATCTTCTTCAGAAAGAACCGGAGTGAAAATCACCATTAATTCGTAATTACTCATTACTTGAATTTTTAGGTTTAAAATTGGGTTTACCCAGTGGACTCCACCGAAATGGAGAATCTGCCAAATACAGATTTGGGGTTGCAAAAGTACGTAAAAGGGTTGATTTTACTGCATTTTTTCCTCTATTTTTTCGAGTAAAACCACAAAAGTTGGGAAATGGTCGCTAAATCCATCCCTAAACTGGTTCCCATCCCAGGTTCGGAGGGGGTAACCCTTAAAACGGCCCTGGTGCTCCACCATAAAAAAGGCCTTAAATATGTGGGAACTGCCTAAAAACAGCTTTCCCGCGTGCCTTGGAGGAATCCAGCTTTGAGACACCAGTATTTGATCAAAAATACCCCAGGCATCTCTATTGGCAAGAGTTCCATTGCCTTTTGCCAGTACTTCTACCCAAGGGTTGTATAAGTCTGATTTTTTGATCATTTTTAGCCCCCCACTGGATTGTAGAGCATGGGTTACGCTGTAATCGGATGGATTGTCGTTTAAATCGCCCATCACAATAATTTTAGCAGCTGGGTTCTCCACCAAAATAGTGTTGATATGGTTTCTGCAAACCCTTGCTGCTTTACTCCTTGCTTCGGTACTTCTTTTTTGGCCACCGCGCCTGCTTGGCCAATGATTCACGTATATATGCACGGTGTCTTTTAGTAAAACCCCTTTCACATATAAAATATCTCTGGTGAAATAAGGTAGTTTGTTTCTGGAAGGAAGTTGAACTTGCAAAGATGCATGCGAAACGGGTTTAAAATATTTTGGTTGATAAAGCAAGGCCACATCAATACCCCTGAGGTCTTTTGAATTTTCGTGCACAAATAAATAGCCTCTATTTTTTAAAAGTGGATGCTTGATTAAATCTTGTAGCACCGTATCGTTTTCTATTTCTACAGCACCTAAAATAGCAGGCCCATCGTTATTTATTTCGGCGCCTATTTTTTGAACAACCGTTGCCAGGTTACTTACTTTTTTATTGTAAATAGAACTGCTATAATGTTTGGCGCCAGTTGGTAAAAATTCTTCGTCATCTATTACAGGATTATCGATGGTGTCATAGAAATTTTCGAAATTATAAAAAGCGGCGATACAGCTGTGATGCCTTTGAGGCATAGGTTTAAGGGGTGTTGTATCTTTTTTTATGGTAGACTTGCAGCCAAATACAATTGTAGTAAAAAAGGCAATTAAAAATAAGTAATGAAGTATGTTTTTTATAGAGCGCATATCTTTTATTCGCTAATTACAATTATTTAAACTGGTATTTCACGCCAATATTTTGTACTACTAATTTTCGTATTTGAACTGTGTTAGATTGTGTGTGAAATCTATGTTATGCGCACCCTATGTCTATGTTTTATTTGTGTTTTTATAGCAGGGACTTTGTTTGCACAAAAGCGGAGTAAACAAAAAGCGTTTCCTAATGTGCTCGTACAAAAAGTGGTCGTATCTGAACCCGACGAAATTCCAATTGTGGTATTAGATCCGGACACCAAAAGTGGCTCGGAACCTTCTTTTGTGGCATCTAGTTTACAGGCTAATAAAGATCCTTTTTACAACACGGCGAGTTTTGGTTTTTCTGCTGCAGGTTTTATGGTAAAGGGGCTCGATGCTAGTTTTTCCCAAACACTTTTTAATGGCTTACCCATTAAAAGTTTATTATCCGGAAGCCCACATTTTGCCGTTTACTCGGGCCTTCAACAAATGATGCGCAAAACGGTGGTATTTGATGGCGTTGCTGGCAATGAGCTTTCTTTTGGAAATCTTGGTAACACAACGGGCGCCGATATTCGCGCCGTTGTAATGCCAAAGCAATATAAAATAGCAGCAACCTATGCGAACCGTGCCTATTCCCATAAATATGTTTTGCAAATGTCTACCGGACAATTAAAAAACGGATGGGCATTTGCTGCACATGTAAACGCACGGCTCGCAAAAGAAGGATATTATAATGGTTGTGGTTACGCAGGGTATGGTTATATGTTTAGCGCCGATAAAAAAGTAAACGACCACTTCATTTTATCCATGACAATACTTGGTGCCCCAATTGCTGCAGAAAGGCAGGCCCCTGTACTTCAAGAATCCTTGCAATATTTTGGTGCCAATTACAATCCAAATTGGGGGATGCAAAACGGCGTAAAACGAAACGCTGTAAAAAGCACAACACATTTGCCTACTGTTATTTTTTCATCCGATATATCGCTCCCAAAGGCACAAAAATTAAACATCGCTGTAGGAATAACCATGGGTGTTAAAAGTATTACTGGTCTCGATTGGAATAGTGCCGCAGATCCCCGTCCAGATTATTATAAATACCTCCCAAGTTATTATCAAGATTCTGCACTTAAGGAACTTGTGCATCAGTCCTTACTTGAAAATCCGGGTAAGGGACAAATAGACTGGACGGGTTTGTACAGCCTAAATGCGCTTTCCAATGAACCGGTCATTATTAGTGGCAACCCTAATTTAATACTTCAAAAAAGAGCGGCCGTTATTGTAGAAAACAGAATAGATAAACAGCAAACAATAGCAGCCTCCATGGTGTACCGGTCACCAATTGGTAAAGCAGGCTTGTTGCATGCAGGCATTAATGCACAATTGGAGCAGCATCATTTTTATAAAAAAGTACATGATTTATTAGGCGCTCATTATTATGTAAACATCAATCAGTTTGCCGAAGATGCACTTCAAATAAGAACAGACGTGAATCAGTTTGATATCGAAAATCCCAATCAAATTATTTTACAAAACCAAAACTTTGGTTACAATTATAAAGCCCTACTCATGCAAACCGCTGCTTATGTACAGGCTAGTTGGGCGTTTTCACGTTTTGACATTTTTGCAGGAGTTCAGTTTACAGGCAATAGTTTTAAAAGAGTGGGGCTTGTAAAAAACGGACTGTTTCCATTACAATCTAAAGGAACTTCTTATACCTATCATTTTACAAGTCCAGAATCAAAGCTGGGTGTTACCTATAAATTAAATGGACGTCATTATTTTAAAGTAGAATTTTTATCTGCGTCTAGGGCACCTCTATTTGACAATGTGTTTGTAGCGCCCAAAATGCGTTCAACAGTTACAGACAATATTAGTTCCGAACAAATCAGGTCGGTACTACTGGGCTATCAGTACCAATCCAATTTTTGTAAAATAGGGTTTCGCGCTTTTTTAATAACGCAACAGGGCGCAAGGGATGTGCTTACATTTTACCACGATGGCTACCATAGTTTTGTTAATTATGCGCTCACTGGCATTCATAAAATCATGCAGGGCCTCGAAACCAGCATCGATTTTTCATTACAAGAAAACTTGTCAGTCCAACTCATTGGCGCTCTGGGTGATTACCGTTTTAATTCCAGACAGCAGCTTGTGGTTAGTTCTGACAATGACGCAAAAAAAAAAAAAAAAAGTGGAGTGTATGTCAAAAATTTTAAAGTAGCGCGCACGCCGCAAAGGGCCGCTGCTGTTCACGTATCATACCGTCCGGGTTCTTTTTTTGCAACCATTAGTGCGCATTATATGGATAAACGCTGGATGTCGTTCAATCCCATTCGGCGCACCTATGGCGCGCTAGCACTACTTGACACAATGAGTATTATGCGTACACAAATAACGGAGCAAACACAACTGCCCGCAATGTTTACGCTTGGCGCGTTGCTTGGTCAATCCATTAGGTGGTACAGCGATAAAAACAAGTCACCCAAAAGTATTTTATGCATTTTAAGTGTCAATAACATTTTACAAAGCGGCCCTGTATTAGCAGGTGGGTATGAGCAACTTCGTTTTGATGTTGCCAGGCTCAATGTCAATAAGTTTCCGCCTAAATATTTTTTAGGCTATGGGTTTAATTTTTCTGCCACCATTTCATTTACTTTTTAAAGTATGTATATGTCTATGCACACATCTTA
>JAIYCS010000007.1 GCA_027487895.1 Sediminibacterium sp. | reverse complement strand
CGCAAATTTTGATGCACCATCAGCTCTTGCATTAAGTGTTACATAGTATTTATTTTGAAAAGCATAGTTGATTCTGCTAAAAAACGACATATTCGTATATCTCGTTTTGTTCACACGAGGGTAGCCTGTAAATGAAAGTCCACTAGCTAAATTTCCAAAAGCATTATCTGGCGTAATGAAATTTGCAAATCCTCTTACAAGTTGGGTATACGTTTCGGTTCTGTAATCGTAGGTTTCTTGTCCAATTAAAAAGTCGAAATCATGTTTGCCTTTGTATTTATTAACCGAATACGTTAACACGTTAGAATTTGTAATGGTATTACGAATAGCAGTATCTAATTGTGCAATTGGCTTTCTAGACCCAGATATCATAGAATATGGAGTAATTGAATCACTAAACTGTCTGTCAACTAATTTAAATTGATCCACACCAACTGTAGATTTGAAAGTTAAGTTTTTAGCGATATTGTAAGTCAAACTCAAAGCAACATTCCCAACAGTTGTTGACTTTCTTCTATATTCAGCATCAGCAAGTGTAATTGGGTTAATTAAGTTAAGACCGTTACCAACGTTTGGATCAGCGAGTGGATCTGGGTCATCTAAATCTTGATTGCTAGATAAAAATGGTCGATACTTAACAGCATTACGAAGTCTTGAAAAAGAAGAACCTTGTTCCGAAGATACACCCGCACCATTAACTTCAGTTTGCGTGTAACGTGTTGTTAAAGCAAGCTTTAACTTATTGCTAAATTTATAGTCGGCACTTAGGTTTAATAAGTCTCTTTTATAGGTAGAATTTCTAATAACTGCTTTGTCATCGTTTCTAGTGTAACCAAAACTATACGTTAGCTTTTTTACACCACCAGATGCAGTAATATTATGCGTTTGAGCTACGCCTGTGCGTCCCATTACTTCTTCTTGCCAATCAACAACGCCCACATTGTTGTAATTTTTTAAAGTATCCCAAGTGGTACCAAAATTTCTAATAAAACTTAAACTATCGGTGCTAGAACCTCTAGATCTTTCTGATTGGTACAACACATAATCTGAAGGTGTTAAAACACCTAGCTTTTTAGCGAGTTGCTTCACACCTACAAATCCATTATAGCTAACTTGTAATTTTCCAGGCTTACCACGCTTGGTTGTAATAACAATTACACCGTTGGCTCCACGAGCACCATAAATGGCAGTAGCAGCAGCGTCTTTTAAAACGTCTATGTTTTGGATATTTTGAGGAGCAATAGCAGACAATCCATTTTCTACTTGAACACCATCCACAATGTAAAGTGGAGAGTTATCACCAGTAATAGACATTCCACCTCTAACCCTAACCCTAACATCTGCATCTGGAGAACCTTCGGCAGTTGAAGCCGTAACACCTGCTAAACGACCATTTAAAGCTTCGGCAGCAGAGTTCACTGGAATATCTTTTAAATCTTTTGCACTAACACTAGCAATAGATGCTAATACGTTTTTGCGCTTTACAGTTTGGTATCCAATCACCACCACTTCTTCTGTTTCAGAAGCTGCAGACACAAGCGATACATTAATGGTTGATTTGTTATTTACAGCAATGGTTTGATCGGTGTAGCCAACGTAAGAAAACGTTAAACTGCTTTTACCATCTTGCAATACAATTTTAAATTGTCCGTTTTTATCGGTAACGGTTCCTGCTTCTTTACCGCCTTTCACAGTAACACTTACACCTTCTAATGGAAGGTCGTTTGAGGTAACTTTACCTTTAACTTCAAGTTTACCAGATTGTGCAAAAGAAAGATTGGGATGTAAACTAAGTAACCCTACCAGTAATAACAGGTACAGGCATACACTTTTCATACGCATACGTAATTGAATTTAGCAATCGTTAAAATATTAAAAAATCGTAGCCCAATGCTACACCCATCTACACAATCTTTACGCCAAAAACGATTATTTTTCTACGCAATCGTTCCCGGTAAAAATAGATGTGAGGGGCATTTATAGGGGCAGTATCCGAATATTCCTAAAACGAACCACGTCTCCATGGCCCAAAAAGCCAATGTGGCCCGAAGTTCGCTTTAATCCGGGGTGCTGATTATGATCCATGGTGCCGCTTATTGAAGCCTCCTTAATATCAGTATCCGTGATGGTTTCGCCATTTAAAACGACCTTAACGCGGGTGCCTTTTACAACAACAACTTCCTCGTTCCACTCACCAATAGGCCTCAAATACCCCCTTCTAGCCGGCGCAACTCCATAAATCGAGCCGTGGTACTGATATGGCTTTAAGTTCTTATAGATTTCTGCCTCATTGTCCAGAATTTGGAGCTCCATCCCCACATAAGCAGCATCGCCCTCAAGTGGGGCTCTGATCCCCAATCCATTATTGGCTCCGGGGGTTAACTGGAACTCAAAACGAAATTCAAAATCGGCATATTCGTTTTTGGTATACAAATTGCCTCCCCCTGCACTTTTAGGATTCACCATAATAGCGCCGTCCTGTAAAAGATAGCCGGCTTTATTGCCTACCCACTGATCGAGGTTTGTACCGTCAAATAACAATTTAAAGCCCTGCTGCTTTTCTGGTTCACTAAGTGAAATGGGCGCTTCAGAAGGCAGCTCTCTGAGGTAGATATTTCGGTAAGCTACATAAGTGCCGTGCGCCTGTAATTCAATTTGTTCTTTAATGAAAATCGGGAGTGTACGATCCCAATAATTTTCTAACACCACTTTATCCGTTACGAGTATCCCGTTTAAATAAACAGTAACCACTGCACCTCGCATGATAATATGAAACGTATTCCAACTGCCAATTTTATTGTCAGCAACAACTAGCGGATTGCGCTGGTTTTTTTGATTGTTGTAAAGTGCGCCGGAACCAACCTGTGCGCCTACTTCACGTCTACTCGTATCCCAAATTTGCACTTGTGGTGTTCCGCGTAAATAAATACCCGCATCTCCTTTTTCGGTGATTTTCCAATCTACAAAAAGTTCAAAATCGCCATATTGTTTTTGTGTACATAAATTATCGCCATGTCCTGTAAAAACGAGTAGTCCATCTTTCACCACCCAGTCAGATTTTATTTTTTCATCTGCTTTTGACTGCGCATCCATTAATTGTTGTGCACTCATTTTTGAGCGCGCAATAGGATTTGCAACAAGACCTTTCCATCCTGTTAAATCTTTTCCGTTAAATAAATTTTCAAAACCATAATCGTAAGGCATAGCTTTAATATGGTAAGCCAATTGACTAGCAATAATAGCACTATCCTCACCGCGTAATAACGAAAGTGCTCTTTGTAAAACAGGCCTTACCATGGGACCTTTAAAATCCGGATTGGCAAGTGCCAATTTAGCAACAACAAGTGCTGCATCAGATTGTAGCGCAGCAGTATCTAAATATTTAGCGGCAAACATAAGCGCACCTAGTTTATTTACTTTGCCCGCTTCTATAATAATATTTTTTTGCGCCGTTGGGCTTTTTGCCATTTCCATTAGATCTTGCAAATCAAGTAATCGCTGCACTGGATTTACTGTTTTGGCTGGCGTTAACGCAACTGCCTGCACAGAAGGTAAAACAGATTTGGAATGTTTGAGTGCCGCTTCAATAGCAGGCTTTGTAGTTGATGTAGCTTTTACAAGTGCCGCTTCAAGTGCAGCCAATGATTTTTTTGAACCGATGGTAGCAAGTGACATGGTCGCCACGTCTGCATAACTAGGTGCTTCAATATAATTAGAAAGTGTGTGTACAGCTTTGTCTGACCCTAAATAACCGAGCCGCTCTAATAGATAAGCGCGTACTAAAATATTTTTTTCTTGAACGTTTTTTAATTGTGATAGCCCTTTTATAACAATCGTAACGGCTTTATTTTTTAATGATTTATCAAGTGACGCTGCATGCAAATAAGCATCAAGTTCATACATCGCTTTTACGTGGGGTGCATTGGCGCCAGCCTCCGTATTTTTAAACGTATCAAAAAAGTTTTCCCATGCTGCACTGTTCCATGATTGCATTTTTGAAACAGCAGCTGCAACAGAAGCTGCATTACCTTGTGCAAATGAATGACCAGCATTCACTATAAAAATTGCTGCTATAATAAAAGCTGAAAATATTTTTTTCATGGTTTTAAATTTGTCGATAATAAAAAAACTAGATGCCATAGGGTGCGCGCATTGGCGGGTTGATCATTTTATTGGCTTCATCATCATTAATAAACACTTGTGCTCCTGGATCAAAATTTAATGTGCGCCCTAATTGCAACGCAATTTTTCCGAGGTTAATGATTGTACAAGATCTATGCCCATTGGATTCATTCAGCGCAAATGGTGTTCTATATTTTACAGATTCTAAAAAATCTGTAACCTGTGGTGCAGGATCTGGCAGTAACGCTAACTTTTCTTTTAAATTAGGTATAGTAGATTTGAAGCCTGCAAATAATTTACCTTCTGGTCCTTCTATGTAAGCAACCGATTCGTCTTTGGCTTCACCATCTAAAATAATTTTACAGCCATCGGCATAGGTATAAATAATTTTTCGGAACGTACCGCAAGCATCCGGATGTTGTTGATCGGCGTCTACTTCTACTTTAACAGGACTCGTATGGTCTTTGCCTAAAAAATATTGAATAGGATCTAAATAATGTTGCCCCATGTCTCCAAGTCCACCACCATCGTAATCCCAATAACCTCTAAATGTTCCGTGCACGCGGTGTACGTTGTAGGGTTTGTATGGCGCAGGTCCTAACCATCTGTCGTAATCGAGCGTTGCAGGAACTGGCTGTGCTTCAAGTCCTGTTTTACCAATCCAATAAAATTTCCAATCAAACCCAGTGTGCTTACTCACGGTTACTGTTAATGGCCAACCAAGCATCCCCGACTCTACTAATTTTTTTATGGGCTTCACCGTTGTTTTCATACCATAAAATTCATCTTGAAATCTAAACCAAGTATTAAGCCTAAACATACGACCATGCTGCTTTACAGCTTCCACCACACGCTTACCTTCTCCAATGGTTCGGGTCATTGGCTTTTCACACCAAATATCTTTACCAGCCTTTGCCGCTTCAATAGACATGATTCCATGCCAGTGTGGAGGCGTTGCTATGTGGACAATATCTACTTCGGGCATTGCAATGAGTTCATGGTAGTCTGCAAAAGTTTTTACGCCAGCCCCTACCATTTTAGCGGCTGCAGCTAGATGCGTTTGATCAACATCACATAGCGCTACCACTCTAGTGCCTCCAAGGCCTATATGGCCTCTACCCATACCGCCTACACCAATAATGCCTTTGGTTAATTGATCGCTAGGGGCAATAAAACCTCGTCCTAAAACATGCCTAGGAACGATACTAATCCCTGCTGCAAATACTGCGGTGTTTTGTAAAAACTTACGTCTTGAATTGGATTGTGACATGGCAAAAATCTTAATGTGCTTAAAGATATAAAAGTAAGCCTACACTATAAAGACAGTTAT
>JAIYCS010000008.1 GCA_027487895.1 Sediminibacterium sp. | reverse complement strand
TGTTGTTTTTATCTAGTTTTTTTAAAAACTGTATCGTGCTAGCTGCAAGCATGGTTATTGTTTTGAAGATTCAATTAACTGAATAAATTCTGCTTCCGAAATAATATGGATGGTATTAATTTTTTTGTCTTTTTCTAGCTTACTACCTGCGTCTTCGCCTACTACTAAATAATTTAATTTACTACTTACACCACTCGCAATTACACCTCCCAGATCGGCGGCCATTTGCTCTGCAGCACTGCGTTTGAGGGTTGGGAGGGTACCCGTAAATAAAAAGGTTTGACCCGTTAATGAACTCCCAACAGGTGCTGCCTTTTTCTGATTTTTTAAATCGAGGCCTACTGCTTCAAGCTTATGTAAGAGTTCAATATTTTTTGTATCGGCAAAAAAGTCAACAATACTTTTTGCGACTTTAACACCCACATCTTCAAGTGCTAGCAAATCGGCTTCCGACTTTGTTGTAAAATCTAGTAAGTGATCTACAGCGTTGGCTAATGTTTTAGCCGTTGTTTCTCCAATAAACCGGATGCCTAAGCCATAAATTAAACGGTATAGTGGTTGTTTTTTAGAAGCTTCGAGTGCTGCTTGTAAATTGTCGATACTTTTTTTACCAAAACCTTCCAAAACCCCAATACGTTCAAAATCTAAATTGTAAATGCTTGGAACATCTTTAATAAGACCTAGCTCGTAAAATTTGCGCACGTTCGATTCACCAAAGCTTTTAATATCGAGTGCATCTTTCGATACAAAGTGTATTATTTTTTCTACTACCTGTGCTTCACAAGTGCTACTGTTACAACGCCACACCGCTTCTGTTTCTTCTTTGCTGAGTGGTGCATTACATGCAGGGCAATGGGTTGGAAAAACAATAGTTTGTTCACTTCCATCTCTAAGTTCTGGTAACGATTTTACAATTTGAGGAATCACATCACCGGCTCTTTCAATTAAAACAGTATCCCCAATTTTTAAATCTTTTTCTTTAATATATTCTTCGTTGTGCACCGAAATACTTGACACAGTTACACCGCCTACACTTACGGGTTGCAGTTTGGCCACGGGTGTAACTGCCCCGGTACGACCTACCTGAAACTCAATGCTGGTAAGCTTTGTAGAAGCCTGTCTTGCTTTAAATTTAAAAGCGATCGCCCACCTTGGATGGTGCGAAGTCATGCCCATTTTTTCTTGTAGTGCTATATTGTCTACTTTAATGACCATGCCGTCAATTTCGTAGGGGAGGTTGTCTCTACCTGCTTCAAATGACAAGCAATAATCTACCACTGCATCAATACCAGTGACCGCTTTTTTTTCTTTTTTAGGTGATCTAAAACCTAGGTCCCAAAGCATATCAAGCATGCCACTATGGGTGGTTAATGCAGGATGAAGCGCCTCTGTATTATCAAGTTTTGTATAGTAACTGATGTGGTATAAAAAAGCGTCTAAATTTCGCTGAGCAACTTCACGAGGGTCCTTCATTCTAAGGGCACCAGCAGCTGCATTGCGTGGGTTGGCAAGGGGTGGTAAATTTGAAGCAGCAAGCGTGGCATTAAATCCATCAAATGCTTTTTTGTGCATAATAACTTCCCCTCTAATTTCTACTGTTTGAAGCCCATACACCGAAAAATTAGCGTGTAGTGGAATGGATTTAATTTGTTTGATGTTTTGGGTGATGTCATCACCTGCTACGCCATCACCTCTTGTGGCAGCGCGCACCAGCTGGTCATTTTCATAAATCAATGAAATACTCGCGCCATCAAATTTTGGCTCTATCGAATAATCAATGGTATCAAGCCCAATAAAGCCCTTTGCTTTTCTGTCAAAATCTATCAAATCGTCGGCGTTGTAGCTATTGTCTAAGCTTAACATGGGTACCAGGTGCGCTACCGTTTCAAACTGTCCATTTAAACTACTACCCACCCTTTGTGTAGGAGAATCAGGCGTTATTTCAGAAGGATTTTTTTGCTCACAGGCTTCTAATGCTTTAAATAAACGGTCATATTCACCATCGCTAATTAAGGGTTCATTTAAAACGTAGTAGCGGTATTCATGAAACCGTAAAACCTGCTGCAAATCCATCATTTCCTGTGTATTAAATGCCAAACGATTGTTTGTTGTAGCCTCTAATAATTGAGTGGTTAAAGCCTGTAAAATGCGCAAGTTTTCGGGTGTGAACATAGGTCTAATTTGCAGTCGTAAAGTTAATGTCTTCGCTGCTAGTTACCTATGGTTTGAAACGATTTATATACACTATTCCTAAACTTTGTATATTGCCTAACCACAAAAAAGGAACAGCCCTTGTACTTTACCCTATGAGCACAAAAAAATCAGCCCAAAATACAAGCAATGCGCAGGTAAACGATGCGGTTCAACTAGTCGTTTCCTATCCAAAAGTGCCATTAACGGTGGATTGTGTGATATTTGGTTTCGAAGAAAATAAGCTTAAAGTACTCCTTATCAAAAGTGACTTAGCCATTTATAAAGGCAAGTTTTCACTTCTTGGTGACATGGTAAAGGATAATGAAGAATTAGACGACGCTGCATACCGTGTACTTCAGGAAAGAACGGGCATGAAAGATGTTTACCTCGATCAAGTAAAAACATTTGGCCACCCATCGCGTCACCCTGGTGGACGGGTTATAACGGTTGCCTATTGTTCGCTCCTCAATATCAACCACCATGCTTTAGCCATTACGGCCAATGAACTACACTGGCATAGTGTTGAAGACCTAGAAGAAATGGCATTTGACCACAAAGAAATTGTGGATGCATGTCACGCCTGGTTGCAAAAAAGAATTCAAGAACATCCACTTGGTTTTAATTTGTTGCCAGAAAAATTTTCGCTGCGTGAACTTCAAAACTTATACGAAGCAATATCTGGCTTAACCCTTGATAGACGTAATTTTAGAAAAAAGTTTGCTTCTATGAAGCTCTTAATTGATATCAACGAAATTGAGCAGGATGTACCCCACAGGCCCGGAAAGCTCTATAAATTTGACTTTAAAAAGTACGAGCAAAGTAAGCGTAAGTGGGTGGGTATCGATTTTTAAAAAATAAATAGTTACTATGTTATATTCGATGACAGGATACGGTAGAGCCGAGCAAACCATTGGCGACAAAACTTTTTTAGTAGAAGTACGTTCGTTAAATGGTAAGCAGTTTGATCTTCGTATCAATATTCCTGCTTTGTTAAAACCATTTGAGTTTGAAATCCGCAACATGCTCAACGAGGGTTTACAAAGAGGAAGTGTAGAATGTTTTATTACCATCAAACAAAATGGAACGGGTAAGCCTGTTTCTATCAATACCGATTTAGCAAAAGCTTATTACGAGCCGGTGGCAGCACTTGCTAAAGAGCTTGGATTACCAGAAGGTGATATTTTAAGCACCTTATTAAAACTTCCAGAAGTTATTACGGCTTCTTCCGAAACCTTATCTGACACAGATTGGGAAGGGTTTCAAAAAGTATTAAAAGAGGCTATTTTTCAATTAAATGAACACCGTAAAAATGAGGGCTTGTCATTAGAAGCCGATCTTTTATTACGTGTAAGCAATATAGAAAAGCACCAAGAGTCACTTACTATATTAGCGCCTAAGCGCCGCGTAAAAATCAAAGAAGGTTTGGTTAAACTTTTAGAGGAGCAGGTTGGGAAAGAAAATTACGATGGTAACCGTTTAGAGCAGGAGCTTATTTATTATATCGAAAAAATTGACATCAGCGAAGAGCAAGTGCGTTTAAACAACCACTGTGCGTATTTTAGATCCATACTCGCCGAAAAAGAGATTAGTAAGGGTAAAAAGCTCTCTTTTATTTTACAAGAATTTGGTCGTGAAATCAATACCACGGGTTCTAAAGCCAATGACGTTGAAATACAGCAGCTTGTAATTTTGATGAAAGATGAGTTAGAAAAAGCCAAAGAACAAATATTGAACGTTTTGTAAGATTTGTGTTTGCAAGTGTGTAATTTTATATAAAATAGATCGGTGAAAAAATATAGCTTTTTAGTGCTTTTAACAGCATACTTTGTAAGTGCCATTGTACTTTTTTCATGCAATACCATTGATGTATTTGAAAAATTCGAAAGTTTTCCAAAAAACGAATGGCATGTATCCAAGCAGCCTTCTTTTTCATTTGAAGTAAAAGACAGTTCTGCACCTTATCATATTTATTTTGTGATTAGACACACCGATGCTTACAAGTACAATAATATTTGGGTAAACATTACTACGAAGTCGCCTCTTGGTATTATGCAAACGCAACTTGTTAATTTAAAACTTGCCGATAACGCAAATGGCTGGTTGGGCGCAGGCATGGATGATATTTTTGATAGTAGAATAAAAATCACAAAAGCGCCTGTTGCTTTAAAAGCCGGCATATACACGTTCACCATTGCACAAGCCATGCGTGACGAACCACTTGCCGCCGTATTGAGTGCTGGTATTCGCGTTGAAAAACAGGTACCTTAAGTATGAAAATATTTAGCCCAAAAATCAATCAAAAATTAACCGCCGTCAAAGTGGTGTATTGGGCAATGCTTATTTACATGATTGCAGCACTTTTTTGGTGGTTTATTGCACTTGTAAAACAAAACGATACCCTTATTGCTGTTCAGTTACAGCAAATCGCACAAAAGCCTGGTAATACGGTTGTTCCAAAGCAAACAGCAGACCAGCTTTTAAAAATGCAGTCCCGAAAAAGAGTTCAATACATGGCCGAAGGGCTTACGTTTTTAGCCCTTATTTTGGTTGGTGCTGTGTATGTGTATAGAGCTACGCGTAGACAAATTAGAGCTTCTGTTCAACAGCAAAATTTTATGATGGCTGTTACCCACGAATTAAAAACACCTATTGCAGTAACGCAACTTAATTTAGAAACCTTACAAAAACGCAAACTAGAACCAGCGCAACAAGATAAAATGATTGCAAGCACATTACAAGAAGCCAACCGCTTAAACATGCTTTGCAATAATATTTTATTGGCTTCTCAATTAGATGGTAAAGCATATCTTGAGTCTCGTATCGAAAATAATTTATCTGATTTGGTAGAAGGATGTATCGATACTTTTAAGCAGCATTACCCATTGCGTCTAGTAACAGAGCAAATAGAGCCATCACTTTATTTGGATGGCGAAACGCTTTTATTACAAATGCTCGTGAATAACCTTTTAGAAAATGCCCATAAGTATGCGCCACAAGACACTGAAATTAAGGTAACACTTGCAGCGCATGGTAAACATATAAAACTTGAGGTAATGGATGGGGGCAAGGGTATTCCTGATACCGAAAAGTCTAAAATATTTGAAAAATTTTACCGTATAGGCTCCGAAGCTACCCGCAATACCAAAGGCACCGGCCTTGGGCTTTATTTGTGCAAAAAAATTGCTGAAAACCACAATGCAAACATTTCTGTGACAGATAACAAACCACAAGGCAGTATTTTTGTTGTTACATTTAATAGCTAATGCCAAATACCAAAGCATCCATATTACTAGTTGAAGACGAGGAAAACCTCCACGAAACCCTAAAGCTCAATTTAGAGATGGAAGGGTATGAGGTCACTTCGGCATATGATGGTGCTGTAGCGCTTAAAAAAATTTCCAACGAATTTTTTCACCTCATCATTATGGATATCATGCTTCCGGAGCTGGATGGTATTGCTGTAACTGAGGCGGTTCGGGTAGCTAATAATGAAGTGCCTATTTTAATGTTGAGCGCCAGAAATGCAAGTGCAGATAGAGTGATGGGGTTAAAAAAAGGTGCAGATGACTATCTAACAAAGCCCTTTAATTTAGAAGAACTACTGCTTCGCGTAGAAAAATTGATTGATAAAAATAAACGAATTCAAGATAAGCATACCATTGCTGATACCTATGCTTTTGGTAACAATACCATCGATTTTAAAGCCCAAACAGCTGTATGTTACAATGGTGACAATGTGGAGCTGAGTAAAAAAGAAGTGATGCTTTTAAAGCTACTCATCGAAAACAAAGGTGAAGTGGTTACTCGTGAAAAAATCCTGCAAGTAGTATGGGGATACCAAGTGTATCCAACCACCCGAACCATCGATAATTTTATACTCAGTTTTCGTAAATATTTTGAAGCCGATAGCCGCCATCCTCAGTACTTTCATTCGGTTAGGGGCGTGGGCTATAAGTACACAGAAATCTAAGATTCAGACGCAATTTTAAGGCTGGTTACACGTTATAGTGTCACAAATAACTAGCTATGTCAAGTTCCTCTTTAGATTCAATGATTGATTTTCTGGAGCCCGTTAATATTGCTCACTTAACAAATGATGAGGGCTTCAAAGACACGCAATTAGGAACGCATATAGCGGTATACGATCAAGCTTTTCCAGATCTTGAAAAAGCAGATATTGTACTTGTGGGTTGTGGTGAAATGCGCGGAGCAGGTATCGAATATACCAACACAGATGCGCCCAATGCTATAAGGCTTGCTTTTTATAATTTATACCACTGGCATACCGCTGTTTCGGTGGCCGATATTGGTAACGTTAAATGTGGTGCAACATTACAAGATAGTTATGCAGCACTAAGAATGGTCATTAACGAACTTACGGCTATTGGAAAAAAAGTAGTGATACTAGGTGGCTCGCATGATGTTACCATGGCACAGTATCAGTCTTATGTGCAGGAAAATAAAATTATTGATGCGGTTTGTGTGGATGCACGCATTGATATGGATATGGAGAGTGTGTTGCCTGCCGATAATTTTTTAGTAGAATTATTTACAGGCATGCCCAATCATTTAAAACACTACAATCATATTGGTTTTCAAAGTTATTTCATGCATCCGCAAATGCTTGAAACCATTGATAAATTTAGGTTTGATTGCTACCGTTTAGGCAAGGTTAAAGAAGATATTTCTGAAATGGAGCCTGCTATACGTAACTCACATTTATTTTCATTTGATATTGCTGCGATACAACATGCGCATGCGCCTGCCAATCATTTATCGCCCAACGGTTTTAACGGCGAAGAAGCATGTACCCTAACACAGTATGCGGGCATGAGTCATACCTGTAATACCATTGGTATTTATGGGTATATGCCGGAGCAAGACGTACACCAAATGACTGCCAAGCAAATTGCACATATGCTTTGGTATATTATGGATGGGGTAAATAGAGGTAAGATGGAAGCATCACTGGCTAATCGAAGCGAGTTTAATGAGTTTACCATGGCTTTTGCCGAAGTACAAACTGTGTTTTTGCAAAGCAAAAGAACAGGCCGCTGGTGGATGCAACTGCACGATGGTGAATTTGTAGCCTGCAGCCTTAAAGATTATATCCATGCCGGGAAAAATGAAATTCCAGAGCGTTGGATGCGTGCAGTAGAAAGATTATAGCCTTATATTTAGGATACAAAATAACAATACATGAAAATCATGGTTCGTATAGGTAAAGCAACCGCTTTAGTAATTGCTGTATTACAATTTACGGCTTGCTCTGTGCAACAAAAACTGCAAAAAGCGGCCAATCAAAATATTTTAGAGGCGGGTAATTTATCCGGCGCTCATATTGGTATCCATGTATACGATCCGGCGTCTAATGCTAGTTTATTTTCTTATCAGTCCAATAAGTATTTTGTACCAGCAAGTAACACCAAAATTGTTACCTGTTTTGCTGCTATGCAATATTTAGGTGATAGTGTGTTGGCTGCTCAAATAGCTTCCACCGATTCTGGTATGCATGTGTACGCTAGTGGTGATCCAACTTTTTTACAACCAGAATATGCTACGCATCCACTTCTCAATGTTTTAAAAACTACAAACAAAATATATTTACATACTCCAAGTTTTACAGCCAAGCCTTTTGGTCAGGGTTGGTCTTGGGATGATTATGACGCCTCATACATGCCATCACGTTCTACGTTTGCTATGTATGGTAATGTGAAAAAAAAAAAAAAAAATGCAGGTCAATTAACAGTAACACCTTCGTTTTTTAAAGATTCTACCAAAGGCATAAACGCTACTATTAACAAGGGTTTTGGCGTAACTAGGCAAATGGCGAGCAATCAATTTTTAGTGCAACCAACAGCTAGTAATACTACACTCGAAGAAATTCCATACCGTACATCTAATTGGACAACTGCTCCATTGGTGCTCGAAGCTTCACTTTTATCTGAAGCACTTGGTGGTACAAAAGTTATGGCCTTAGATGCAGCGCGTGAAACAAATGCGCCGGCTGCAGCAACTAAAATTTATTCACGTCCACTTGATTCTTTATTAAAACCACTCATGCACCGTAGTGATAATTTTTATGCGGAGCAGGCGCTATTGATGGTAGGTAAAGGATTACATCAAAGCTTTGATGACAAAAAAACAATTGCTCATTTACTAGCCAACGATTTATCAGATTTAGCACAAAAGCCAACCTGGGTGGATGGAAGTGGATTAAGCAGGTATAATTTATTTACACCTGAAAATTTTACCAGCATTCTTCATAAAATGTACAAAGCCTATTCATTTGAAAGGCTTCAAAACATTTTTCCAACCGGTGGTGAAGCAGGCGGAACGCTTAGTAGTAATTATAAAAACCTGAATGGTAAAATCTTTGCTAAAACAGGCACCCTTAGTGGGCAAGTAGCACTTAGTGGTTATTTGATTACCAAAAAAGGGAAGACACTGATATTTTCGGTACTTGTAAATAACCATACTACTACAGCATCTAATGTACGTAAGGCGGTGGAGCAATTTATACAAGTATTGTATAGTAAAAACTAGTTATTTACATGCGCCCAAGCAGGGTGTTGCGCACTTACTTTCCAAAAAGTTGATCTAGGTAATCTTCTTTGTATTCAATGTAGGTAGGGCTTCCAGCAGGTGTAACGCCTGGAGTGGTGCATGCAAAAAGTGATTCAATTAGTGCTTGCATTTCTTTTTGACCAAGTGTTTGACCTGTTTTAATAGCTTGTTGACGCGCCATGCATCTAATTAATTTTTCGCGTCTGCTAAAAGTTATATCGGAACTAAAATGTTTGTACTGTTCTATCAGTAGTTCAATGGCATTTTTTTCATTACCTGGTTCAAGGTCTGCAGGGATGCCTTGTATTACAAAACTATTGTTACCAAAGGGTTCTACCTGATAGCCTATTTGTTGTAAATCGGGGAGTAGTTCGCTTAAAATTGCACTATCAGATGCCGCTAATGAAAGTGTTATTGGAAATAAACTTTTTTGCGTTGGTACTTGCGCAGCTTGTGCAACAATAACGAGTTTATCGTACACGACTCTCTCATGCGCCAGTTGTTGATGTATTAGTACAAAGCCACTATTGGTGGATGCAATAATGTAGGTTTTATGTATTTGTATAAACGGCGTATCTGCTAAAATTTCTAGACTCGGTTTTTTAGGCGCAAGGGTTTCACCTTTAGAAGGCATTTCATAAAAATCTTTCCAGTGCCCTAAATTTCCTTTGTTTTCTCTTTCGATAAAATGCGCTTGGTGCTTTTGTGTAAACGTTTGGTACAAAGAGCTTGAAGCAGTGGCTTCCTTTTTTTC
>JAIYCS010000102.1 GCA_027487895.1 Sediminibacterium sp. | reverse complement strand
GCATGGCGTTTATGATGCCGATGTAGCGAATGCGCCAACGTTCAAGGAGCTTGCACCGAAACTATTCAAATTCATTTTCGACTGCGATTTGGGCGGGTTCAATTCAAACCGTTTTGATATTCCAATGCTTATCGAAGAATTTTTAAGAGCGGGTATCGAATTTTCTATCGAAGGAACAAAATTGGTGGATGTTCAAAAAGTATTTCACATGATGGAGCAGCGTACCTTAAGTGCTGCCTATAAATTTTATTGTTCTAAAGTATTAGAAGGAGCGCATGGAGCAGAAGCTGATGCTACCGCAACATGGGAAGTACTGGAAGCGCAGCTCGAAAGATATCCGCAACTTGGCGACACTGTAGAAAGCATCGTAAAAATTACCGGCGAAGAAGACATCGTAGATTTTGCACGCCGTTTTATAAAAGTAAATGGCATCGAAATATTTAATTTTGGAAAACATAAAGGTAAGCCCGTTACCCAGGTTTTAAAAGAAGAGCCTCAATATTACGACTGGATGATGAAGGGTGATTTTGCTATGAATACCAAGCAAAAGCTTACAGAAATACTCAATAGAACCCTAGTTACAAAGGGTTAGTTGTGGGTGTTTGGGCTATTGGATACTCAATTTTACCGGAATTAACACTGATTTGCATAACTAATGGAGCTTTATGACATATAAATCCGTTAGTATTTGTATTTTAGCCCCTCTACATACCCCCTAGAAATTGGAAAAACTAGTCATCATACCAACCTACAACGAACGCGAAAATATTGCGGCTATCATTGCTGCTGTATTTGATTTGCAAGCAGGTTATCATATTTTGATTATTGATGACGGATCTCCGGATGGGACTGCCTCTATTGTAGAAGATTTAATGAAGCAATACGAGGGTCAATTGTTTATCGAAAAGCGTTCGGGTAAATTAGGACTCGGTACAGCGTATATCCATGGATTTAAATGGGCACTTGAAAAAGGGTACCAGTATATTTTTGAAATGGACGCAGATTTTTCACATAGCCCTCAAGATTTAGAAAGATTGTATGCTGCTTGTAATATTATTGGCGCAGACGTTGCGGTAGGTAGTAGATATGTTAAGGGAGGAAGAACCGAAAACTGGCCACTTGACCGTCATATTTATAGTAAAGGGGGTGCGTTTTATACCAAGCTTATTACTTGGCTTCCGGTAAACGATCCAACAGCAGGTTTTGTTTGCTACAAAAGAAAAGTATTAGAGACCATTAATTTAGACGAAATAAAATTTGTGGGTTACGCCTTTCAAATTGAAATGAAATTTAGCGCTTGGAAATTAGGATTCAAAATTATTGAAGTACCCATCACTTTTGTGGACCGTAAAATTGGTCAGAGCAAAATGAGTAAGGGAATTATCAAAGAAGGCGTTTTAGGCGTTTTAAAAATGCAGTGGGAGAGTTTATTTCACCATTATGCAGATAGGCTTCGAAAAAAATAAATGTGAGAAAAGCCTTACTTCAACTTCATGCATCTGTTTTTTTAGCCGGCTTTACCGGCATACTAGGCGTACTCATTGAGTTAAATGAGGGGTTACTGGTTTGGTACCGTATGGCCATTACTGTGGTTACATTACTTGCCCTTTTGGTGCTTCGTAAAAAATGGCAACATTTGCCTTTTACACAAGTAAAAAAATTATTGGGTATTGGTATGCTTATTGCACTACACTGGGTCTTTTTTTATGGAAGTATCAAAATGGCCAACGTGTCTATAGGTCTCGTTTGTGTAGCAGGTGCCGGACTATTTACAGCATTATTAGAACCCTTGTTTTTAAAGGTAAAAATCAAATGGCCAGAAGTAGCACTTGGCTTATTAAGTTTACTGGGTATTTTTTTAATTTTCAAATTTGATGCACGTTACCGTTTAGGCATTGGACTGGGTATTGTGTCTGCGATACTTGCATCTATATTTTCGGTGCTCAATAAAAAAGAAGTGGATAAGCAGCCGGCTCAAATGATGATGGTATATGAGTTAACAGGCGGCTTATTTTTACTCACTTTACTCATGCCATTTTACCTGAATTATTTTAATGTAGCCAAGGTGTTTCCTAGCTTATCAGATATTGGATGGCTCTTAATATTAAGTTGGCTATGTACCGTACTTGCTATGGATTTGATATTACAAGCGTTAAAAAAAGTATCTGCCTTTACGCAAAATTTAACGCTCAATTTAGAACCCGTTTATGGCATTCTACTGGCGTTTATTGTATACCAAGAAAACAAACAATTGGGAACCTCTTTTTATTTAGGCATATCCTGCATTGTACTTTCTGTGGTATTCCAAATTGCAAGAGCGTCTAGGTCTTGATAGTGCACCATTAAATCCTTTAATTCTTTTTTAAGTTCCGTAATGATGCTTGCGTAAGACGGATCGTTTATGAGGTTGTTCATTTCGGTAGGGTCTTTTTGCAAATCAAATAATTCAAGGTTGTTATGCGGTCCGTAAAAACGGATGAGCTTATACCTTGTCGTTCTTACGCCAAAATGCGGTGCAACGTGATGTGGCTGCGGATACTCGTAATAATGATAGTACATGGATTTTCGCCAAGTAGCAGCAAAAGATTTTTTGGCAGCAGGCGTTGTTTTTGCAACAAGTGGCAAAAAGCTTTTCCCTTGCATATCGGAAGGCGTTTGAATACCAGCAATATTTAAAATGGTAGGTGCAAAATCAATATTGACAATCATTTCTTGTAACTGAGTGCCTGGTTTAATTTGACCCGGGTAACGCATTACAAAAGGGGTACGTAAACTTTCTTCATACATAAAACGTTTGTCAAACCATCCGTGTTCGCCCATATAAAAACCTTGATCGGAGGCGTATATTACAACTGTGTTTTGATCTAATTTATTTTTTGCTAAATAGTCTAGTATGTTGCCAATGCCTCTATCCAACGATTTTGCCGTTGCCAAATAATCTTTCAGGTATCTTTCAAATTTAAATTTAAGTAGGGCTGCGCTATCGTTTTTTACCGATTCATACTGTTTGGAAATTTCAGTATAATATTTTTTGTACGCCGCTTTTTGAGTTGGATCGAGTCTCGCAAACATGCCTGGGCCTACTTTATCCCAGTTGACATTGATTTTTAAATCGTCTTGTAAAACCATGGTTTTATCAACGGTCATATCTTGTAAACGGGCTGCTTCACGACCATTATACGTGTCCATAAAGTTAGCAGGGTAGGGAAAATCGATATTGTCAAAAGCACCTAGGTCTTCTACGTCAGGCATCCAGTTGCGGTGTGTTGCTTTTTCGCCCACTACTAAAAAGAAAGGTTTACTCGTATCTCTTTTATCTAACCAATTGGTAGAAAACTCAGTAATTAAATTAGTCGTATAGCCCTTGTACGACGTTGTGTCGTTAGGCATATTAATAAAGTTGGGCTGGAAGTATTGACCTTGGTCCGGTAGTATTCTAAAAAAATCAAACCCCGATGGAAGGGTTTGTAAATGCCATTTGCCAATCCAGGCAGTTTGGTATTCTTTTTGTTTGAGTAATTTTTGAACCTGCTGTTGGTTGCCATCAAAAAACCTGCGGGGTCCATTGTCTTTTAAACCGTTGATGTGATTGTATTTTCCAGTTAACAATACTGCTCTGCTAGGCGCACAAATGGAGTTGGTTACAAATGTATTTTTTGCAATCATACCTTCATTAGCAATACGGTCGATATTGGGCGTTTGCATAAGGCTTTTGCCATATGCACTAATGGTTTGCTGGGTATGGTCGTCCGAAAAAATGACAATAATATTGGGTGGCTTGTTACTGCTTTTTTGAGCATGTATCAGATTACTACAAACGAGTAATAGTGTACATAAAAATGCGAATTGTTTTTTCATAGGATTTATTATTAGCTCCCAAAACTTTTTTGGTTGGGTAGTCGTCCCCAGTCTGGTAAATCAATATTTAAATTGTCATGCTTTTCTAGCATTTCTTTTTTTAAAGCTGCACGCATGCTTGCAATTTTAATTTGCATGGCTGGATCTGCTGCTAAATTATTTATTTCGAAAGGGTCTTTGTTTAAATCAAATAATTGTGTGCTGAGTACCCCTTTAACATTGTATACAATGAGTTTGAAACCATCACTGGTTTTGATACTTCGGCTCCAATGTCCGTACACATTATACATTTGCGTTCTAATATTTGCCCCCGGATTTTTAATAATTGGCATTAAGCTTACTGCTTCTACGCTAGCTGGTTTTTGAATATTTAGGTATTCATAGATAGTGGGGTTGATATCACTTAAATAGGTAAACCCATTATTTTTTTTATTAACCGGTATGCCGGGTCCAGCCATAATAAGGGGTACACGTATACTATGTTCGTATAAATTTTGTTTGCCGAGTAAGCCATGCTGTCCAACTGCGAGTCCATTATCGCCAGCAAAAACAATCAGTGTTTCATTTGTAAGTCCAGCAGCATCAAGTGCAGCTAAAATGCGCCCTAGTTGTGCGTCTAGTTCCGACACCATACCATAGTAATGTGCTATTTCTTTTTTAACAGCCTCTGGAGTTCGGGGATGCGGTAATAACATTTCATCTCTTACTGCTAAATCACCATTGTCAAAAGGATGTTGCGGTAAAAAATTAGGCGGTAGTGTTATGGTGTCGGGGTTGTACCAAGCGTCATATTTGGTAGGAGGGGTGCGTGGGTCATGCGGTGATGTGAGTGCGACATAACAAAAAAATGGCTGCTCTTTTGCTTTTTTGCTGCTTAAAAATTGGATGGCCGTTTGCGCGTATAATTCGGTGCTGAACGTATCGCTCTTCCAACTGTTTTTTGGATCATACGCGCCGGTAGGGTCAAAATTATTGACGGTTGGATGAAACTGACCTCCATTATTTTCGAAGTGCATACCACCAAAAAATATATGGCCGCCATCATTAAAAAAACGGTGGTGCGAGGCTTTGTCTGAATGCCATTTGCCGGTATGAAAAGTAGTGTAGCCTTTTGTTTGAAGTATTTCGGGAAGGCCGGTTAAACTATCTGGTATTTTGCCACCATCGCCAGGGAGCCTATTTACATACCTGCCCGTTAAAAGCATTACGCGGCTTGGTATACAAACAGCACCTTGGTGCCCGCCCATAACGTGGGCTTGGGTGAATGTTAGACCCCTTGCTACGAGTTTGTCTAGGTTGGGTGTTTTGATTTGCTTGTTGCCTAGTGTATGAATGGTTGCAAAACTTTGGTCATCACTGTAAATGATGAGTACATTTTTTGCCCGCTGAACTTGGTTTTTTTGCGCGGCCGCGGCCGCGCAAAAAACGCCGAACACCATTACACTAAATATGTTTTTAAATCGCATGTCGCTCTTTGCTTATTGAATTTGCAACTGATAAGCCACCACCGAATTTTTCATAAACGTAGGTACGTAAATGATTTTCTTTTTTGCGTCGTAGCCAATGTCTGCGCTGTTTATTTTTTCCGATCTCGTATCAAATAAAGTTATTTTTTGTGCGCCTGCTACAATGTAATAGACAATGCCATTCCAGCAACTTACAATGTACTGATTAGGGGCCACTCTTTCGATACCGTCGGTGCTTGGGTCCATACCATCCATGATTTTTGAAATAGCGCCTCCGGGTGTCACAGATAATAATGAGCCTCTATCTAAAATAAGGAGTTGATCTTCGATGCTTAAAAGTCCATTAGGCCCTTGCAGGTTTTCTACTTCAATACTTACAATGCCATTTTCGATGCGGTGCACTTTTCCGGTTCTGCTATCTGATACAAAAACAGCACCGTTTTTATTGACGGTAACATCATTTAAAAAAACAGATCCTTCTACAGGAATTTTTTTAACAATAGTGCCTTTTTTTATATCGATTAGAACAAGCTCTGTTAAATCTGCAACATAGAGTTCTTGTTTGTATCTGGCCATCCCTTTGGGTGCATTTAATCCGGTAACCCAGTCCAAAGTTATAGGAGCACCTGTTTTTGATAATTTACTAATACTTCCTTTTCCGTCTTTACCATTAGATGCACCGTCAATATTTGAAACCCATAAGCAGTTTTCTTTGTCATCTACCAGTACTGATTCTGGAATTTTTAAAATGGTGTCGGTAGCCCACAATTTTTGAACGGTTGCTTTTTGCGCGTTGATGCTAACTAAAGAGAAACATACAAGGGCTAGGGAGCATATTATTTTTTTCATAAAAAGGATTATGCAAGAAAGTTAAAGAAAATTAAGGCTCTAGAAACCCCTATTTACCGACGACCCCTCTTTTTGTTCATTTATGGGTATAAAATGTAGAATACGGCTATTGGCAATTCAGCATTTGTGCTCAATCACACATTAAATTGCTGTACATTTTGAAACTATTTAATGCTTATATATGCGTTACATTTCTATCTTATTTCTACTTTTTATTACAGTTGCTGTAAAGGCTCAAAAAAAACCTTTAGACCACAGCGTGTATGACAATTGGCAGTCTATAGCAGACCGTGCCATTAGTAATGACGGTAAATATGTTGCGTATGCTATAAATCCACAAGAAGGAGATGGGGTACTCGTTTTACAGTCTTTACAAGGTGATTACAAACTGGTTATTCCTAGAGGTTCGGGCGTTGTTTTGTCGGAAGATAGTAAGTACGCAGTTTTTCGTATCAAGCCAACTTTTGCACAAACCCGTGATGCAAAAATTAAAAAGAAACGCCCCGACGAAATGCCAAAAGATAGTTTAGGGGTAGTAAAACTGGGAGACAAAACCGTTAACAAAACACCTCGTTTAAAATCCTTTAAATTACCAGACGATGCTGGTGGATGGCTTGCTTATTTATTAGATAAAGAACCAGCAGATGCCCCTAAATCAAAAGCGTCTCTTGACTCTGCGGCTAAAATACAATCTATGTTTGCGATGGCAGATAGTTTAGTGCGCGCAGCTGACAGCATTCGTTTAAAAGCAACGACTGCGTCTGTAAAAGGAATGTCTGTTTTACAAACAACTCCACAGCAACCTAAGGTAGCAGAAGAAAATGTAGAAGAAGGAACAACGCTTGTGCTCAGGGATTTTAATACCGGCGCCGAAACTAAATATCCATTAGTGAGTGATTTTTATTTTAATAAAAAAGGCACGACACTGGTACTTAAAAAAACAAAGAAAAATGGGTTGGCTGGTTCTGCGGCAACCATTGTTAAAGTTGATTTATCCAATATGAAGGCTTCAACAATTTTAACAAAGTTCAACGACGCTAAACTCTTTAGACTAGACGAAGCAGGTAAACAACTTGCTTTTGTTGCCGAAAGAGATAGCGCTGCAAAAGCAGTACGTAAATTTTATCAGTTATATTATTTTAAGGATGGTCAGGATTCGGCTGTTGCTATTGCGGGTCAATCTTCTAAAGGGGTTCCAGCAGGGCATATCATAAGCGAAAACCAAGCGGTTAGTTTTAGTAAATCAGGGACGCAATTATTTTTTGGAACCGCTCCATTATGGCCTTTAAAAGATACAAGCTTGCCAGAGTTTGACCGTGTGAGCGTGGATGTTTGGCATTACAACGATGATCAAATTATGCCGATGCAGTTGAGATCTGCAGAATCTGAATTAAGAAGAGCGTACACGGCTAGATATGATTTTACTACAAATAGTGTTGTGCCACTAGGGTCTTCGAAATTTAGAAATGTGGTGCAAACAAATGATGGCGACGGATCTGTGTTTTATGCAGCCACCGATGAAGGCAAAAGAATTGCATCACAGTGGCAGGGCTATACCATCAATGATGTGTATACCATTAATCCATTAGACGGATCTTCGAAACTCATTAAAGCCAATTTAAAATCGGGCAATGTGCAGCCAAGCGTTTCAGGTAATTTACTTCTCTACTACGATGAGCCTGCTAAAAAATATTTTGTCTATAACCATGCAACGGGTGTAACAAATCAAATTGCAAAAGATATTTCAACTGCACTCTACGACGAAGAAAACGATGTGCCTGATGATCCAAACGCTTACGGACTTATGCGCTGGACCGAAAATGACAAGTACGTATTGCTCTATGATAGGTATGATATTTGGCAGGTAGATCCACTTGGGGTACAAAAATCTATTTGCTTAACATCTGGTCGTGCAAATAAAATTGTTTATCGTTATATCGCTACAGACCGCGACGAAAAGTTTGTAAAAAATGGCGATCAATTATTACTTCGCGTATTTGATGAAAAAGACAAGTCTGCGGGTTTGGCAACAATGGTGTATGGTACTAATACCCTTAATGTTTTATTCAAAGAAAAAGTAGCACTTAGCCCACTCGTGCAAAAAGCAAAAGAGTCAGATGTATTACTTTATACCAAAGAAACCTATGTACAGTCTCCAACATTATTTACTTCTAGTGTAAATGGTGGCGCGGCTAATAAATTGGCTGCTACCAACCCACAACAAAATGAATACAATTGGGGTACTGCCGAGTTATTTACTTGGAAAGCATACACGGGTAAATTAACAGAAGGTATTTTATATAAGCCTGAAAATTTTGATGCTACTAAAAAGTATCCGATGATTGTTTATTTCTATGAACGTAACAATCAAACCTTGTACAATTATGTTGCGCCTACACCTACTGCATCTCGTTTAAATATTTCATTTTTTGTAAGTAGAGGGTATGTAGTACTCGTGCCAGATATCTGGTATAAAAAAGGATATCCAGGCCAAGGTGCATATGATTATATATTGAGCGGAACACGCGCTGTTGTAAAACAAGGATATATTGATAGCACCAAAATTGGACTCCAAGGTCAAAGTTGGGGAGGTTATCAAATTGCACATTTAATTACTAGAACCAATTTATATGCTGCAGCATGGGCTGGAGCACCGGTAGTGAATATGACAAGTGCTTATGGTGGCATCCGTTGGGGACCAGGAATGAACCGTCAATTCCAATATGAAAAAACACAGAGTAGAATTGGTGCCACTTTATGGGAGAAACCAAATTTATACATCGAAAATTCTCCATTGTTTCATTTACCTAAAGTGACTACGCCACTTGTTATTATGGCCAATGATGCAGATGATGCTGTGCCTTGGTATCAGGGTATTGAGTTTTATACAGCATTGCGCCGTTTAGGTAAAAAAGTTTGGATGCTCAATTATAACAATGAAGCACACAATTTAGTGGAGCGAAAAAATAGAAAAGATATTCAAATTAGAGAACAACAATTCTTTGATTATTTATTAAAAGGAGAGAAGCCAGCACCGTGGATTGCAAATGGTGTTCCAGCAACCATGAAAGGTAGAGATTGGGGATTAAAATAGAATGGCTTAGGCCGTTCTATTTGGGTCCCAGGCTTCAAGTTGGTTCGCTACTTCTGTTAAGAAACTAGCACCAACACTGCCATCAATAATGCGGTGATCGTAACTTAGTGATAGGTACATCATGTGTCTGATGGCCATGCTATCTCCACTTGGTGTTTCAATAACGGCTACGCGTTTTTTAATGGCACCAACAGCAATAATAGCTACCTGTGGTTGATTGATAATAGGTGTACCCATGAGGCTTCCAAAAGTGCCCACATTGGTAAATGTGAATGTGCCGTTTTGTGTGTCGTCTGGTTTTAATTTATTGTTACGGGCAGCGTCTGCTAAGTTATTAATGGACTTACTTAAACCAACTAAATTGAGTTGATCTGCACCCTTAATTACTGGTACAATTAGATTGCCATTTGGAAGTGCAGTTGCCATTCCAATATTAAAATCCTTTTTGATAATAATTTTATCGCCGTCTAAACTTGAATTAATGAGTGGGAACTTTTTCATAGCAGCTACCAAACATTCTACAATAAGCGGGGTGAATGTTAATTTGGTGCCTTCTCTTTTTTCAAAAGCAGCTTTGTTGTTATTTCTCCACTGCACTAAATTAGTTACGTCTGCTTCAGAAAAACTTGTAACGTGCGGACTCGTTTGCACGCTGTCTACCATATGTTTGGCAATCAGTTTGCGCATGCGGTCCATTTCAATAATTTCTGATGCACCACTAAGAATAACACCCGCCGGGTTGCTTGCCGCTGAGGTTGAAGCAGAAGCAGAAGTAGTTGGCGCAACATGAGTAGCCGAAGTAGAAGTAGCTTGAGTTGTCGCAACAACATTTTGATTCGGAACTGACGTAGCCGATGGCGAAACAACATTTGCCGTTGTCCCTGATTTTTTAGCTGCCACCCAGTTTAAAATATCTTTTTTTGAAACCCTACCACCAGAGCCGGTGCCAGGTATTTTTTCTAAATCACTAAAACTTACGCCTTCACTTTGTGCAATGTTTAAAACAAGCGGTGAGTAAAAACGAGTTTCTGTACTTCCAGTTTCTTGAGGTGCCGTATTTATTGGAGCCGCAGGAACGTATGGTATAGATTCTGGTTGTTCATTGGTAGGAGTAGCTTCAACGGCTGTTGCAGGAGTAGCCGTTGCAACTGGTGAATTAACAACCATATTATTTTCGCCGGCTACTTCAATTTTTGCAAGCACACTTCCAATGGGCGCCACATCATTTACCTGAAAACAAATTTCTACCAGTTTACCTGCAAATGGGGCAGGAACCTCTGTGTCTACTTTATCGGTGGCAATTTCTAGTACGGTTTCGTCCACGGCAATATTGTCTCCAATTTGCTTGTTCCATTTTAAAATGGTGGCCTCCATAATACTTTCGCCCAATTTGGGCATCACTAAATCAACAATTGCCATAGACTGCTAGAGGTTTTTCGACAGTACAAAAGTACGTTATGCGCTTAAAATAGGATTAACTCTTATCCACAATTAGTAGTCGGAGCATATTTAGGGCGCTATTGGCGGTTAATTCAATATTACGCTTGCGGTCAAATCTAAAATGGAATACCTGTGCCCTTACTTCATTTTCCGATGCTACGGCCATCCAAACCATGCCCACGGGCTTTTCGGGGGTTTCGCCTCCAGGTCCCATAATGCCACTAACTGCCACTGAATAGTCTGTTTTAAGTAGTTTTCGGGCCGAAATAGCCATTTTTCGTACACATTCTTCACTTACCACACCCACGGTTTCCATGGTTTCTTTAGAAACATCTAATAAATCACCTTTGATTTCATTGGCATAACTCACCACAGATCCCTTAAAATAGGCGGAAGCCCCGGCTTTAGCCGTTAATAAATGGGCTACATACCCACCCGTGCAACTTTCGGCGGTTGCGAGGGTTTTGTGCTGGTTTAATAGGAGTTGACCCACCACTTCGGCCATTGGGATATCTTCTTTCACTACCAAATAGTCCTTAACGGCGGTGGCTAAATTTTCAAAATGGGTGTCTAATTCTTTGTCTAACCCCGCTTCATTTTGAGGGTCACCTGATATTGTTAAACGCAAACGAACCATGCCATAATTAGGGAGGTACGCTAGTTTAATATGATTTGGAAGGGCAGCTTCATTTTCTTTGATCATTTCTGCTAAAAATGATTCTCCAATGCCTGCCGTTAATAATGTTTTGTGATTTATCAAGCCTGTTTTAAAACGCTTTGGAATCATCGGAATCACATGATGTTCCATGATCCATTTCATTTCGTGTGGCACGCCTGGCATCGAAACAAATATGACACCATCTTTTTCAAAAAGCATACCAGGAGCGGTTCCGCGCTCATTTAATAAAACTGTACAACAATCTGGAACCTCTGCTTGTTTAGCGTTACGCTCAATCATGGGGCGCTTTAAAATGCGCTCAAAAATGTCTGTAACATGCGCGAGTGTTGCGGCATCTACTACCATTTTCCCGCCAAAATATTCACACAATAAAGGTTTTGTAATATCGTCAGAAGTAGGCCCTAAACCGCCCGTTAAAAGCACGATAGAGGCTTTCTTACTTTCTGCATCTAGTGCAGCCCAAATATCTTCCCAAACATCACCAACCGCCACTCTGTTTTTAATGGTAACGCCCGCTTTGTTTAGTTCCTGGGCAATCCAAGCACTATTTGTGTCAATTACTTGACCTATTAATAATTCGTCTCCAATAGTGATGATGGATGCAAACACTTTTTCCATGGCTGGGCCTTAAATTTAGTGCGAAGTAAATATAGTAAGCACAAACAGGCAAATATAAATATATTGCACCCTATGAAAACACAAAATTACAGTAACCACAGTAGGTTAGTAGCCGGTTGGCACGGTCTTACCTTTTTTGCCATTTTAGCTTTTTGGATTGGCAGTTTTGTTAATTTGGCACATGCCGAAGGTGCCGCAGTTTATAGCGCATCCTTATTAAGTGTTGCGGGCTTTATTTTTTTATGTTTTTTTGTTTTTGTTCGCATGTTTGCGCTCAAGGCACAAGATAGAGCCATTAGAGCCGAAGAAAACTTAAGACATTTTGTACTAACCGGAAAATTACTTCCAGCTAGTTTAAGTATTGGTCAAATAGTTGCACTTCGTTTTGCCTCGGACGATGAGTTTGCCACTCTTGCACAAAAAGCTGCCTTAGAAAATTTACCTGGCAAACAAATTAAGCAGTCTATTAATAATTGGAAAGAAGATACCTACCGCGTATAAATTTAATCATTATTTTATTTGTGAGTTTGAAACAACTTTAATTGATCAAATGATTTTAAAAAATAATTAAAATGAAATCAATGACTAAAATTAGGATGATTAGGTTGCCTAAACGATGGAGCAGTGAATATTATAGCAGTGAGACATTTGGAAAGAATAATTGGAATAATTGGAATATTGGGGATGTTGGATATATTGAAGGTGTTACCTCAATTAATAGCCAGGTTGTTCTTGTGATTGTATTAGGGAGCAAAATAATAAATTGTTTTCCAAGTGCTGTTGAGGTCATTCAAGATTAAAGCTGAATAATTTTGATAATTGGAGATCTATTGTATCAAATAAAACATTGATTTTATGAAACATCTATTTTTGGCGCTATCTTTTGTGTGCTTCCTTGCCGTGCAAGTGTCCGCGCAATCAATAGTGAAATCAACAGCACCATCAACTTCGTCGCCTAATAACGATGCCGAAAAAGAAGCGGTTAAAAATGTAATCAAGCAAACCTTTAAAGCCATGATTACGGTAGACACGGTGTTATTGAAATCATGTTTTGCGCCAGGTGCCATTATGCATGTGGTACAAAATCAAAAAGATTCGGTGGTTGTAAGAACCAGCAAGGTAGCTGATTTTGTTGCTAGTATTGGAAAGCAACAGCCAGGCTCACTTGACGAGCGTTCTTTTGATGAAATCATTTATATAGACCGTGAACTTGCATCGGCGTGGGCACCCTATACCTTTCACCGCAATGGACAATTCTCACATAAAGGTATTGACAGCTTTCAATTTGTTAAATTAAAGGATGGCTGGAAAATTCAATACCTCATATACAATATGTATCAATAAGGGCTCGTCGCAATTATTGAGGGATAAAAAACGGTGCTAACTTTTCTTTAAGGCTTTCAGGTATGATGGCACGCTTACCGGTGGCAGCATCAATAAAATAGAGTACTACTTTACCCTGCGTAAGTAGCTTGCCCGATTCGTTGTAAACTTCGGTGACAAATTTGATTTGATGTTCGTGTGGAAGTTCAGGTACTGTTGTTTTTACGGTTAACAAATCGTCGTAGTGGGCAGGCCTAATGTATTTGGTTTCCATTGATACTACGGGCATATGAATCCCCATTTTTTCAATTTCTTTATACGAAAGTCCAATGGCACGCATCGCTTCTACGCGACCCACTTCAAAATACTGGGCATAATTACCATAATATACCACGTCCATTTGATCGGTTTCTGCGTATCTAACTCGGATGTTTGTATGATGCTCGTACATAGTTTTCCCTGCTTTTGTTGACAAACTTACGGCATCTATCTGTTTTTCCACAAATACCCATTAGAAAGGGCCTTACGGAGTGGTAATGCTACCTTTAAAATGGTTTTCGCTTTTTATTAAGAAAGAAACATAAACCTTTGTAAAAAAGGCCATCATACTTATGAAACTATACACTTCTATTTTATTGGCATTCTTTTTAGTGCTAGCACAAATAGGATTGGCACAAACTCCAGTTTTGCCGAGTTCTATTGATGCAAGTATGCGTGATTTGCAAACTTTTGTTTCGGAGAGGGCGTATATGAGCAGTTTTCAATTAGCCAAAGAACTCAAGCGTACTTCTATGTATCAGAACAATAGTTCTGTAAAAGAAAAGGTTGATTTTTATTTGCTAGTGAGTGGATTACAATTAGATGAAAAAGGAATTGTAGAGGAGGCTACTGATTTTATAAAAGCAGCTGTAGATCCAGCCTTTCGTCAAATGATGACCTATTATGTAGGCATTTATTATTTTAGAAATAACAATCCGGCGCAAAGTTTAGCCTATTTGGAAACAGCAAAACTGGCCAATCTTAACAATGCGCAAATTGGGGAAGTGAAATATTTATTAGGGTATCTCTATTTTAGTTTGGGTCAGTTTGAAAAAGCGAAACAACCGCTCGATGCTGTTAGACAAACCGTTGGCGATGTATATTATGTGGATGCCAATTATTATTACGGTTTTATTGCATTCAAAGAAAAAAATTATCCGGTAGCACTTAGTTGTTTTGAAATTGCTAAAGTGGCGGAGGCATATGGAAAACTGATTCCATTTTACAATGCGCAGATTTATTATTTTACTGGAAACGCGGAAAAAGCTTTGTCTACGGCATTAGATGCTTTAAAATCTGGTAATCAGTACTATGAAAAACCTTTGCAACAACTTGTTGGTAGATTACTATTTGCAAAAAATGATTTTACTGGAGCATTGCCGTATCTAGAAAAATACGTTGCTAGCACCAAAACGCCCTCAAGCGAAGATGTATATGAATTATCATTTTGTTATTTCGAGCAAAAAAAATGGAACCAAGCCATTGAAGGGTTTAAGAAGCTCACTACCGGAAAAGATTCTTTGTCTCAAAATAGCATGTACCTCTTGGCAAAAGCCTATTTGGAAATAGGAGATAAGGCAAATGCGCGTAATGCATTTATTTTTTGTGCCGAAAACAACAGCAATAAAGTACAAAAAGAAGTGGCTAGTTTTTCTGTAGCTAAACTGTCTTTTGAGGAGGGGCTTACCAATGAAGCATTAAAAGGTTTTCAAGAATTTCTAAAACAATATCCGCGCTCTACCTATACCCAGGAGGCCACCGATTTACTCGTTAATACCCTTGCACGAACCAGTAATTTTAAAGAAGGTCTCAAGTTGTATGCTGGTATTAAAAATCCATCTGCCCTGGCTCAAAAAGCCTACCCGTCCTTACTTTATGGAAGAGCCGTAGAACTTATCAATGATCAATTTATTGATGCAGCAGATAGCCTACTAGATCATTTGCTTGCGGCACCCAATAACCAGGACCTGGCTGTATTGGCTAATTTTTGGAAGTCTGAAATGCAGTTTAGAAAAGGGCAGTACAGTGAAGGGATTTCTTATTTACAAAAATATTTAATAGCACCTGTTGTTAATGCCGAAGTGAATTTGAGTAATGCCTATTACAACCTAGGTTTTGCACAAATGCAATTACAGCAGTATTCCGATGCCCTCATGAGTTTTGAAAAAGCGTCTGCTACCGTAAAAACGGGTTCGCCTATATTTCAGGACCTAGTCATTAAAAAAGCCGATTGCTTTTTTATGACAAAAGATTTTACAAAGGCAATGGCGCTTTACAATCAAGTGATTGACCGTAATTATGATGCATCGGATTATGCCTATTTTCAAAAGTCTATTATTTTAGGTGCGTCAAATAAAACGTCAGAAAAGCTTGCACTCCTTCAAAAATTTGTAAAGCAGTACCCAAATTCGGGACTTATTGGTGACGTGTATATGGAAATGGCTAATACTTATTTAGCATCCGAATCTTTTGCATTAGCCGTTGCTCCACTGCAGCAAATTACCTCAAGCGTTTCACTTGCCGCCTGGCATCCGGCAGCGTATTTAAAACTCGGTGTTGCCTATTTTAATATTGATAAAAACGATGAAGCCCTTGCTACATTTACAAGTTTACTTGCTAAGTTTCCTAACACCGAAGAATCTGAGTCGTCTATTGAATATATCAGAAACATATTTATAGAAAACCAAAAGGCGCAAGATTTTATAGCCTTTATGGAATCTAATGGAAAAGCTTTGTCTGAAACAGAAGCAGATTCATTAACTTATCAGGCAGCGCTACTTCGTTACGAACAAAAAGATTTTGCAGGCACAAAAAATGGAATGAGTGCCTATATTGATAAATTCCCAAATGGCTCACATGTATTAGAAGCGCATGATATCATGGCTTCTATTTATGAGTCTGAAAAAAATACGGTAAGCGCTGTTAAATACCTTGCCTACATTGCTTCTAAAGCCCCCAATAAATTTGCTACTGATGCAGTATTACACCTTGCAAGGGCTTATTATTTTGAACTCCGCGACTATACTAAAGCAACTAGTTATTATAAACAGCTAGATGTAATGGCCACCGACGAAGCAGTTAAAAAAGAGGCCGTGCGTGGTTTAATTAGAAGTGCTACCAAACAGTCTAATTGGGAAGATGCACTTCCGGCAGCCATGCAAATTTTGGAAATGTCTGGTGCCGCTTCTGATGATAAAGTGATGGCTAATTTTGTAATGGCAAAGTCAAAACAGCTAGCAGCCTCACTCGACACTGCTTTCCTTTATTACAAAGAAGTGATAGCTTCTGGTAAATCTGAATTTAGTGCCGAAGCCAAATACCAACATGCAAAAATTTTATTTGATCAAAATAAATTAGAGGAATCGGAAAAAGTGGCTTTCGAGCAAATTAAGGGTTGGGGTTCTTATGAATACTGGGTTACAAAATCCTATTTGCTACTAGGCGATATTTATCACAAGCAGCTTGATTATTTTAACGCAGAAGCAACCTATCAAAGTATTATTGCCAATGCTACTTTTGCGGATTTGAAAAAAGAAGCACAAGAAAAGTTAACACAAGTTACCACCGATAAAGCAAAAAAATAAAAATCTACACAGATGAATAAAATTGGATTCTTTTTATGTATGACGGTTTTTTGTGTAACACATGCCAGTGCACAAGTAGCCTCAAAAAATGTGGTAGATACGGCAAAAGTGGTGACAATTACATCGGCCTTTAAGCCAAGTTTAAGACCGCAATCAAAAATTAATTTTTTGGCGGCCACTCCATTTATTGACAATAGTAAGGTAACCATGCAGTATATGGTACCTTCACAAAATATTAGTTTTGGATATCAGGCAGTTGCTGTTACGCCACTTGCTTATGTTGCAGACACAATTAAGTCTACCAAACAAAATCATTTTTTAAAAGTAGGACTCGGTAATTTAAATACCATTTTGGCAGAAGCAGGATTTAACATAGGAGATGGAGTTAAAAACAATACTTATATAGGTGGAGGTTTTAAAAAAATGAAAGGTCCTTTGTTTGCACAAGAATTTACCGATGTTAATTTCTCCATCAATAGCGCTCATCAAATAGGGGAAGACCATGATTTAAGTGTTAAGTTTACAACAGGGTCAACCACCCGATATGCCTATGGATTTATGCCATCTTCATTACCTTATACGAAGGATAATATTTTAAACAAATACAATAGCGCCGGATTAACAGTACACCTTGCCAATAAAACAGATGCATTTTTTGGACTTCATTATACTCCTACTATTTCGTTTGATTATTTACAATCGGGTATCGATGAAAGAGAATTTGAAACTAGTATATCGGCGCCGGTGTCAAAAAATTTAGGTACCGATTTTAAAATTTCTGTACAACCCACTGCTAGTTTTTCAAACACCGTTTTACCCACCATTCCAACTAACCTAACCATTGTCAATAATTTATTTTCGATGCCAAGTACCTTTAGTTGGATAACCAATAAGTTCCAGGTTCATTTAGGGGCTGCTCCAACTATCAACAATGGAACCTATGCGGTATTGCCACAGGTAACGGGTGTAGCCATACTGCCAAATAATGGGCTACGCATTGAACTGGGTTGGGCAGGTCATTTTGAAAAAAATAATTTACGTTCATTGGCTGCTTTTAATCCTTGGGTTCGCATCTATAACAGTTTTTCAAACACAAAAATTACGGAACAGTTCTTAGGCGTCAAACTTCCAGTAGGGGATCATTTTACCTATGGCGCAACCCTCTCTTTATTAGAATATGAAAATCAAGCATTGTTTATAAATTCATTTAAAGACGGAAGGTTGTTTGATGTGTTCTTTGAACCAACGATGCGTGCATTACAATTAAAGGCAAATGTTAGTTATACTTTACAAGATAAATTAAACTTACTAGGCGGTATTACTTACAAAAAGTTTTCTGGTTTAAAGGTTCAAAATGAAGCATGGGGATTACTGCCTCTTGAACTAAATGGGTCATTACATTGGAAGTTCTCCAATAAACTTTCTTTTACATCTACGCTTTATGCATGGGACGGGGCACAAGCTATGAATGCGCAAGCGGCCACCAAAAAACTCCCTGCCGCTGCCGATTTTTCGTTGGGAGCTACCTATACAGTTGTAAAATCTGCTAAATTTTGGTTACAGCTAAACAATTTATTTGATAATAGGTACCAGCGTTGGAACCAATATGAAGTTTTTGGCCGAAATGTTGTGGCGGGATTTGTATATTCGTTCTCTGGAAAATAGTAGGCGCATGTTAGACCATATATACCCTTATTTACTGGTTCATAAAAAGCTGCAATTGGCTGGCATAGGTACACTTGAAATGGTACCAGTTTCGGCTGCTTTTGATCCAAGTGGGTTACATATTTCAGCGCCTTACGAGAAAATAAATTTTACACCTGGTCAAGTGCTTACCAATACATCATTTATTGCATGGGTAGCAGCACTCGATCATATTGATATCGAAACGGCTTCATCAACAACCCATGCTGCCATAGAAGAGTTAGCTTCAAGCTTACAATTAAAACAGCCGGTACTTATTGCTGGCGTTGGTAATTTTTGCAAAGAGGGCCTTGGTATTTCTTTTACGGCGCATGAGCCTTTGTATGCCGTTCAGGAGGCGCTTCCGCTACCAACTGGTTTGCAGTGGTCATTTAAAAAAGGGTTATTGTACAAAGCACAGCCATTATCTGTTATGGACAGATATTGGTGGGTTACAGCGATTCTTCTTTTTGCCGCTGGGGCAGCTGCCATTTTCAACTATTTTTTGAATATTAACGATCAATTTTAATTCGCCTTTTAATGGCATCTACCATTCATTACCAAGCTTGTCCTATTTGTGCATCTGAATTGATTGGCAAAATCTATGTTGCCAAAGACTATACCGTTTCTGGTGAATTATTTGAAGTATGGCGCTGTTCAACATGTAGTGGAGGATTTACCCAAAACGTTCCAGATGCAGCTACCATTGGGCCTTATTACGCTGCAGAATCATATGTTTCACACACAGATAGTAGTAAAGGTTTTATTAATTCGGTGTATCATAAAGTAAGAAGCTATGCACTGCTAACAAAGAAAAATTTAGTTACGAAACTCGTTGGTAAAAAAACGGGTGCATTGCTTGATATTGGCGCAGGACCCGGGGCTTTTGTAAAAACCATGCAATCTAGTGGGTGGCAGGTAACAGGCCTCGAGCCAGATGCTACGGCTGCAAAACAAGCGCTGCTTAAATATAATATTCAGTTACAACCAGCAGATACAATTTATACATTAGGTTCCCATCAGTTTGACGCCATTACCATGTGGCATGTATTAGAACATGTACACGATTTGCATGGTTATTTTAAGCGTTTTTCGGAAATGCTACAAACAAATGGTGTACTTGTAATTGCCGTTCCTAATTATACGAGCACCGATGCGACCATATATGGAAAAAATTGGGCGGCCCTAGATACACCTAGACATTTGTATCATTTTTCTCCTGCTAGCATGGAATTACTTGCAAACAAGCATGGGTTTGAGCTAGTGACCAAAAAAGCCATGTGGTTTGATGCCTTTTATGTAGCAATGTTAACCGAGCAGCACAACAGCGGGTCCTTTATAAAAGCAATACTAGTTGGGCTTTGGTCCAATTTAATAGCACTATTGGACGTCAATAAATGTAGTTCGGTGATTTATGCTTTTAAGAAGAAGTAATGGGTAATTAGAACCTATTGTAAAGTTACTTTATAAATAGCTGGCCAATTTTTACCAGTAATATAGGCGGCCTTTGTAACGCTATCATACGCAATCCCATTTAATACATTTG
>JAIYCS010000024.1 GCA_027487895.1 Sediminibacterium sp. | reverse complement strand
GTAATTTGTTGAGCTTTTCTTTAATCACAAAATGATAGTCCGTGCCATAGGCGTATGTCGATATTTTTGGACTACCTGCCGGTTGCTTTTTAGGGCTATAATAATTTTGTGTAAGGGTAATCACAGATTTTGCGCCCGGCACTAATTTGGTAGGATCTACCCGAAGGTCAAAATGATTTTCTAAATACTGCATCGATCCGTGCATGCCAGCGTGCAGCCATTTTTCCAACCTTTTGGCGTCTTCATCGAGGGGTGCTGCTTTTGCAATACCGCAATGTGTAAATCCTAGCGATAATGCCGTTTCTTTTATAAACCTAGTATGTTCTTGAATCAATGGCATTCAACTATTATTGACAATTAGAAATAATTTGATTGTCAATGATTTCTTTAAATGAAGCCATGAGTTCTTTTTTTTCGCTAGATGCATCGCCTGGCGTAAAAATTAAGAATGCATATTTCCTACAATAATCAATGAGTGGCCATGTTCCAAAAAGTCCGGGGCACGCAACTGTTGTTGTTTTTCCATTTTCATCTGTTCCTAAAATCCACTGACCCACCGCGTAATTTTTTCCTTGAACAATAGATGGGCTTTCTTTGATCATGCCTTGGGTAGAACTAGCTTTGCTCATGGTTTCAATAGCCGCTTCCGATAAAATTCTTTTCCCATTAAATACGCCGCCATTTAAAAGCATAGATAAAAAATTCATGTAATCATATGCACTCGATTGTGCGCCACCTGCTGGATTAATGACGGTGTAGCTAAAAAAGTTGGTGGTACGCATAAGCAAGGGTCTTGTAATGCGCTCCGCCATCATTTGTTCAAATCCTCTTTTATTGAGAACTTCTAAAACCCTTGCTGCAATCGTGAATCCAATATTATTAAATCTAAAAACAAGTCCTGGATTGGATAAAATTTCTTTACTAGATGCAATATCATTTACGAGTTCATCCAGGCTTGAAAACTTTTTAGGATTGCTCATGTCTTTGATTGAACCAATCGATGGTCCTTCAATACCCGTTAAATGCGTGATACAATCTCTAATGGTGATATAACCTTTAGAATATTTAGAAAATACGGGAAGAAACTTGCTCACCTTGTCGTCCAGTGAAAGTTTGCCTTCATCTACATAGCTCATTACAAGTGCAGCCGTTAACCACTGGGTACTCGCTGCAATTGGGGCTTGTGTTTTTGGCGTAAACTCGCCCACACTTTTTTCAAATACTATTTTTCCGTCTTTATAAACGAGTAAAACGGCTTTACCGCCGAGCTCAGCTTTACTAGCTTCTAGCTTGGCACCCAGTTCTGTAAAATTTAATTGAGCCTTAGAAACCTGAAAGAATAGCATGAAAGCTATGATATAACTGACTTTCAAGCAGGTTGAGGTGGTTTTAGCAGACATATTTTCCGGTTTTGTTGTATTACAAACAAATAAATGGGTTTAGTACCGTTTTTGCACACATATTATGTATTCAAAAAAGTAAAGCTATGAATTTATCCAATTATACAATTAAAGCACAGCAAACTATAGCTGCGGCCCAACAACTCGCTTTTAACAATAACAATCCTTCTATCGAAACAGAGCACTTATTGCAAGTTTTATTGGAAGATAAGGATAGTACGGTTTCGTTTTTGTTAAAAAAGAACAATGTAAATGCTGCATTTGTAGCGGCAAAAGTTACAGAGGCGATGGCAAAGCTTCCTAAAGTGCAAGGTTCAGAGCCTGGTGCGCAAATTGGAAGAGACCTAAATACTGCGCTCTTAAAAGCGAATAGCATGCTTGCCACTTTTGGCGACGAGTTTATAAGTCCTGAGCACTTGCTTTTAGGATTACTACATGTGAATGATAGTTCTGCAAAAACATTGAAAGATGCAGGCCTCACCGAAAAAGGTTTGGTAGCTGCTATTAAGGAATTACGCAAGGGCGAAAAAATTAGTTCGCAAACCCAAGACACACAGTTTAACGTACTTAAAAAGTATGCGCGTAATTTAAATGAAGCTGCGCGCTCTGGTAAACTAGATCCAGTAATTGGAAGAGATGAAGAGATCAGAAGAACCCTGCATATTTTATCTAGAAGAAGTAAAAACAATCCGCTTTTAGTGGGCGAGCCTGGTGTTGGTAAAACAGCCATCGCAGAAGGCCTTGCCATGCGTATTGTAAATGGTGATGTGCCAGAAAATTTAAAGTCTAAAATTATCTATACACTAGATATGGGACTTTTAATTGCCGGTGCTAAATACAAAGGTGAGTTTGAAGAGCGTCTAAAAGGTGTGGTAAAAGAAGTAGCGGAAAGTGATGGAGAAATTATTTTATTCATTGATGAAATACATACACTCGTTGGCGCAGGTGGCGGTGATGGTGCTATGGACGCGGCTAATATTTTAAAGCCTGCACTTGCAAGAGGTGAACTTAGGGCCATTGGTGCAACAACCCTAAGTGAGTATCAAAAATATTTTGAAAAAGACAAAGCACTCGAACGTAGGTTTCAAAAAGTAATGATTGATGAGCCTAGTGTAGAAGATGCGATATCCATTTTACGTGGCTTAAAAGACCGTTACGAAACGCACCACCACGTGCGTATCAAAGACGAAGCGATTATTGCAGCAGTAGAGCTTTCTAATAGGTATGTTACAGACCGTTTTTTGCCGGACAAAGCCATCGATTTAATTGATGAGAGTGCCGCTAAGCTGAGGTTAGAAATGAATTCTATGCCCGAAGAGCTGGATACACTCGAGCGTCAAATTAGACAACTCGAAATTGAGCGCGAAGCCATCAAAAGAGAAAATGACGAAGAAAAATTAAAAGAACTCAATATCGAAATTGGTAATTTATCGGTAGAGCGTGATACTTTAAAAGCGAAGTGGCAGGAAGAAAAAGAAGTGGTAGAAAAAATTCAGCAAGCTAAAACTTTTATAGATGGTTATAAATTAGAAGCCGAGCAAGCAGAGCGTAATGGTGATTACGGCAAAGTAGCTGAAATACGTTACGGGAAAATCAAAGACCAAGAAGCGCTCATCGAAACTTTAAATACGCAACTTGGAACCATCAGTGAAAACGGAAGTAGGCTGATGAAAGAAGAAGTGGACGCCGATGATATTGCTCAAAGCGTTGCAAAGGCAACGGGTATTCCGGTGAGTAAAATGCTTCAGTCAGATCGCGAAAAATTATTACATCTAGAAGATGAATTGCACAACCGCGTGGTAGGCCAAGAAGAAGCTATTTCTGCTGTTTCGGATGCTATTAGAAGAAGTAGGGCAGGACTTCAGGATCCTAAAAAGCCCATTGGTTCTTTTATATTTTTAGGAACAACGGGTGTGGGTAAAACAGAGCTTGCTAAAGCACTCGCCGATTATTTATTTGACGACGAGCAACTCATGACCCGTATAGACATGAGTGAGTACCAAGAAAAACATTCGGTGTCCCGCCTTGTGGGAGCGCCTCCGGGTTATGTGGGTTATGATGAAGGAGGTCAATTAACGGAAGCGGTTCGTCGTAAACCGTATAGTGTGGTGCTGCTTGATGAAATTGAAAAAGCGCACCCCGATGTTTGGAATATATTACTACAAGTATTAGATGATGGTCATTTAACGGATAACAAAGGCCGTAAAGTGAATTTTAAAAATACCATCATTATTATGACAAGTAATATGGGTAGTCATTTAATTCAGGATGCTTTTGAAAAAGTAACAGAAAAAAATATTGAAGAAGTTACGGATAAAGCAAAAACGGATGTGATGGAACTTTTAAGACAAACTATCAGGCCCGAATTTTTAAACAGGGTAGATGAAATTATTATGTTTAGTCCGCTCTTAAAAAAGCAAATACTTGGTATTGTAAAAATTCAATTGCAAGGGCTTCAAAAAATGGTAGCGCTTTCAGGTATCACGCTTACTTATTCTGATTATTTATTAGAGTTTTTGGCAGAGCAAGGTTTTGATCCTCAAATGGGGGCTAGGCCTTTAAAGAGGCTCATTCAAAAGCTCATTGTAAATGCGCTTAGTAAAAAGATTCTTGCAGGCGAAGTGGATAAAACAAAGCCGGTACTTGTGGATGTCTTTGACGGTTTGGTTGTTTTTTCAAATTAATTCGTTTAACATTTTGTTGGCTTTAAAATTATGTTGTTTAACAAAACCTTATTAAACCTTCGATATAAATTTGGTTCTTACCCCTCAAATCAAATTATACAACTATGAAAAAAACCACTCAGTTTGCCGCGGCCACTTTAGTAGCCATCGTATCATTTGTTGCAGTAGCATGTAACAAGTCTACATCATTAGAAAATGGGTCTGGTGTGCAAGAGCTTAATTTATTCTTGACAGATGGACCTGGCGATTACAACAATGTATTTATTGATATTAAATCCTTGCAGGTTGTAATTGATACGGCAAGGGAAGGCTCACGCAGGAGAGATACCTGTAATTGGGATCATATTGCTTCCAACCGAAATAGTCGTAAAGATTCTGGATTGGTTTGGACGAGCATGCCAATTAAAGCAGGAGTGTATGATATTTTAAAGTTTAGAAACGGACTGGATACCTTGCTAACTTCTGCAAATGTCCCTAAAGGTTCTGTTAGACTTATTCGTATCGAATTAGGAACCAATAATTCGGTGGTAAAGGATAGTGTATCCTATCCACTAAATTTAGCGCCTAATTTGCCAGCATTTATAACCATCAAATTGGGTGGCAAAGAGTTGGAAGAGTTTTCTAGTCGCAGACATAGGCTTTGGTTAGATTTTGATGTTAGTCGTTCAATTATTGAAGCAAATGGACGCTTTTACCTCATACCTGTGATGCACACATTTGTCGAAAAAAATACAGCAAGTGTTGAAGGTAGAATAAAACCTAGAGATGCAAAAGCGTTACTAACATTATTCAATAATACAGATACCGCATATGCACTTCCAAATAGAGAAGGAGAATTTAAAATGCGTGGTTTAAAAGATGGTACTTACAAATTATTGGTAAAAGCATCAAACGGATACAAAGACACGACCATCAATAATGTGGTTGTGCTTAAGCCTAAAACCACAAGTGTTGGTTCAATTGAACTCAAAAAATAAGTAATATAGGGTCGATTTGTTTAGAATGGGGGCACCAGGTGCCCCCATTTGTATTTGATACTACCAGTTAAAAAGCTTTTTTTTGTAAGGCATATAAACTGGTATTCATGGTTAAGAATCGTAAAGCAGCAATAGGATTTATTTTCATCACTTTATTAATTGATGTTACTGGACTGGGTTTAATTATCCCAGTTGTGCCCAAACTCATTGAAGATTTACTGCATACAACCAATATTAGTAAAGTGGCACTGTTTGGTGGGTTGCTCACATTCTCATATGCGATCATGCAGTTTTTATTTGCACCTGTGCTAGGAAATTTAAGTGACAAGTATGGACGACGTCCCGTTCTTTTGTTTTCATTACTCGGGTTTGGGCTCGACTATGTATTACTTGCTTTTGCACCAAGTATTGGATGGTTATTTGTTGGACGAATTATTGCAGGTATTACGGGTGCAAGTATGACAACGGCATCTGCCTATATCGCAGATATTAGTACGCCCGAAACGCGCGCACAAAATTTTGGAATGATTGGTGCTGCCTTTGGACTTGGTTTTATTGTAGGTCCCATGATAGGCGGATTACTTGGTGAACTGGGACCACGTATTCCATTTTTAGTAGCCGCAGGTCTTGCGCTTTTAAATGCGGCTTATGGATATTTTGTTTTACCAGAATCCTTAGATGTTTCAAATAGAAGAGCTTTTGATTGGAAGCGGGCAAACCCCATAAGTTCTTTAAAAAACCTATCTAGGTTCCCGGCCGTTGCTGGACTTATTATTTCGTTCTTTTTAATTTATGTGGCTTCACATGCCGTTCAAAGTAATTGGAGTTATTTTAATATTGAAAAATTTAAGTGGTCACCTAAAATGATTGGCATATCTCTTGCAGTTGTTGGTGTATTGGTTAGCCTTGTTCAGGGGTTACTTGTAAGGGTAGTGAATCCAAAAATTGGCAATGAAAAAAGTGTATATGTTGGGTTAGGATTGTACACCATCGGGCTTGTTTTATTTGGTTTAGCGTCACAAAGTTGGATGATGTTTGCTTTTTTAATTCCGTATTGTTTAGGCGGCATTTCTGGACCAGGCTTACAAGCCATTATTTCAGGAACTGTTCCAGCCAACGAACAAGGTGAGTTACAAGGATCTTTAACAAGTATTATAAGCATTACCTCTATAGTTGGGCCGCTCGTGATGTCTAATTTATTTGCCTTCTTTACAGGGCCAATAGCACCCTTTTATTTCCCAGGTGCACCTTTTATGCTCGCTGCAGTACTTATGCTGCTAAGTTGCTTCTTTGCATACAAAGCGTTGAGGACTAAGTGATATTTCGTTTTTTAAGTGTTAAATGACGATCTTTTGACACTTTAACTTTTCAATTAACAAGTATTAATTGGAAGGGGGGCTATTTATGCGTACTTTTGCACTTTAATTACAATTTACAAATTTACAAATGGACACACAAATTCAAGGAACTGTAAAGTTCTTCAACGAGGAAAAAGGTTTTGGATTCATCAAGCATGACAATTCAAGCAAAGAAACTTTCGTACATGCTAACGGCTTGATTGACCAAATCGAGGCGAATGACAAGGTTATTTTTGACGTGCAAGAAGGCCGTAAAGGTCCTAACGCAGTTAACGTTAAACGTTTAAGTTAATTACTAAAACAAGCTTAACCAATTATAGGCCATTTCGCTAACTGCGAAATGGCCTTTTTCTTTGCCCCAGCTTAACTATATTTGTAGTCTATAAAAAGCAATTATGTCTTCGATACTTCAACAATTACAAGAAACAAAATCATACATAGATTCTAAGGTAAATGGCCAGGCTGCCATTGGTATCATTTTAGGTAGTGGACTCGGAAATCTAGCTTCAGAAATTGTATCGGAATTTGAAATTCCATATGAACAGATTCCTCATTTTCCAGTAAGCACTGTTGAAGGGCATAAGGGCCGTTTAATTTTTGGTACACTAGAAGGTGTAAAAGTTTGGGTCATGTCGGGGCGTTTTCATTTTTATGAAGGCTATACGCCTCAACAGGTTTCTTATCCAGTAAGAGTGATGCGTGCACTAGGTGTAGAAACATTACTACTATCTAATGCGGCTGGTGGAGTGAATAGTAATTTTAAAGTAGGTGATTTAATGATCATCAATGATCATATCAGTTTATTTACCATCAACCCATTACTTGGCAAAAACGAAGAAGCACTTGGAACCCGTTTCCCAGATATGAGCGAACCATATGCTAAATCATTAATTGCAAAAGTAAAAAACATAGCAGCCGCTAATCATATTAAAGTGCATGAAGGTGTGTATTTAGGTGTAACGGGCCCAACCTTTGAAACTAGGGCCGAGTATAAACTTATTTTGGCAGTTGGTGGAGACGCGGTAGGTATGAGTACCGTGCAAGAAACGATTGTGGCGGTGCATGGCGGCATGAAAGTATTTGCAATTAGTGTTATTACTGATTTGGGTATCCGTGAAGAAGATAATATCATTACACACCAAGAAGTTTTAGAAGCAGCTACAGCAGCCGAACCAAAACTTACCTTGTTATTTAAAGAATTAGTTAAACAATTATAATGCTGCTTAAGCGCTATTGTTTATTTTTTATAAGCTGCTTTATTGTAGCGTTGGCTTCGGCCCAATCTGATGATCGGCCGCAACTAAGGGGTGGTAGGCCTGGTGCAGGTGCGGTATCCTATGATCGTCAGGGAAGACCCATAAAAAATAGTGCTGGCAAAAACGACTCTTTACAAACGCGAAATAGTTTAGCCGATTCTATAACCATTTTTTACAAACATTTTGATTCTACCAAATTAAGAACCCTAGATAGTTCTATCAATGATTTTAGTAGATATTTTCCGCTCCCATATTCGGTGCGCTCTTTGGGTAATTTAGGGACTGCAACTCAGTCTCTATTATTTAATCCATACATGAAAGCTGGCTTTAATGCAGGCTTTCATGGGTATGACATGTATAATTACACACTCGAGAATACAAAGTTCTATGAAACAACCAGGCCTTTTACTGAGCTCGCTTTTATTCTTGGTGCTAGGGCAGAACAAGTAGTCGATTTTTTACACACGCAAAACAAAAAAGACAATTTTAATTTTTCGTTACAATACCGGTTTAGTAATTCGCCAGGGGCGTTAAAAAATCAAAATGCCAATTTAAATAATCTGCGTTTTACCAGTCATTTTAAATCTAACAACCGCAAGTACGAACTGTTTTTTGTTTTCTTGTCCAATAAAAATGCATCTTCCGAAAATGGCGGTTTGCAAAATCCAAGTAAACTAGACAGTCTTTCTTTAAATGATCCATACGAACTAGAAACAAGGCTTGGTAAATCTGCTGCAGCTTCCCGAAATCCATTTAATACGAATGTGTCTACTGGAAATATTTACACCAGTAGTCAATTTGTGATCAGGCAACAATATGATTTAGGTAAAAAAGATTCTAGTATAGTAGATTCTGTAACCTATCGTATTTTTTATCCAAGGCTAAGGCTTCAGCATACTTTATCGGTAGCGTCAAATGTGTATCAGTTTTTAGATAACTATGTAGATTCAAGTAGCTATCAATTGTATTTTAATAAAACTGTTCCCTCCGCAAAGTCCATCATTTATAAAGATAGTTGGCAGGATATAACCAATGAGTTTAGCATTCTTACCTTTCCTGATAAAAACAACCAAAGTCAATATTTAAAAACAGGTATTGCGTATCAGGCGCTCAAAGGAACTTTTGATACAACCAGTTCTATCTCTTTTTACAATATCTATGCAGTTGGCGCTTATAAAAATAGATCTAGAAATAAAGTGTGGGATATTGATGCGCACGCCCATTTGTATTTGAATGGACAAAATGCGGGCGATTATGAAGCAGCTGTTTATTTGCAGCGTTATTTAGGTTCCAAAGCTGGTTATTTATCACTTGGGTTTAATAACGTTAACAGGTCCCCAGCATTTGTACTAGACCCATTAAGTAGTTTTAGGATTAATGCAAATACAAATTTTGCAAAAGAAAACAGTATCAAGCTAATGGCGAAGTACGAAAAGCCCAACAGAAATTTGTCTTTTACTGCAAATTATTACGGCATTAGCAACTATATGTATTTTGATGGATTTTTTGCTGCAAAACAGGCTAGTGGTTTATTTAATTTACTGCAATTGTCGCTTCAAAAAAAATGGCATCTAAAAGGACATTGGAATTGGTACACCGAAATGCATGTGCAACAAAAAATTGGAACTGGTCCCGTTAATGTGCCTTTATTTTATACCCGAAATAGGCTGGCTTTCGAAGGCAACTTTTTTACCAACCTCGATGTTTCTACAGGGCTTGAAATGCAATACTTTACAGCCTACAATGCCGATGGGTATTCTCCATTTTTAGGGGCTTATTTTTATCAGAACAGCCAGCAGCTTTCCAATAGGCCTGATATTCATGCCTTTTTTCATTTCAGAATCAAGCGTTTAAAAGGATTTATTCGAGTAGAAAACCTCAACAGTTTAAATACAGCTAAGGGTTTTTCATTTAGTAAGCCCAATTTTATGACGGCGCTTTACCCTAATACCACCCTTTGGACCCGCATTGGAATCTGGTGGAACTTTATTAATTAAAGTTTTGTAGCTTTGTATTCATGAAGCGCCTTTTAACCCTATTTATTGCACTTATATACCTGGTTATGTCTACTGGGTTTGTAATGAATAGTCATTACTGTATGGGTAGGCTCAGTTCTGTTGAGCTAGGCGTTTCGGAGGTTAAAAAATGCATTTGCGGCATGCGCATAGATCGCGCAAGAAAAAGCAAGTGCTGTCATTCAAAATTAGATGTAGTTAAGTTACAAGAGGCTCACAAAACAGCTCCAAGTGTCTTATTCCAAGCCAGTGTAATGGAAGCGGTAGTGCCGCAATTTTATTTGAGTGCGGTTAACTACACGAGTGTTTACAATAAGGACAACTACCTTAAAAAGTTGCCACCTAATTTACACGAGCAAGATACTTACAAACGTGTCGGTGTATTTTTAATTTAGGATATTCTCCACTTTACTTTCTTTCTATTTATTTACTGTGCCATGTTATTTACGTGGCTTAACTTATTTATTATTCTTAAAATTTAATGGTATGAAAATCAAATTTCTTTTCGCGTCTATTACTGCATTTGTATTAACAGTATCTGTAGCATTTGCTCAATCAAAACCAACTCCTAAATCTGAAATCATTAAAGTTTGGGGTAATTGTGGTATGTGTAAAACAACCATTGAAACAGCAGCTAAAGATGCTGGTGCAACCACCGCTGTTTGGAATAAGACCACTAAAATGTTAAAAATCACTTACCTAGCATCTGCAACCAGCGGCGCTAAAGTTCAGGAAAAAATTGCTAGCGTAGGGTATGATACCAAAGATCTTACAGCGCCCGATGCGGTTTACAATGAACTTCCAGAATGTTGCCAGTATGAGCGTAAGGCAGCTAAAAAAAATTAATCATTCAAAAGCTTTAATACATGAAAAAGATTTTTTTATTATTGATTTGCTGTTGGACTATCAGCGTTAATGCGCAGGTGCAAAAAGTAAACTTACAAGCTAGCGGGTTAACCTGTGCGATGTGTTCAAAAGCTATTTATAAAGCAGTTTCGGCCATTTCATTTGTTGATACGGTTCTTGTAAATATTGAAGCGTCTACCTATGATATTCGGTTTGATAAAGAAACGACACCAAAGTTTGATCAAATTGCTAAAGCAGTGGTAGATGCTGGATTTTCGGTGGCTAATTTAACTGTAATGGTAAATTTTGACAAGCAAGCTGTAGATAAAAATGGTTCATTTACACTCGATGGTATTAATTATAAATTAATGGGAACGCCGCCTACTACTTTACAAGGCAGCAAAAAAATGCAGTTGATTGGAAAGCAGTACATGCTCCCCAAAGATTTTAAAAAGATACCAGTAGCGCAGCTTGGTAATGTCGCATCTAATACCTACTTGGTATCATTAAAATAAAGTAACATGAAAAAAATAATTTTCTTTTTGTTACTACTAGCGGGTTCATTTGCAAAGGCGCAAGAGTTATTTGTTTATACAGAGCCTGCTAGTAATATGCCAGCAAAATCTGTAGCTATAAAGCAAAGTGCTAAACTTTTTGACCAGGGGACCACTTCCAGCACGCGCCATGCAACAGAAATAATGCTTGGTGCTAGTAAAAACTTGATGATACACGGAGCGGCAACTTATGGCGCACTGAATAATACACCCTTTGGACTCGAAAGTATTAGGGCTTATGGAAAGTATCGCTTTTTTAGTGCTGATGGAATGTATAGTCATTTTAGAATGGCTGCTTTTGCTGAAATAGCACATAGCAATACAAAGCCTATGTACCAAGAAATCAATTTGCAAGGTGATCATGCTGGTATGCAAGCTGGTATTGTTTTTACGCAGTTATTGCACAAATTAGCGGTATCATCTACGGTAAGCTATGCGGCAATTAATGGTAATAGCAAAGCGCATCAATTGGCAATGGGAAATAGAGCAGAGGCTCTTAATTATTCATTGTCTTTTGGTCATTTAATTTTGCCTAAAAAATATACAAGCTACGATCAAACCAACTTTAATATTTATGCCGAATTTCTAGGTCAAGCAATACCAGGTACCCGTAAAAGCTACCTAGATTTTGCACCTAGTATACAGCTTATTTTTAAGAGTAAGCTTAAGTTTAATTTGGCATACCGCTTTAATTTACAATCTAGTATGACCCGTATGGCTCAAACTAGCTGGATGCTTGGAGGCGAATGGCTCTTTTTGAATGCCTTTAAAAAGTAATGACCAAATATAATAGGCTGCTCTTTTTTTTATATCTTTAAAAGGTGAAAAAAAGGGCAGCCTATATATTTTTAGCCATCTATTTAATAGGTGCAACGGAGCTACATCAGCTGCTAAAAATGCCACTTTTGCTCGAACATTATAAGGAGCATAAATTGGATAATGGCAATTTGTCACTTATTAGTTTTATCTACCAGCATTACGTGGGAGATGATGGTAATGCAAACGATGATCAAAAAGATCAAAACCTGCCCTTTAAGTCGGCTCATTTTCAAATGCAAAACACGGTTGTTTTTTCCGTGTTCAAATACGAGTTACCAAAAATTATGGTACCTCAAAAACAAGCTGGTTGGCCAGTGATGCAATCGTATTCGCTTTCTTCAATTGCGCTTGATGCTTTATTTAGACCTCCCAAAGTTTAATTCTCTTTTGCGTTTTTATACGCCATTCATTTTTTATTTTTTTTGACATAATTATAGCTGTCATGCTAAAGAAAATCATTGATTTTTCTATAGCCAATAAATTAATTATTGGTTTATTTATAATTGCACTTGTAGGGTGGGGAAGTTACGAAGTAACCAGGCTGCCCATCGACGCGGTTCCTGACATTACGGACAATCAAGTGCAAGTAATTACTGTGTCGCCTTCGTTAGGTGCGCCAGATATTGAACGCCTTGTAACATTTCCAATTGAACAGTCTTGTAGCAGCATTCCAGGGCTCAAACAAATTAGAAGCTTTTCTAGATTTGGATTATCACTTGTTACCATTGTTTTTAATGATGAAACCGATATTTATTGGGCACGTCAGCAAATTACCGAGCAACTGCAAAAAGTAAAACAAGAAATTCCAGAAGGGGTGGGTGCGCCAGAATTAGCGCCTGTATCCACTGGACTTGGTGAAATATTTCAGTATGTTGTCAGGCCCTTAAAAGGATACGAAAGTACCTATGGTCCCATGGAACTCAGAACCATTCAGGACTGGATTGTTAGAAGACAATTATTAGGAACACCTGGTGTAGCAGAAGTGTCAAGTTTTGGCGGAAAATTAAAGCAGTATGAAATTTCTGTAAAACAGGATAAATTAAAATCGCTGGGCATTACCATCGGCGATGTTTTTGATGCACTTGAAAAAAACAATCAAAATACGGGCGGTGCCTATATCGAAAAAGGTCCTACTGTTTTGTATATCAGAACAGAGGGATTAACTGGAAGTATCGAAGATATTGAACAGGTGGTAATAAAATCTTTAGATGGTGGCACGCCTTTATTGATTAGAGACGTGGCATCGGTACAATACGGTGCAGCCATTAGGTATGGCGCAATGACCTATAATGCCGATGGCGAAGTAGCAGGCGCTGTAGTAATGATGTTAAAGGGGGCTAATGCATCGGAAGTGATTAAGCGTGTTAAAAACAGGGTTGCTGAAATTCAAAAAATGCTACCAGAGGGTGTTGTAATAGAGCCTTTTTTAGACCGAACAAAAATGGTCAATAGTGCCATTAGCACTGTTCAAACCAATTTAATAGAAGGTGCGCTGATTGTCGTTTTTGTGTTGGTGTTTTTCCTTGGAAATATAAGGGCAGGACTTATTGTGTCATCTGTGATTCCGCTCTCCATGTTATTTGCCATTATTTTAATGAATTATTTTGGCGTGGGTGGTAATCTTATGTCGCTTGGTGCTATTGATTTTGGACTGATTGTGGATGGATCGGTTATTGTTGTTGAAGCCATTTTACACCGCTTTTCGCATGCCAAACATTTTAGGGGACTAACGGCAATTGGTCAAAAAGAAATGGATGAAGAAGTAGGGTCAAGTACAGGGTCTATGATTAAATCTGCCGTGTTTAGTCAAATTATTATTCTAATTGTTTATCTACCTATTTTGTCTTTGCAAGGTATCGAAGGTAAAATGTTTAAACCCATGGCATTTACGGTTGCGTTTGCAATTATTGGCGCATTTATTTTGTCGATCACCTATGTTCCTATGATGGCTGCACTGGTGCTCAATAAAAAGCTCAATCATAAAAAAACTTGGACGGATACATTCATTGCTTTTATAGAAAGAAAATACCAGCCTGTTTTACAAAAGGTATTAGGGATTCCTAAAATGGTAATTGGTGTAACTGTTGTGTTGTTTGGCGTTGCAGTGCTCTTGTTAACTAAAATGGGCGGCGAGTTTATGCCGTCATTAGAAGAAGGGGATTTTGCTGTAGAAACGCGCCTTTTGACAGGGAGTAATTTAAATAGCTCTATCGCATCAACACAAGAGGCTGTAAAACTTTTGTTGGCCAATTTTCCTGAAATCACAAAAGTGGTTACAAAAATTGGTAGTGCAGAAATCCCTACCGATCCAATGCCTTTTGAAGCAGGTGACATGATGGTAATTTTGAAAGACAAAAAAGAATGGACTTCGGCTAAAACTTTTCCAGAACTGAGTAAAAAAATGACAGCTGTTTTAGAACAGGTTCCTGGTATCACTGTAGGATTTCAATACCCCGTTCAAATGCGGTTTAATGAACTCATGACTGGGGCCAGGCAAGACGTTGTATGTAAAATTTTTGGGGAAAATCTAGATTCCTTAGCGCTATATGCGTCAAGGTTAAATGCCATTATGCAAACGGTTGATGGAGCCGTTGATATTTACGAAGAAAAGGTAACGGGGATGCCACAAGTGGTTGTAAAATACAATAGAACGGCGATGGCTAAATATGGGGTACACGTGGCAGATGTAAATAGGGTGGTGAATACTGCTTTTGCTGGTCAGGTAACGGGTCAGGTCTACGAAGAAGAAAAGCGTTTTGACATGGTCGTTAGGCTTTCAGATAGTGCTCGAAAAAACATGGCAGATATTGCAGCACTTCAAATTTCAACCTCGCTAGGCACACAAATTCCACTTGCTTATGTCGCATCTATTACAGAAGTTGAGGGGGTTAATCAAATACAAAGAGAGAACACGAAAAGGAGAATTATTGTTGGATTTAATGTGGCAGGAAAAGATGTTCAAACACTTGTTGGCGAATTACAACAAAAAGTAGAAGCGCAATTAAATTTACCCAAAGGTTATACCATTTTGTATGGCGGATCCTTTGAAAATATGACTGCTGCAAAAGAAAGGCTTGCCATTGTAGTGCCAGTAGCACTATTGTTAATATTCTTGCTTTTGTATTTTGCCTTTGGTTCAGTTAAGCAAGGGCTACTTATTTATACGGCTATTCCGCTATCGGCAACGGGTGGAATTTTTGCACTCTGGGTTAGGGACATGCCATTTAGTATTTCTGCGGGGGTAGGTTTTATTGCGCTCTTTGGAGTAGCGGTATTAAATGGGATACTATTGGTTTCTGAATTTAACAGACTTAAAGCAGCCGGATGGCATGATGTTAAACGAATTGTGGTACATGCTACTAAATCAAAAATGAGGGCGGTGCTCATGACGGCACTTGTTCCATCCCTTGGATTTATTCCAATGGCCATAAGCACAGGAGCGGGTGGCGAAGTGCAAAAGCCATTAGCTACTGTTGTAATTGGAGGATTAATATTATCTACATTGTTAACGCTTTTTGTATTACCTGTTATGTATATACTTTTTGAAAATGGGATAAAACATATGCAACCCAAAAAAATAATTGTAATGCTTGTTGGATTGTTGATCGGATTATCCGCACAATCGCAAGTAAATATTTCTCTTGATGCAGCTATTGATAGTGCGATCAAAAATAATGTACATTACAATGCAAGTAATATGCAAGTGGATTATACCCGTGCCATGCAAAAGACGAGCACGGATATTGATAAAACTGTATTTGATTTTGGTTACGGAAAAGTCAATAGTTTTCAAACAGACAACCGTTTTGGTGTTTCACAAAGTGTACAATTTCCGGCAGTATATAAAAATCAAGCAGCTGCTAATAAATTGGGTACTCAAATAGCACAAACATCACAATTAATTAGAACGCATGAGTTAACGCAGCTTGTTAAACAGCAGTATTATAGTATTATATTAATGGAACAGCAGTTGCAACTATTAATAGCTGCAGACAGTTTTTACAATACATTTTTGCAAAGAGCCAAAGAGCGCCTTGCTAGCGGGGCTTCTGATGTTTTAGAACTTGTTACTGCCGAAAATCAGTTATTGCAAATTCAAAATCAGTTAGGACAATTGAGGGTTGTAAAAAATAATGCGATTGATGCATTTAACCGCACACTCAATACTTCTATTAAGATACGGCCCAGTAGTAGCAGTATCGTTTACGATGCGGTGGTTTTGTCAAGTATTTCAATCATAGAGTCTGCTCCAATGGTACAATTGCAAAAGCAACAAATTGAATTATCTGAAAAGCTTGTGGAAGTAGAAAAGAGTAAATTAAATCCTTCTTTTTCACTTGGGTATAGTTCTATGACCATCAATGGCTGGCAAGCGGTTTCGCAATCAACCGATAAGTACTTCGGTCCATCGGACAGGTTTGGTACGGTAAGTGTAGGTTTAATGGTCCCCATTTTTTCGTCGGCTCAAAAAGCAAAAATTAGCGCTGGTTCAATTCTGGTGAAGCAAAAGAAATTAGAAGAAACGGCAGTGAAACAAGAATTGGAGCAAAAAATTCAGGCGGCAACTGCGCTTTATATTCAATATAAAAAAGCGCTCGATAGTTATCATAAAAAAGGTTTGCCTGGCGCCGCACAAATCATGCAGGCCGCAACACAAAAATTAACAGCTGGTGACATTAATTATTTAGACTGGGTGGTTCTAATGAATCAGTCAATACAAACAAAGGCCGATTATTATGCAGCAGTTGCTCAGTTCAACGAAGCTGCTTTTGAATTAGAAAAATTAAATACCATACAATAAACGATATTTTATGAAATCTAGATTAACGTATTCCATATTACTTACTTTTTTGGTAGCCTGCTCTTCAAAAGTAGAAAAGGGTGCTGCTGAAGCAAAAGAATCAGTAGCTGAATCCAATATTGTAAGCTTGACAAAAGCACAGCTTCATATAGGCAAAATCGCTATTGGTAGTTTGCAAACTACAAAAATGCAAAAGACAATTAAGGTCAATGGGTTTATTGATGTGCCACCTCAAAACATGATGTCTGTAAGTATTCCAATGGGGGGCTATGTAAAAAAAGCCAATTTAATTCCTGGTGAAAAAGTAAGTAAGGGGACAGTACTAGCGGTATTAGAAGACGCTTCTTATATAAGCCTACAACAAGATTATTTAACTGCAAAAAGTAAACTTGTTTTTTTGGAAGCAGATTATAACAGACAAAAGGCATTAAATACGAGCAAAACTTCAAGTGATAGACAGTTTCAACTCGCTACTTCTGAATATGAAAGCCAGAAGTATCTAGTTAAATCCTTGAGTGAAAAATTGCAATTGATGGGTTTGGTTCCTTCTTCGCTCAATGAAAATAATATTTCTAAATCTATTTCTTTTAAATCGCCAATTAGTGGTTATGTTACAAAAGTGAATGTGAATGCAGGAAAGTATGTTACTCCAACCGATGTGCTTTTTGAAATCATGGATCCATCCGATTTACATGCACGCCTTATTGTTTTTGAAAATGATGCTACTGCCATCAAAAGTGGCAATAAAGTAACATTTACGGTAAACAATAAGTCAGATAAAACCTACGATGCTAAAGTGCATTTGGTAACGCCTAATATTGAAAATGAGAGAACCACAGAAGTGCATTGTGATGTTGTAACTGCAAATACAGGCTTGTTTCCAGGCACTTTTGTAAATGCACAAATTCAACTAAACGATGCAACTGTTAGTGCACTTCCGGCCGCATCTATTGTAAAGTGGCAAAATAAGTCTTATGTATTTGTTGAAAGGGCTTCTTTAACCTATGAAATGGTACCGGTAGTTGCAGGTATGGAAAGTAAGGGTATGATAGAAATTACTTCTGGCATTTCAGTGGATCAAAAAGTTGTGGTAGCAAATGCTTATACCTTACTTATGAAACTAAAAAACAGTAGCGAATAGTAGCACTTTTATTTAACAACATTTACAAAATCAACCTGATCTTGTACATTGTAAAAGCTAGCAATTTTTTGTATCACAGCTTCTACAACAGCGTCGGGACAACTAGCTCCACTGGTTATTAATATTTTAACTGGGGTTTGTTCAGGTAAGTAATTGTTTATTGTATGTAGCTCCTTGGTGTTCCAGTTTCTATGCTCTATAGAGGTTTTAGATAAGAGCCTGTCCGGACTATCAATAAAATAAGTTGGTAGTTTTTGTTCACAAAGTTCAACTAGGTGAGATGAATTGCTGCTATTGTAGCCTCCAATCACAATCGCTAAATTGGCGGCTGTATCAAGCATCCCTTTAACAGCGGTTTGATTGTCACTTGTTGCGTAGCAAAGCGTATCTCTAGTATCAGCAAAGCGCATTGCAATGGTGTCATCCGTTAACTCATAATGCGCCTTGATAGTTGCTTTTAAATATTCAGAAATCGCCTGTGTGTCTGATGCTAGCTGAGTGGTTTGATTGACAACGCCAATTTTTGCTAAATCTTTGGTGATATCAAAATTAGCAGAGTAGCGCCCTTCAAATTCTTTGTAAAAAAGATTGGCTTCTTTTTCGCCAGTAATATATTTTGCTAGCGCAATTGTTTCTTCCATATCATTTACCACAACTGTTGGTGTGTGATAAGAGGCATGAGAAAATGTAGCCCTGGTTTCTTCGTGTTTTGGTTTGCCGTGTACTACAATACTGTATCCTTTTTGTGCTATCTGTTCACTTCTGTTCCAAACCTTTTCTACAAATGGACAGGTGGTATTGTATTTTTCTGTTACAATCCCTTTGGCTGCAAGTGTGGCTTCCATGTCAAGCGTTGTGCCAAATGCCGGAATAATAACAATGTCTTCTTTTGTAAGTGTATCGAGTGGAATTAAAAATTTTCCATGCGTATCTTGTAAAAATTGTACCCCTCTTGCAAGCAAGTCTTCATTTACCTGCGGGTTATGAATCATTTCACTTAATAAGAAAATTCTTTTACCCGGGTTTTCGTCGATGGTTCTAAAAGCAATTTCTATGGCATTTTCTACGCCGTAGCAAAATCCAAAATGTCTGGCTAAATAAATGTCTAGGTCCCCGAGTTTTAATAACGTTGGGGTAAAATCCTTTTTAAGTTTATCCGCATCTTTTCGGTACTGTTTGATGGCACTTATAAGACTGCTTCTATAGCCAGTAGGAACGTTAAACTGCTTCATGTTGCAAAGATAGGGGCATCTGAGAACCTGAAATAACAATCTGGGGGTAAACTTAGGCCTTTGAGTGTTACCTTTGCGCCATGCATTATGTATCTGTAGAGGGGCTCACAAAGAGTTACGGGATTAACCCGCTTTTCAATAATATTTCCTTTAATATCAATGAGGGCGATAAAATCGCCTTAATTGCCCGTAATGGGGTGGGTAAGTCTACGCTTTTAAAAATTTTGGCGGGTCAGGAAACGCCCGATAGTGGTAAGTTTTGGATCAATAAAGAAGTGACAGTCGCCCTTTTTGAACAGGATCCCGTTTTTGATGAGGACAAAACGATTGTTGAAAATATATTTAAAGCCAATCATCCAATAATTAAGGCCATTCAAAAATATGAACTGGCCATGGAAACCGAAGATGGCATGCTCATTTCAGATAGCATCATGGAAATGGACGACCTTGGTGCCTGGGATTTTGAAGCTAAAGTCAAGCAAATTTTAGGAAAACTAAATATCCACCACCTTCAAAAAAAGGTCAACGAATTAAGTGGGGGTCAGCGAAAAAGAGTAGCGCTTGCAAAAACACTGATAGATATTGGGTTTGAGCATCAGCATACCCTTCTTATGATGGATGAGCCCACCAACCACCTCGATGTAGAAATGATTGAGTGGTTAGAGCATTATTTAAATGGTGAAAACATTACACTATTACTTGTAACCCACGACCGTTATTTTTTAGACGCTGTATGTGATGAAATCTGGGAGCTCGAAAGAGAAAATATGTATGTATACAAGGGCGACTATGAATCATACATGGAAAAAAAAGCGGCTCGTATAGAAAGTGAGCAGGCTAGTATTGATAAGGCTAGAAACCAGTACCGTAAAGAGTTAGAGTGGATGCGCAAGCAACCTAAAGCACGTACCACCAAGAGTAAAAGCCGTCAAGATAATTTTTACGAAGTAGAAGCGAGGGCCAAGCAAAAAATAGAAGATGCGCAGTTACAATTAGAAGCTAAAATGAGTAGGCTTGGCGGTAAAATTGTAGAATTAAAAAAGGTCAATAAATCATACGGCGATCTAGAAATTTTAAAAGGCTTTGATTACACTTTTTCGAAAGGAGAAAGGGTAGGTGTGGTTGGGAAAAATGGTATTGGGAAGTCTACCTTCTTAAATATTATTCAGGAGTTAGAAACGCCATCAAGTGGTAAAGTAAATGTGGGTGATACGGTGGTGTTTGGTAATTT
>JAIYCS010000058.1 GCA_027487895.1 Sediminibacterium sp. | reverse complement strand
GGAAAAGCAGCGTTAAAAAAAGGATACCATAAAATTAGAGTGGCTTATTATGATGGAAGCGGCGGTAATGAATTAACCGCCACCATACAATTAGAAAATGCACCAAAAAATACATTAAACAGTAAATTTATTTGGACAAAAAAATAAACTATGAAAAAAATAATATCGATTGTCGCTATTTTATTTTTTGCAACAGCAATTAGTACTAATGCGCAAGAGCACACAGCAAGTTTAAAATACACGGTACCCGCTGATGCTAAAGTGCGCGAAAAATTAGCAGACTGGAAAAAAATTAAATTTGGATTACTCATGCACTGGGGTACATACAGCCAGTGGGGCGTGGTAGAAAGTTGGAGCATTTGTCCGGAAGACGAAGGCTGGACGCAGCGCAGGGGGCCTTATTCAGCGGATTGGTATACATATTTAAAAGCCTACGAAAATTTGCAAACAACTTTTAATCCCGTAAAATTTAATCCAGAACGTTGGGCTGCTGCAGCAAAAGACGCGGGCATGAAATATGTTGTTTTTACCACCAAACACCACGATGGTTTTTGCATGTTTGATTCCAAAGAAACAGATTATAAAATCACTGGATCAAAATCACCATTTGCAAGCAATCCAAAAGCAAATGTTGCGAAAGAAGTTTTTAGTGCATTTCGAAATCAAGGTTTTATGACGGGCGCTTATTTTTCTAAACCCGATTGGAATACCAAAGATTATTGGTGGCGTTATTTTCCACCAAAAGATAGAAACGTTTCTTACGATCCAAAAAAATATCCGCAGCGTTGGGAAGATTTTAAAACATTTACCTACAATCAAATTCAGGAGCTCATGACGGGGTATGGTACCATGGATATTTTATGGCTTGATGGTGGATGGGTTAGACCTAAAAGCAGCATTGATACCACTGTTGAGTGGCAAAGAACCATCACGCACAATCAGGACATTGACATGCCTAAAATTGCGGCAATGGCTAGAACGCACCAGCCGGGCCTACTCGTAGTGGATAGAACGGTGCATGGGGAGTATGAAAATTATGTAACCCCAGAGCAACAAGTACCTGCTACTTATTTGCCATATCCTTGGGAAAGTTGCATTACACTTGGTAATTCTTGGTCTTATGTACCAGGAGATCAGTACAAGTCGTCTCGAAAAGTGATTCATATGCTTACCGATATTATTTCTAAAAACGGCAACCTCTTATTAAACGTGGGCCCTGGGCCAGATGGAGAGTGGGATTCACTAGCATATAACCGTTTAGAAGCTATTGGAAAATGGATGAAAATCAATGGTGAAGCGGTGTACGAGTCAGAGGCCGACCCTAATTTACCACGTCAGGGCAAGTGGGCATTTACCAGAAAAGGCACAGCTGTTTACGCCATTTATCAGGTTGCAGAAAATGAACTGATTGAAAATTCACTTACGGTGAACCTGCCAGCAGGGGTAAAAGTTAAAGGCGTATCGGTTATTGGCGGTCCTCAAAAGGTGAAATTCACCCAAAATGGTGCCCAGGTAGTTTTGTTTACCACCGACAAATCGATTGTTAAACAAACCGAAGCCCTTGTTTTTAAGTTAGTTACGGAGTAAAATACCACTTTTTTACTATGTATTTTTTACACTAAGTCAATTTTAACACCAAAATGTAAAGAATATGTTAATAGAGTGCTAAAAATTGATAATTTCACTGAATAATTCAATCTAAATAAGGCTCAACTTTAATATGCTAAAATTTAGCTCCGGTCAATTGTAATGATGGGCTGGTCAAAGATTTTTATTTAACCAAAATTCTAAACAATGAGGACAAAAATTCGTTTACTGACACTCCTTGTATTGATGTTTGCGGGCACTACACTATTTGCCCAGGACAAAGCAATATCGGGTGTTGTAAAAGACAACACTGGCGCAGAACTTTCTGGCGCTACAGTGTCTGTTAAAGGCACTTCAAACAGTGTCATGACAGATGCAAAAGGTAAGTTCACAATCAAGGCAAATGCAAAAGCAACACTTGTTGTTTCTTTTGTGGGTTTCGAAAGCAAAGAAGCTCTAGTTGGCGGTCAAACAACCGTTGACTTTTCTTTATCTCCAGGAACTAGTGCATTAAATGATGTAGTTGTAACTTCTCTTGGTATTTCTAAAAAGCAAAAAGCGTTAGGTTATGCTACAAGCACTATCAGTGCTGAGCAAATCACTGATGCTGGTACACCAAACTTTGCGACTGCCCTTTATGGTAAGGCGCCAGGTGTTCGTATCGCTGCTACACCAGGTGGTGCAACTTCTGCAGTAAACATTAACATCCGTGGTATCAACTCTATCACTGGTAAGAACGATCCTCTAATCATATTAGATGGTATTCCAATCCGTAATGGTGAAGTTAGAAATGACAACTACTGGGGTGACCAACGTTTAAGAGGTAATGGTTTATTGGATCTTCAAACAGAAGATATCGAAAACATTTCTATCTTAAAAGGTGCATCTGCGGCAGCGCTTTATGGCTCTGAAGCTGTAAACGGTGTTGTATTAGTTACTACAAAACAAGCAAGCAAAAACAGAAAAGGCTTAGGTGTAGATGTTTCTACAAACTACAGCATTGATAAAATTGCTTTCTTACCAAGATATCAAAACGTTCGTGGTTATGGTATTTCAAACGTAATCAACAACGGTGGTCAGGATGACGCTGGTTTCTTATATCATGACTTAAATGGTGATGGTATCAGAGAAACTAGAAGCTTAGCGAACTACAGTATTAACTATGGTCCTAAGTTTGATGGTCAACCTATTTTAAATTGGGATAACCGTATCATTCCTTATTCTGCACAACCTAATAACTATGCTGGTTTATTCCAAACAGCACAGAACTCAAGCATCAACGTTGCGGTTTCAAAAGCAACTGATAATGCGAGCATTCGTTTCTCTTTAACTAGACAAGCAAACGAAGGTATTAGTATGAATTCTGGTAGTGAAAAAAATACCATGAACTTGAATACAAGTTTCAGACTATCTCCTAAGTTTTCTACGGATGTAATGGTTAACTATATCAACCAAACAATCAACAACCGTCCTTACTCTATTGATCGTATGATCAACAACTTTACGGGTATGATTGGTCGTTTTGATAATGGTGAGTGGTACATGAATAAAGCAGTAACTTCTAAAGGTTACAGATACCGTGTTGGTACAGAGCAAAGTGCTACACCTGCAGAAAATATCAGATCTGGTATTGGCTTTAAAGGTGATATCGCTGACTATGCTTGGCGCGTTCAAAGACACAAATTGCTTGAAGTAAGCAATCGTGTAATTGCGAGCATGACAAATAACTATGCAATCTTACCTGATTTAAAGTTACGTACGCGTATCGCAACAGACTTTACTTCTGCTAAAGATGAAACTAGACAATATACAGAAGTTCCTTTGGCTTTTGGTAACTCTGGTTTCTTTGGTTTAGGTCAAACACAAAACACCACGTTATATGGTGATGTGCTATTAACCTACACTAAAAAAGTAAACAACGATTTAGAAGTTAGTGCACTTGGTGGTTATACAGCTACCGATGAAAGCATGTTACGTATTACACGTGGTACTTCTGGTGGTTTAAGTACAGAAAATTTATTTGACATTGCTGCGTCTATGAACGTACCTGGTCAAGGTTCTTCTCGTATGTCTATCACTAAAGACGCGTTTATCGGAACATTTAACGCTAACTACAAAGATTATTGGTTCTTAGAAGCAACTGTTCGTAGAGACCGTACTTCTACTATGAATCCTAATAACAATAGTTTCGCTTACCCTTCTGTTAACTCAAGCTTTATCTTCTCTGATGCGCTTAAAATGCCATCATGGTTATCTTATGGTAAAGTGCGTGGTTCATGGGGTATCGTGGGTAACTTCCCTGATCCATACTTAGCGAACGTTGCTTACAATCAAAATACGTTAGGTAGCCAAGGTGGTAACCCAGTATTATTTACCAACATTCCAATGAACTTTGGTAATGATGCGATCAGACCTGAGCAAAAGAAAGAATTTGAATTTGGTTTAGAAACAAGATTGTTCAACAATCGTGTAACTTTTGAAGCGAGCTACTATAATGCATTGGTAGTGGATCAAATTTTACCACTTTCTTTACCTGCAACTTCAGGAGCTACTTCAATTTTAGCTAACGTAGGTACCCTTAGAAATACGGGTATTGAGGTTACTATTAGTGGTTTCCCTATCAAAAAAGCAAACTTTAGCTGGGAAACTGGTGTTAACCTAGCCCAAAATGCAAATAAAGTTGAGCAATTAGCGCCAGGTTTAACGGAGTTATTACACGCTGATTATGATGGTAATGCTGCTCAATTAAAATCTGTTGTTGGTCAACCAATGGGAGATTTTTACGCTCACCCTGTATTAACAAATGCAAAAGGTGAAAAAATTGTTAGACCTGATGGTATCTATGCTGTTGATCCAAACTCAATGTATAAAGTAGGTAATGCAATGCCTAAGTTAATTGGTGGTTGGTTTAACACTGTTAAATACAAGAACTTTACTTTAGACGCGATGATTGACTTCCGTTATGGTGGTTATGTAATGCCAACTGGTATTAACTGGATGATTAGCCGTGGTCTATTAGAAGAGAGCTTACAATTTATGGATAAAGAAAGCGGTGGTTTATCTTACTACAAAGACAGAACGTCTGGTAGATATGTACAAACCAATGCAGCTGCTGGTCCTCAGGGCGAGAAAGTATTCCACGATGGTATGTTATTACCTGGTGTGAAAGCTGACGGTTCTAAAAATGATAACATTGTTCCTCAATCTTATTATTTCTGGAATACCTACAACTGGGGTGGTCCTCAGTACAGTGCATCTCGTTATGATTTATACATCGTAGAGAATTCATATGTTAAGATGAGAGAAATTACAATTGGGTACAACATGCCAACTAAGGTTGCTAGCATGATTGGTGCGAAAAAATTACAGTTCTCTGTATTTGGACGTAACTTATTTTACCTATATCGTACACTTAAACACTTAGATGCGGAGCAAACAACTGCAGGTTCACGTTGGGCTCAAAACCTAACCAACGCCGGTGGTAACCCTTCTACTAGAAGCTTTGGTGTGATGTTAAGAGCTTCTTTCTAAGGTTTAATTTCTCTGAAAATTTTAAAATAATTATATGAAAAAAATATTATTCATTTCAAGTTTAGCAGTAGCGCTAGCAGTTTCTTCTTGTAAGAAATCAGACTTCGCTGATAGCTATACCGATCCTTCTAAAATTGCTGTTTCTTCTGTAGAGAAGCAATTTTCTGGATTTGTAAACTCAAACCTTGGCTATATTATGCCAGGTTACTGGAACTACTTTGTGGTTCAAAGAATTACCAACAACCGTTACACACAGTCTGTGGGTTGGGCAAATGCAACAGGTCAGTACATACCAGGTGGTGGTGCTGTTTCTGATCATTGGAATTCATATTATGCTTTCTTGTCTCAATACAAGGAGTTGGTAAAAATCAACAAAGCTTTATCTCCTGCCGATCAAGCAGAAAGAAGAATATTCATGATTGCTGCTACTATCTATTTCTATGATTACACACAGAAAATGGTAGACGTTCATGGTGATCTTCCTTGGTCTGCTGCTGGTATGTTAAGTGCCAACGGTGGAGATTATTTAGCTTCTTTACCTAAGTATGACAAAGCACAAGACATCTACACTAAAATGTTAGATGATTTAAGAGGCTTTTCTACAGAGTTAAATAGCTTAACTATTCCTGCTGCTATTCAAACAGCGTTTAATACCCAAGATTTCATCTTAAAAGGTAGTAAAGTTGCTTGGACTAGATACTGTAATTCACTTCGTTTAAGAATGCTTACGCGTGTTTCTGGTTCTACAGAATTTAGCGCAAGAGCTGCTTCTGAAATTAGTGCAATGGCAGCTGCTCCTGCAACATTCCCATTAGTAAGTTCAAATGCAGAGAATATCCAAATCAATGTATTTAGCTTGAACACACCAGTTGCTGGTAGCAACTTCCAAGGTGGTTTAGAAGATTGGAATGGTAACCTTGCTGGCGCAACAATGATTAACCATATGGTAACTAATGGTGATCCACGTTTACCAGTTTTATTTGAGCCTGGTACTGCTGCAGGTGGTGTATATAGAGGTATTGATCAAATGGCAGCGCCTTCTGTTACAGAAGCGTTGATTTTAACCAACACTGTTTCTATGTACAACCGTTCTACTACAAGTAGAAACTTCTTCTTCCCAGGTATTTTAATTAACGCTGCAGAAGTATCATTCCATTTAGCGGAAGCACATTTAAAAGCTGGTAACTTATCAGCTGCAAAAGATGCTTACAACAAAGGAATTGAGCAATCTACTGAGCACTATTACAATATCCGTAGATTAACTACTAACACAACCAGTCCTGCTATCGTTCCTTATACTGCTGCTCAAGTAACAGCGTATCAAACTGCTCCAGGTATCAACTGGGATCTTGCAACAACTACTGCTGCAAGACAAGCACTTATTTCAAATCAACGTTGGTTACATTATAACGTAATTCAACCATTTGAAAACTGGGCTGAAGTTAGAAGAACAGATTTACCAGCTTTAAGATTCTGGGCTGATGATGCAACTCCAACTAACGTAGCTCCGCCTACAAGATGGATGTATCCTTCTTCAGAAAATGTGTACAACACTAAAAACTATGCTGCTGTAAGTGCAAACGACAAAGCAACAAATAAGATTTTCTGGGATAGATAATTGTTCGAGAAAATTTTTAAGATACAAAAATAGCCGCTCGTAAGAGCGGCTATTTTTTTTGAACAAAAGTTTTTTAAAACGTGTTGCGCTTAAAAATTATTTATCAAACTGAACCCTAAATGCTTTAGGACAACAGTTTTTTGTTTCTTTAAATAATTTATTAAAATTAGAAACCGATTTGTAACCACATGCATAAGCTACTTCAGAAATGCTCCAGTCTGTTTCAATTAAATATTTGCATGCTTGTGCAATGCGCATATCGTTTAGATATTCTACAAACTTTTTCTTGTTGCGTTTTTTAAACAATCTGCAAAAAGATTGCGGCGTTAAATTAGCAAGCTCTGCTACTTGATTTAAAGAAATAGGTTGCTTGAAATTTTCATGTACATATTTATATACACTAGCAAGTCTATCGGTACCATCTTTACTTACAGGCTTTGTGTAACCTTCGGTGGTTATGAGTTCGTTGTCTTTGGCAGTAGAAATTAAATGCAGTACTTCAAAAAGTCCAATAACGCGCTCAAAATCTTTTTGCGCAACCATCTTCTCTAATTTGGCACCAATTTTTTTTCTGGTGTCATCCCCAATTTTAATGCCTCTTTTTGCTTTTTCAAAAAGGGCTTTGATATTGCTGGCTTCGTCTAACTCGTAAAAATCAGACCCAAATAAGTTTTTATTGAAATAAACGACGATGGCTTTGGCCTTGTGGTTTTGCTGCCCATTGTAGTAGGTTTCGTCGTTTAGCCACACATGTGGAAGGTTTTCGCCAATAAAAACCATATCATCTTCTTTAAATGGCTCTATTTTATCACCAATAATGCGCTTTCCATGACTCTCTTTTACCCATACAAGTTCTAATTCGGGGTGGGCATGAAAGGGGGCCATAAATTGTGGCTCATCTCTTTCAAGCACCGAAATGTAACTACTCGGGCTTTGTGTAATCTGTGTTTGAAGCAGTTTCATATTAAAGGTTTTCAGTGTGAAGCATTGAAAATTATCCTTACCAGCAAATCGTAATTAAATCTACCTCAATTTTAACAAACAATAACCATATAAATTAACCATAAATTCCTTAAAATTAACACCATCATAAATAATTTTAACGATTTGTATCAGTTATTTTTAAGAATTTGTGGCAGTTCGGTATCATTTATTTCTTTTTTTGACGTTTAAGATTAAACTGTACTTAAGTTATGATGCGTAGATTGTTGTTGGTTTGTGGTTTTATTGCTTTTGCACTTGTCTCTATGGGGCAGCAAATATTTGAGGCACCTAAATGTGGTGCAGACGCCTATCAGCAATTGCTGCGTAAAGACCCTATGTATGTTTCTAGAGAAAACGTACTAAATGAAAAAATTAGAGCTTGGGTGATGCAAGCCGCAGGCCAGCGCAGTATTCGAATTTCTGAAAATAACGTTGGCAATAACAATGTGGTGGTTGCACCGATGTCTGTTCCAGTTGTTACTATACCTGTTGTTTTTCATATTGTGAATCAAAATGCAGCTGCTATCACTGATCAAATGATTATTGATGCTGTAGCAGAATTAAACAAAGCATTTGCGCATTTAGGTATATATGGTACAGATCCTAAAGGCGTTGATACACGCATACAATTTTGTTTGGCTACTAGAACGCCTAATGGCGGAAAAACAAACGGCATTGACCGTATCAATAGTTACTATCAAAATATTGACGTTGACTTAGAAGGCGGCAAGCTAGGCGCTTTATCTAATTGGAACCCTTCAAAATATGCAAATATCTGGTTGGTAAATTCGATACAGGGTGAAATTCAACCCAGTGTTTTTGAATGTGGCAAGTGGGAACGCATGGGCTACGGTGGATATGCTAGCGCAGGTGGTGGACTTGTAGTGAGCAGTTTAAGTACACCGCTTATTGCACATGAAATGGGGCACTATCTTTCTTTGCTGCACACATTTACTGGAACCAATTGCTTGAATAATGATTGTACTACCGATGGCGACCTAGTGTGTGATACACCGCCTGATAGAAGTATAAAAGGGTCTTCATGTGCTGCCCCCGAAAATTCTTGCAACACCGATACTATTTCTGGTCCATTCACTACCGATCAGCCAGACAATATTTCAAATTTTATGGATTATGGAAGCCCTTGTCCATCTGTATTTACGCAGGGTCAAGCAGACCGCATGATGGCTTTTTTAAATTTATTTAATGGAGGAAGTTTATTAACCAGTGATGGATGTGCTGCGCCTTGCCCCGATAACGTAGTTGCTAGTTTTAATTTTGACGCCAACCCACATCCTGTGGTAGGAAGCGCCGTTAATTTTATCAATACAAGTGTTGGTGCACTAACGTATGAATGGTATTTAGATGGTGTACTTGTTAGTACTGCCATTAATTATTCAAATACGTTTACAGCTACGGGAACCTATACCATAGAATTAAAAGCACTAACAGCGGCGGCAACTTGTTACAGTAACTATACGGCCAATGTTATTGTAAACTGTGGGGTGGATGCAAGATTTTCTCCAGACAAAAGAATTATTGCATCTGCAAGTGGTGTTTACAAAGATCCTGTAACGTTTATCAATAAATCCTATGGTGCCACTACATATAACTGGTTTGTATCTGATGAATTAGGCGCTAACGAGCAAATGGTATCTACCAGTAACGATTTATTATATGATTTTTTAAAGCCTGGAAATTATAAGATAAGGCTAGTGGCTAGTGCCGGTACTTGCATTAGTAATTCTCCAACCTATACTTTGCAAGTAAGCAATCCTGCAGCCGATGGACAAATTAATATTTACGGTGTAAGCTGTTATAAAAATGATAGTGTTCGGGTTGTATTTGGTGTACGTAACAATGGCTACGATACCATACCAGCAGGTGTTTCCGTTAATTTTTATGATCGTTACCCATCAGTAGCTGGTCCTATAAAAATGCTCAATAGTTTTGCTACGGATCAGGCCATTTTAGGAAAATGCGAAAAAGTGTATACGCATATTGTAAAAGCACCAAGGCTCGGTTTAGATTCAATAACATTGGTGTTTGACGAAGAAAATGCAGTACTAGAATTAAATGAAGGGAATAATAGATCTAGTAGAAAAAATTTCAAATTTAAATTACTCGTTTTTCCTAACGATACAACAGTACTCGTAAACACAACACTGGTTCTTAAAGACAGTACCGCTCCAGATAAATTAGCATCAATTACATGGTCCACTAACAAAGGGTCTTTAAGTTGTACAAATTGTTCAAATCCTGTACTATCTGTAATTGATACAACCCTTGTTAAAGTAAATGCGACAAGTGTTTTAGGATGTGATGATTCTACAGTTGCAAACATCAAAGTTTTTCCAGTAGATCTTTCTATAAGTAATCTAACTGTTCGATGCTATAAAACTGACAGCTTACAAATAACAAGTACTGTATGTTTAGACAATCAGTACACCAGTTTGTATAAGCCTACTCAAATACGTTATTTTGATAGCGACAGTACACTAGCTACAAGTAAATTTTTAGGTTCGGTATGGATTGCTACTAGTCAATCTTTTGCTGGCAACTGCGCAACTATAACACATATTGTGCGCAATCAAAATGTAACAAATGTAGTAGCGTATTTAAATAGTGGACTTGTGCCATTTGAAACGAATACCGCAAATAATAAAATAAGTGTTGCGTATGTTCCGTTTTCAATTCGTTTTAATCCTACACAAATAGATGTTTACAGGGGTGAGCCTACAACATTACAACCCATTAATAGTGGCGATAAAGCAACTACCATTGTTTGGACGCCAACGCAAGGTCTTAGCTGTACGGGTTGTTTGACGCCAGTTTTAACCACCAATGTTAATGGATTATTTAAAATTGTAGGCACTACAGCTCTGTTTTGTAAAGACTCTGCAACCCTCCAAGTAAATGCATACTATAGGTCGCATATTGCACTACCCAATGCATTTTCCCCCAATGGCGATGGCTTAAATGATGTGTTTTATGTGATTGCAGGTAAAGATGTGAAACAGGTAAAACAGTTTCAGGTATTTAATAGATGGGGTCAAAAAATGTTTGAAAAAACAAACGGCAAAACCAACGATATCAATTTTGGATGGAATGGATATTACAATGGTCAGCTCGTAGCACAGGGCACCTATGTGTATCAAATTGTTGTTGAACTGCTAAGCGGCGAATTAGAAATTCATAAAGGAAATATTAGTGTCTTAAGATAAGTAACATGAGAAAAATAAAATTAGTTATCATCCTGTTACTTGTTAAGTTGCATACCTATGCACAGGATCCACATTTCTCCCAATTTTTTGCATCACCCTTAACCATCAATCCTGCCAATACAGGAAATTTTAGCGGATCGCTAAGAGCCGCTTTGAATAGCAGAACACAGTTGCCTGAATTTAATAATGCCTACGCAACAAAAACGTTATCGCTGGATGCACCTATTTTAAAAAAGTATATCAAGGAAGATGATAAATTGAGTGTAGGATTATTAATATTATCGGATCAGAGCGGTAATAAATTACTCAATGACAATAATATAGCCGCATCGGTGAGTTATAGTAAAGCACTTGATGAAAACGCCAATCATTCTATTGCTGTTGGTTTTCAGGTCAATTATAGTATGTACCGTTTTGATCCATTAAAAGCAAATTTCGAAGATCAATTAAGGGCTGGTGGATTTACGGGTACAACTGCCGAACTAATTTTGGGTAATAATTTTACAAAGAATACAACCGATATTAATGCGGGACTTTTATATACCGGTTCTACTTCTGATAATAATATTTTTTATGTAGGCGCTTCTTATTATCATTTTGCAAAACCAACAGTAGGATTTATTACCCCTACTTATTTTACAAGTAGCCGGATTAATTTACATGGCGGTGCTTATTTTTCTTTGTCAAATGCAGCGTCATTACATACCAGTTTCCAATATCAAAAGCAGGGGCTAACAAACGAGCTCATCCTTGGCGGCGCACTTAGTTATTACCTCGGATCAGAAAATGGCATAGAAGTTTATGCAGGACTTTGGAGTCGAGTTAAAGAATGTATGATACCCTATGTAGGACTCGAATGGAATCAGATTAGAGCTGGATTTACCTATGATGTAGGTGGCACAAATACGATTGCCTCCTCCAAATCTTATCAGTCTTCAGAGATTTCACTCATTTACATTTTGGATAACAAAAGCAAAGCCTTTAAGCTTAAGTGCCCTAAGTTTTAAACTACTTTACAAATAAGGTAACAATAAAGTAAGTGATGGCAGCAAGTGTAGCACTTACTGGTATGGTAAGAACCCAAGCCCATAATAAATTGGTTGTTACGCCCCATCTTACAGCACTTAAACGCTTGGTGGCACCTACTCCAATAATAGAACCAGTGATGGTATGCGTGGTAGAAACGGGGATACCCATTTGACCAGTAAAAAACAAGGTAAAGGCACCGGCTGTTTCTGCTGCAACACCTTCTAGCGGTGTTACTTTGGTAATTTTAGAGCCCATTGTTTTTACAATTTTCCATCCCCCGCTCATAGTACCAAGCCCAATAGCTAAGTAACAAGCAACAGGTACCCAACTTGGCAATTGACCAAAATCTTGAATGCTACCACTAGCAATTAAAGCAGCGCCAATAATACCCATTACTTTTTGAGCATCATTACCACCATGTCCAATACTAAATGCAGCAGAACTAAAAAGCTGTAGTTTCTTAAACATATTAGCCACTGTATATGCGGTAGGTGTTTTTACTTTTTCTACGTAGATATAGATTAGAATAAATAGTAACGAAGACAATAAAATGCCATAAACAATCATAGAATTGTCTGCTTTATCAATTTCTGCAGCAAAAGATTTTTCAATATTAAAGCCCTTAATCTTTTTCTTAACTTTTTCTAAGTTTTGGGGCTTAATTGGATATATGGCATTTACAGCTGTTATTGCGGAGTCCATAGAAATGGTTCCTGCTAAGTATAATTTTAATGGCTCTTTGTAGCCTTCTGTTTTTTCTTTAGCAATATCATACTCAGCCTTAGCTGCTTTATCTGATGGTGCTTTAGATTCTAAAACCAGGTAATCATTGGCATTTCTAACAGCATCTTTTATTTTGCTAGCTGCCGCAGATTTAAGCCATCCGCTATCATTTGCAATTTTAGCAATTGCTTTAGCACTTGAATTATCAAAATCATTAACAAGTGGCTTAATGTGGTTGTAATAAACGGTTGCTTTGTCTAGTTTTTCTTGTGTTGCTGTAAGTTTAGCTTCTAAGCCAGCGTCTTTTTTGCTAATTAAATCTTCTTTTAATAGTGTAATTTCTTTGTTGTATTTATCGATTCCGTAAAATTTTTGAACGTTTTCGTTCATTTTATTATTCTCGAAATTATCAAATAAAAATGCAGTAGCAAGTGTCACAGCAACGATGATTGCAATACGAACCCATATGTTTCGCATAATGGTTACTACTGTAATAAATACCGATATAAAAATACCAATAATTGGCGCTAAAAAAATAAATAAAACTGTCATTAAAATAGTATGGCTATCTACTATTCTTGACCATGGAAAGTTGAGGCCTTTTTCAAGTAAAGCATGCGCAATAGCTGCTCCTGCAAACCCGCCTATGAGTGTGTGTGAAGAAGAAGAAGGAATACCGTACCACCAAGTAAGTAGGTTCCAAAATATAGCAGCTAATAATCCAGAAAAAATTACGGGGAGTGTAATAAATTCTTTATAAACTGTTTTGCTTATTGAGTTGGCTACAGCATGGTCTTTAAAAATAAAATAGGCAACCGAATTAAAAAGTGCCGCCCACAATACCGCCTGAAATGGTGTTAATACTTTTGTTGAAACAACTGTTGCAATTGAGTTTGCTGCATCGTGAAAACCATTGATGTAGTCAAATATTAACGCTAATGCGATAATGACAATTAATAAACTCATTATATTTTAATTAAGCGTACTTGATAATAATAGATTCAATTACGTTCGAAACGTCTTCGATTTTATCGGTAGCAATTTCAAGTACTTGATAGATCTCCCTTTTTTTGATAATGATTTTAAAATCATTTTCTTGTTCAAATAGTTTTTCGATACTCATATCAAAAACGTCGTCTGCTTGATTTTCAATACTATTTACTTTGATCATAGCATCTGTCATTCCTTTGATATTTTTCATATCGCGAAGTCCTAATACTGCTTTTTTAGTTTCGATAGTACCTTGTAAAATAAGCTCTGTTAATTTATGGATACCTAAATCGTTTGGATTGATTTTATAGAAATTGATCTTTTTTGCAGAAGCATAAATATAGTCTGCAATATCGTCAAGTGAGGTTGCTAGGTAGTGAATATCTTCTCTATCAAAAGGAGTGATAAAGTTTCTGCCTAGCTCTGTAAAAATGTTATGGGTTAAATCATCATTGGTATGTTCTAAATTTTCAATTTGAGCCAAGATGCTCGCTCTTTTATCGGCATCTGCTTCATTCACCATTTCTTTGAGTTTAATACCCATTTCATGCACATGCTCTGCTACTTCTTCAAATAATTGATAAAACACACGATCTTTTGGTAAGAACACCTTGAAAATTGAGTTAAAGTCCATAACAAATTTTTGTTTAATTAATTGGTTACGAAGGTCCTTAAAATGAAACCAATGAGGAAGTAGCCAATATTATCAAATTGTTAACTTGACTTGCTAGTTTTGGTGTAATTTATTGATAATCAATATTATATATAAATTATTGATATAATCTCACCCAATCTACTGTCATATTGATTGGTAACTCTTTAAGATTGGTGACTTTACCTGGCCAGCTACCTTCCAATTGCTGGTCAATGATTAAGTAAAAGGGCTGGTCAAAAGGCCACTGATAGGTGCCCGCTCCTGCAACTTTTGGATACGTAATGGTTTCAATGCCATTAATGGCGTACACTAATTTATTGGGGTACCAACTTACACTATAGGTGTTATAACCGCTCGGATCAATTTTTCCGGTGTTATATTTTTTAGGTGTTTCCTGCTTTAGTGTTATGGTAGCATGATTGTGTGTTGTCTGATAAGCAAAACTATCATGGTTTAGCCTTTCCATAATATCCATCTCTCCATTGTTTTGATTGGGATAAATATCTTTTTCGGAAAGCATCCAAATGGCTGGCCAAGCACCATGTGCCGGATCTAATTTGGCGCGCACTTCTATGCGTCCATATTGAAAAGCAAATTTATTGTAACTATAAATGCCTCCAGTAAGCATTGGTCGCGGATCACCATTAATGGTATCATTATTTACAACACCTCTTAGTAAGATATTATCGGTATCAAATTGTACAACGCGTTCATCGGTGTCTGTGATATATCTGAAGCAACCAGTATTATCTCTCCATTTTTCTTTGGGCATTTTCCATTTTGGTGTAGAAAATAAACCAATTTTACTCCAATGGGTGGTATCTAAATAACCTTTATTAAAATTATCTTCCCATACCAACTCCCAGTTTGTTTGTTCATTTCTTCTTTCTGGTTTTTGTATAAAAATATAAGCATCGTATTTAGTGGATTCAGGTGTGTACATTACTTCTTGAATCACACGCATCCAGGGATCTTCGGTGGTATTGCTATTTTCCGCACTATTATTGGCTTTGCTTAATACCCAGTTAAACGTTTCTTTAAATTGGGGAAATTTATTTTTTTGTGTTTCCATCCATTCATTCCAATTAAACTTCTCATTTTTTATTTCATAAGCCCATTTGGTAATTAAATGATTGGCTGGTTGAAAATTTCTAATTGTATTGTATATACCAGGTTTAAATGTGGTGATCTTATTTAATAATGCTTGCGCACTATCTAACTGATGTAATGCGTTAAAGCAGATGTATTTTAGATACTGTTCTAAGCGGTTGTCTATGTCTGCATCATAGGGTTTACCTGCACCTAAATTTTCTGGCCATTCCTGTGCTTCGTTTATAAATTGAATAGCACTCTTGAAATTTTTATCTTTTAGTGCAGCAACACCTTGCATCATTTTTGCTTCCCAATACAAAGCTCTTCCATCGGTAGATCCTTCAAAAGGAATCACTTCCATACTTGAAAGTAACTTATCACATTCTTTGTATTTTTTATTGAGTAGTAAAGATTTTGCCAACAGCATATCCATAATAAAATTTTCTTGACTGTTTGATTTTTTGAATTTTTCTACCAGTGCAAGTGCTTTTTCATATTCTTTATTTTGAATGTACAGTTGAGTAAGTAGCTTATAGTACCTCCAGCCAACCGGGTCTAATGTGATGGCTTTTTGTAGATCCGCTTCTTTGGAGATTAAGTTGTTCGTATTCCATTGAGCACGGAGTCCGTAAAAATGAGCGTCGGTAGGTGAGGAACCTAAAGCTGTTACCATTTGCAGAGCTGCTGCTTTTTTGTTTTTATCATGTAGTAGTAAGGCTAAATAATAATTGGGTTTCCAGCTTGTGCTGTTTTTTGTAGCCCACTCTAAAATGGGTATCAATGAAGTTCTAAATGGAAATATGAGTGTTGTAGGAAGTTTATTTGCATTTTCTAATTGTGAAATAGCCGCCCATTTATCATCTTTTCTTAAATAGGCTTTCCAATACATAGCGAGTGGATGACTAGGCAGTAAATCTAAAATTTTTGACACTTCTGCATTCATTTTTATTGCTGCGTAAAATGATGCTAGTTCTAAAATGGATTCTTCGGGTAATTCATTTTTTAAAACCAAAGATTTATTAAGCCACTTATAAAAAAGTTGAAGTGGTTGTTCTTTTCCGAACTGTGAGAGTGCTTGTTTAGCAATATCGTATTTACCAAGTTGCTCATTGGCAATAATTTTTAGAGTTGTAGCTTCTGCGTTGTATTTATTGTAATCAATGGCTTGTTGTGCATAATATATTACTTTACTCCAATTTTTATTTTGCGCATGAATAATGGCTAATTCTGTGTAAGCCGCCGATTTGTATTCTATACCCATAGTTGCTAAACTAAAGCCATCAATAGCGTCAGTCATTTTATCTAAATATTTTGCACTAACACCATAATAATAATTTGCTGCACCATGGTGGGCATCTATAGAAATGGCTGTTTTTGAAAGTTCAAAAGCTTTTTCATAGTTACCATTGCGTATTTGTAATTCCGCCATTTTGATAAGTCCATTTAAATGAAAAGGGTCTTTTGAAAGTGCTTCAGTTAATTTCACCTCCGCTTCTGTAAACATTTTTTGATCCATTAGTTCCTTGCCCTGTGTTACAAGGCCTTCTATGCTGTTCCAATCAAATGTAGTGGGCGCTTCGAGTGGTCTTGATAGCGTATTAAATGCAGTATCATTTTTCCAAATTAATTGTTGATTTTTAAGTGCAATAGAAATGTCATGTTTCCCAAATCCTATTTTGATAGAGTCTGTTAATGTTTGAAGTGGTTTTGCATTTATTGATTTTGATAGTAGGGTTTTGCCATCAACAATAATTTCTACATCATCCTTAAAAAAAGCAACTGGTGAGCAGTACCATTTTAACCAGCCAGACTCTTCTTTAATATTTAGTGCAGCAAACTCATTGGCTACTACAATCCCTTTTGTTTTATTGACTGGGTACCAAAATTCTTTCCAGGTTTCGCTTGTGTGCGGAGCAAATTCAACATGTTTAAAAGGAGTTAGGCTACTATTGGCTGCATTTTGATTAAAGAGCCGCCCAGACTGTATTTCAGCGTACTGACCATCGGTATCTGTGAGAATTTTTTCCCAAATCATACCCTGACGTGATAGTCCCCAAATCCAAATCTTTTTCCCTGCTTTATTATCGTAAGGCGCATACTTTACCATGCCATAATTGTCATCGTGCCAATAAGCACCAAAAAAATCGGTTTGTTTTCCAATAACATGGTATGATTTATAAGTGCCAAAATCATTTTCTTCATAGAAATTAATTTTTTTCCCATTTGTTTCGTTGGTTGGCCATGATGCATATTCGCCGCCATGACCAATGTAATGAGTGCCTGGATATATAAATTCTAAATTCCCTTTTGTTTTTATACCCGCATTCATCCAGTGATAGTATGGTTGGCCAATACTCGTAGTATTATTCCAAATAGAATTTGTAGTAAAATATGCCTTGTTTTTAGGAAGGTTAATTTCTATTTGCCAATTGGTTCTTGTTAATAAATCTAGCACACCTATAAAACAGCTTACACTGCCATCAATATTATTTTTAGTGGTATAATCGACGGGTGTGGCACAATTGGGTGTATGACCTATGATTCCATAATTGGCTTCGAGACCACCACTGGTCCAAGGTCCGCGCATAGCAATATCCCTGAACTTGATAACCTTATTATTGTATAAAAATTCTTTCCCTGTTGTTTTGTCAATGGCAGTCCATATTTTACCGCCAATTTCTGGAAGAATTAATACTTTGATATAATCGTTTTCAAGTTCTACAACCGTCCATGATTTGTTAACGGGCTTATTGGTAAAACCATCGAACCTGTAATAGGGATATATAGCTGTTTGTGAAGCTATTGGATCCGGGTCTGAAAAAGGATACGTTACAAAGGATTTTTTATATTCTTTGATTGAAGCGGGAGCCTGGGACCATAGTTGTCCAAATGGTATAACGCTAAGTAAAATGGCAATTACTCGTAAACGCATAACAGTATTTTTAAGGTGTACTTAAAAATACAAAATGTGTTTGATTATTCCCCTAAAGCATCATGCTTAATTAGGTAGTTTCTTAGTTGCGTTAACAATTCGTGACACTGCTTTTGTGTAGGCTCAATATAGTCTACATCGGTAGAAAGTCTAATTGTTTGAAGCATACCTAAAATAGCAATATAATTATCCCAGTCTAACTGATCTTTTTTCATGATTTTTAAGTTGGCAGGAATTGGTACAGTCACAACTATTTTATTGTCTTTGATTCTAAAATTATCTCCTGCAGCTCTATTAAAATTAAATTCAAAATTTTTAGTTGATATAGGATCTAGCATTCTATCTATATAACTAAATTCTCGCTGTTCTCTTAATTTTAAGCCACTACCAAAACTGGCATAGCGTTGAATTGCAGCTTTTAATTCGTCTGATTCTAAAAATTTTAATGTTCCAGAACTTTTTACTTCATCCAAGGCAAGTGTATTCATTTGGTATAACATTCGTCTTGTAATATGGGCATGTGCAGCATACACTGCTGGTATTTCTTTGTCAAGCTCGTTGTTGTTATAATGGGCATTAATGATTTCGAAACAACTGTCTTGCTTATTTCTATTGGTTTTAGTTTTTTCATAACCGATAGAGTCGTTGATTACGTCAACGTATAAATTTTTCGCACTAATCAATGCTTTTTTTGTTTCAACATAGTGCTCTCTAACATTTTCGGCACCATAACCGAGGGTTACAGCAACAAAAATCATTAAGCCTTCTAATAGATATTCTTTCCATGGCTTTGCATGGGTTGGAATATGAGGGTGGTGGTGTACTTCCATTTATTTTGTTTCTTCTTCTATTTGTTGAATTAATTTGTTCGTTCTATTAAATCCTGACTGATTCCAATATAAGGTTTGGGTATCTAGTAATTTCTTTTCTTGTAATAAGTTTAGGAATTCTTGGTTGTTTCTTAATTGTTGCTTTATACCTGCGCCATCAAAGCGGTAGTGTGGCTGCTCTTGAATGGAATTAAAACTATATTTTACCCTAGGTCTGATAACGGCATATAGCTTTTGTACCAAATCATTTTCGATAGTAGTACCTAGTTTAAAATCTTCGTATCTATTGTAGTTAACAATTATTTTTGAAAGTAATTCATGATTTTCGATATAAGCTAATTTACTAGTTGCTTTTAGAGATTCAAATTCTGAAGTATTGCTAGCAAAAAATGTAAAATCAAGGGCATTGGAAAGATAAATAGAAAGCGAGTCGTCACTAATTTCTATTTCACCTTTAGACCATGCTGTTAATTTATCTTCGGCTTCAATCGCATTTTTATGAATGGTTACATTAAACTTAAAATCAGCCGCATCTCTTTTCATTTCTGCTGCAAGTCTTACTAGTGCTGCTTCTCCTTGTTTGGTATGCACATAGTGCTCTACCATGCGTTCGGCAACAACGGCCAATGAAATACTTAATAAAATAATAGATACCTCTTCTAAAAATCCTTTTAAAAACTTTGGGCGATGTACTTCCATATTGTGTTTTACTTATGTTCTGGTTTTAATAATTTTAATAGTTTACCATTTTCTTCTTTAGCCATTTTCAGCGCCATTTGGTAAACAAAAATTTGATTGTAATATTTTTGTACATCAAAAATAAATTTTTCTGATTCTAAAATATTTTTTGTTTCGTTTAAGCTTAGCATAAAATTTACATAATTGCCAGAATTATTTAACGCATAATTAGATTGATCAGTCCTCAATTTTCTAAAATAAGATCCAATACCAACAGGTAATGTTGCGCCAAACTCTTTGCCCGCTTGATCAAAAAAAACATTGTTACTTTCTATTCTTTTGAAAACAACTTCATAATAATAAGAAAGCCTATTCTTTAATTCCTCTTCCTCTACATAACTAAGCAAACCACTCGATTGCATGTTTTTAAATGAACTGTTATTTACATAAAGTGTAAATGTTGCAGCAATAATTTCCGGAAATCCTTTAATGGAATCAATTAATTGAGATTGATTGATAGCTTTACTTTTATGCAAGTATAAAAGATTGATTAACCTATCAAATCTGTTGATGATAAGTTGTTCATTTGCTAAAAGACTATCGATTGTAACCGCATCATTTTCTAGATCCTTTAAAATGGCAACTTTATTTTGCTCAATGCGGTGCGTAATAATGCTGTGTTCTCTTAAATTTTCTGCAAAAAAACCAAGGGTAACTGCTGCAAACAGCATGATAAACTCGGTGATGTATTCTTTCCAGTTTTTTGGTTTATGTGAGTGGTGGTGTACTTCCATTTTAATATTTATTTGGCGTAGCAGGTATTGTTATATGATACGATTCCGAAATTGCTTTTTGTAATTCGTCGATTTTCTTTTCAATATTTTCATAAAAGAATCTATTTATAAAAGCCTTTAAATCATAATTTAAATTGAGCAACCTATTGTTATACTCAAGCAAAAAGTTTTTATCATATGTCATTAATGTTGCACCATCTTTTATGATTTTATTTTTCGCATCTAGATAGTTAGTTCCATCAAAAATTTTATAAGTCATATTTTTAACATTCAGTTTGTATTCGTGAATGGCAACTGTTTCAAATTCGTTATATTGTGCAATTAGCTGCCAATACTCTGTAATTAGGGTAGCTACTTTTTTATCTTTTATGAGCCGCATGCCGCCAGATCTTAATTGAGCCGAAGTTCTATCAATAAATGTAGCAGGTCTACTGCCACCTACTTTTAAGCTAGCACGATATAATGTTTTTATGTTTTCTGGTGTCCAATTATTTTCCGATATTAAAGAGATGGCAGTATCAATATATTTTGTTTGAGTAATTGTATATTTTTTAGACTCACTTAAATCGAATTTGTCTTTTGCCAAGTCTTCGATAAGGCTTTCCATGTATTGGATTTCTCTCTGACCTTCTATGTAATGCTCTCTTTGATTTTCTGCAAAAAAACCAAGGGTAACTGCAAAAAATAACATGAAAAATTCTAAAAAATACTCACTAATTTTTTTCTTGTGAGCAGGGTGGTGTGCGTGGTGTACTTCCATAGTATTTAATTCCAATGAAAATAAACTTTTTTTTTGAAATATTTGAATTTAAGCCTAATACAAAATCATTAAATCTTTCAGATTTACATAACTTTGAATGATGCAAGTAACAGTTTTGAGAATATTTAGAAAAGTGCACCGTATGATGGGTGCTGTTTTATTTATTTTCTTTTTTGTTGTTGCTATAACAGGTGCTTTGTTAGGCTGGAAAAAAAACACGAATGGATGGTTATTGCCTGTAACAACTAAAGGAACATCCACTAATTTGGCTGTTTGGAAACCTATTGCATCATTACATACAATAGCAGACAGCGTTCTGTTAAACCGTGTTGATAAAACTTTATCTACTGATTTAGACCGTATAGATATTCGAAAAGAAAAAGGGATTGTGAAATTTGTGTACGCTAAACATTATTGGGAGGTGCAATTGGATGGTGCCACAGGTAATGTGTTACAGGTAAACCTGCGCAAATCTGATTTTATTGAGGATATTCATGATGCTTCTTATTTAGATACATATTTTAATACCAAAGGCGAGCCTATTAAACTTACGTACACCTTAATAATGGGTGTTGCCTTGTTTTTATTTTGTACAACAGGATTTTGGCTGTGGTATGGCCCTAAATTAATTCGTAATAAGAAAAGGGGCTAATTCTTGAATACTTTGCCATTGATTATTGGCAAGCTTTTTCGAATAATTCTTACATTGTGTTTTAATCGTAAAACATGGAGTTAATTGGACCCCTTAGTCAGTTAGTCACTTTACAGGATTTGCCACTTAGAGGGCCGATTAGCGATAACGACCTTGTTGTAATTTCAAATGCAGGGATTGCCATAAAAAACGGTACCATCGTTGCCGTTGACAATTGGGAATCATTGTTAACTAGCTTCCCCAATGCTAATATTCATGCACTAGAAGGTGCTTATGTTGCTGTTCCAGGTTATATAGATTGTCATACCCATATTTGTTTTGGTGGAAATAGAGCACGTGATTTTGCGCTCCGAAATGCTGGGGTTTCCTATTTAGAAATTGCACAGTCGGGTGGCGGTATTTGGGATACTGTTACACAAACTAGAAAATGTACCGAGCAGGAATTAACCCAAATTGTAATTAAAAATGCGAATAAACATTTACAATTGGGCGTAACAACCATTGAAGTAAAAAGTGGATATGGTTTATCTGTGGAAGAAGAATTAAAAATGCTTCGTGCCATAAATAGTGGTAACAATAAAACTGCTGCAGACTTAGTGGCTACATGTTTAGCTGCTCATCTTAAACCCAAAGACTTTAATGGCTCAAACGAAGCCTACTTAGATTATTTAGTTACAAATTTATTTCCTGTTTTACAATCTGAAAATCTTACAAAGCGGATCGATGCATTTATAGAAACATCTGCTTTTTCTGCATCAGAAATAGCACCTTATTTGCAATCGGCAAAGGAGCTTGGTTTTGATATCACCATTCACGCCGATCAATTTACCACAGGAGGATCTGAAGTAGCCTTGCAATATGGTGCTATATCTGCAGATCATTTGGAAGCATCTGAAGACAAAGAAATTGAAGCATTAGCAAATTCAAATACCATTGCTGTTGCACTACCCGGTGCAAGCGTAGGACTTGGTTGTGCTTTTGCACCAGCAAGAAAAATAATCGATAAAGGAGGCGCTCTGGCAATTGCGTCTGATTGGAATCCTGGATCGGCACCTATGGGTGATTTGGTATGCCAGGCTTCTATACTTGCTACATTTGAAAAACTTACAACCGCCGAAGTGCTTGCTGGCATTACGTTTAGAGCAGCAGCAGCACTTAACTTATTTGATCGAGGAAGACTCATTGCCGGTAACAAAGCAGATTTTATTTTGTATTCCACTACTGATTATAGAGACATACTTTATTATCAAGGTTCTTTGCGCCCATCTAAAATTTGGAAATCAGGAAAATTAGTTAGCGCTTAATATATTTCATTTTTAAAATGATACACCAATGACATTTAAGGAAATGATTTTGCAGGGCATACCAGATCACCTGCCGAGTAAAAAATCAAGAGACGATAAATATTCTCATGCACCTAAGCGAAAAGATATTCTTACACCAACCGAAAAAAAATTAGCAATCGCTAATGCACTTCGTTATTTTCCTGCTTCTTGGCATGCTGTTTTGATAGAGGAATTTATAGAAGAGCTAAAATTATATGGCAGAATTTATATGTACCGTTTTATGCCAGATTATGAGATGTATGCTAGACCTATACATGAATATCCTGCTGTTTCAAAGCAGGCTGCAGCCATCATGCTCATGATTCAAAATAATTTAGATCCTGCAGTTGCTCAGCACCCTCAGGAATTAATTACCTATGGTGGTAATGGTGCGGTTTTTCAAAACTGGGCTCAATATCTCATCACCATGAAATACTTGGCCCAAATAACAGACACCCAAACTTTACACATGTACTCTGGGCATCCCATGGGGATTTTTCCCTCCTCTATTGATGCACCCCGTGTTGTTGTCACTAATGGCATGATGATTCCAAACTATTCTAAACCAGAAGATTGGGAACGCTACAATGCCATGGGCGTTACACAGTATGGCCAAATGACGGCTGGTTCATATATGTATATTGGTCCGCAAGGAATTGTGCATGGTACTACGATTACCGTGATGAATGCCTTTAGAAAAAAATTAGGCGCTGGCGTAAGCCCTAATGGTAAAATATTTTTAACGGCAGGGTTAGGCGGCATGAGTGGTGCGCAACCAAAGGCCGGCAACATAGCAGGTTGTATTACTGTTTGTGCAGAAGTAAATTCGGCAGCAGCAAAAAAACGTTATACGCAAGGTTGGGTTGATCAACTCACAGAAAATATTGACGAATTAATTGTCATGGTAAAAAATGCGGTTGCAAACAAAGCTGTTGTATCCATTGCTTATATTGGAAACGTTATTGATGTTTGGGAGCGTTTTGATACTGAAAATATTACTGTTGATTTAGGATCCGATCAAACATCACTTCACAATCCATGGGCTGGGGGTTATTATCCTGTTGGACTTTCTTTTGAAGAGGCAAATGAAATGATGGCGAATCATCCAGAACAATTTAAAACGGCTGTTCAAGTATCACTTCGTCGTCATGCCGAAGTAATTAATAAGCATACCGCTAAAGGAACTTATTTTTTTGATTATGGTAATGCCTTTTTGTTAGAGGCATCAAGAGCAGGGGGAGCAGTGATGTCAGAAAATAAAATTGATTTTAGATATCCGAGTTATGTACAAGATATTTTGGGCCCCATGTGTTTTGATTATGGATTTGGTCCATTTAGATGGGTTTGTACATCAGGCACTGACGCCGATTTAAAGTTAACAGATCAAATAGCTGCAACAGTGTTAGAGTCAATGTTAGTAAATGCTCCAGCCTCTATTGCTCAGCAGTTACAGGATAATATTACATGGATAAAAGAGGCCGAAAAAAATAAGTTGGTAGTAGGTTCTAAGGCCCGAATTTTATATGCCGATGCAGAAGGTAGGGCTAAAATTGCATCTGCATTTAATGACGCTATTGCTAAAGGCGACATTACGGCGCCAATTGTTATTGGTAGAGACCATCATGATGTAAGTGGAACCGATTCGCCATACCGAGAAACAAGTAATATTTATGATGGTAGTAAATTTACTGCCGACATGTCTATTCATAATGTTATTGGAGATAGTTTTAGAGGCGCCACTTGGGTTTCAATTCATAATGGTGGTGGTGTAGGATGGGGTGAAGTAAGCAATGGTGGTTTTGGTCTTGTACTTGATGGAACAGCTGCATCAAAAACCAAACTAGAAAGTATGTTGTTTTATGATGTCAACAATGGTATCGCACGCAGGGCCTGGGCTAGAAATAGTGGCTCACTCGAAGCCATAGAACGTGAAATGAAAAGAAGTCCTAATTTAACAGTAACCATGCCTAATTTGGTTGATGAAAATTTGTTACAGCATATTCAATAATTGTTATGAAGCATCACATAAATCCGTCTTCTACGAATTGGCAGGGCCGAAGTTCTGATAATCAGTTGTATTGGCATGAACTTGTACAGCTAGTTGATGATTTAGCAATCAAAGGAGGCGGAGATGCTAAAATTGCATTGTTAGGTTACGCTGTTGATGCGGGTGTTATATGTAATGGTGGTAGAAGTGGCGCAAAGGAAGGACCTGATTGTATTCGAAAAATGTTGGGGCCTCTTGCCAATCACATAAACAGCAACCTGTCTATTTATGATTATGGAAATTTCGTTGTAGAAGATAACAATATCGATGCCGCTCAATTATTAATGCGTGATACCATTTATGCTTGTTTGCAACAGAATTATTTACCTGTTATTTTAGGAGGTGGCCACGACGCAGCTTATCCGCATTTTTTAGGTATTCAAAAACACGTAGCAAATACTGGCGAAACCGTTGGTATTATTAATTTTGATGCTCATTTTGACATACGACCATTATTAGACGGAAAAGGACATTCAGGTTCTCCGTTTTTGCAAATTGCACATCAATTTCCAGAACAGTTTAATTATTTAGTTCTTGGTATTCAAAAGGCAGCTAATCCAAAAACACTTTTTGAAACGGCATCTGATATTGGTTGTAATTATTTAGAAATCGAGCAATTTAACCTTGCTCATTGGGGGCTTGTAGAAACTTCCATTTCTCAGTTTTTACAATCCGTTGATAAGGTATACCTAAGTATAGATTTAGATGGATTTTCTTCGGCGTATGCGCCAGGTGTTTCTGCGCCGTCACCTCTTGGATTTACGCCGGAAATTGTTTTTAAATCACTGGATTTAATAATTCGATCAAACAAGTTATTAAGTTTTGATATTGTTGAATTAAACCCTGTTTACGATCAGGATAATGCCACTGCCCGACTCGGAGCAAGATGTTTAGAATATATTGTTCGTAATCATTACCGTTAATAAACGCTTTAGTGTCCAAAGCTGCCTTTAAATGCAGGTACATGTACAAGTTCTACATTGATATTTTTATCGACAGACGTTTCTTTAAAATTATAGATGATTTCTAAAATATCTAAATCTATGTAGTGCGCACTTGAGCCATCAATAATTACATGTGTTCCATTTTCTATTTCAGATAATTTAATAGCTAAGCTGCCCTTATTTAAAAATGTTACATGCTCTGTTAATCGAATCGTAATTAAGCCACCTTCTTTTTGTTTGTCTTGATGAATTAAATAATCTCTTCTGTAATTAGCACGTAAAATATAAAAGATAGCTACTACCATACCTAGCGCAATACCTTTTAATAAATCGGAAAATTGTATGGCTACTACTGTGATTATAAAAGGTATAAATTGTTCCCAACCCAGTTTATACATTTGCTTAAATAAGGAAACCTTAGCAAGTTTATATCCCACCACAAGTAAAACAGCGGCAAGGCAGGCAAGCGGTATTTTATTGAGTATCGACGCTAGTAAAATAACACTTAACAATAAAAATATACCATGAATAACAGCTGATAATTTTGTTTTGGCACCTGCATTTACATTGGCAGAAGTTCTTACAATGACAGCTGTTACGGGTAGACCACCAATTAAGCCAGAAATCATATTACCTAAACCTTGCGCTTTTAATTCACGGTTGGTTGGTGTAATTCTTTTTTGTGGATCTAGTTTATCACCGGCTTCTGTGCTAAGTAAACTTTCTAGGCTTGCAATGATTGCAATGGTGACAGCTAGTATGTAAACTTTTGGTTGTAAAAATCCAGCTAAATCTGGAAATGTAAACTGCTGTGCAAATTGTCCAATCGAATTTGCAACAGGAAGTTTTACGAGTTGTGTGTCTACTAATTGTAAGGCAGGATTGTATACACCCATGAATTCGTTGATGCCTGTGCCTACAATCACTGCTACTAGGGCTCCTGGCACCCATTTACTGATTGTAAATTTTTTAACAAAGGGTAAATCCCAAATTAAAATGATGCCAATGGACAGCGTTGAAATTACAATTGACATGATATTATATGGTGTTGCCTGTCCTTTCAAATAGCCAACTGCAATAGGCGCTTGTTTTAAAATTAAAATGATACCAATTGCTGCAAGCATTCCTTTAATTACACTTGATGGAAAATAATATCCAATGACACCCGCTTTTAAGTAGCCTAAAATAATTTGAAGTGCACCTGCAATAACCACTGCTAATAAAAATAAATTATAATTTCCGAGGTCATTAATACCATTTAATACAATCACTGTTAAACCCGCTGCAGGGCCTGTTACACTTACGTTTGATCCACTTGCTAAGGCAACCACAATACCACCAACAATACCTGCGATGATACCAGAAAATAAGGGCGCTCCCGATGCCAGCGCAATGCCTAAGCATAGGGGTAAGGCCACTAAAAAAACAACAAGACCCGCAGGTAAGTCTTCTTTTAAAAATGCAAATGTTAATTCTGGTTGTTTATTTTTCATGGATAACAATTAAATGTCGCGTATGATTTTTAAATGATGATTGGTATGCACAATAAAAAACCGAAGTGTTTTAGGCACATTTAAATCACCAAAAATTGGGTGCGTAAAATATTTTTGTTTTTGTGTTGAGGCAAGTGTTTGCAAATTGGCTTTTGCAAGTTCAAGTTGAGTAACAATTTCAGTTTTTGTAATTGTTTTTCCAGGAATAACAATGTTTGGGGCCTTTGCTTTGCCTCTAGGGATGTGTTTGGTCAATAAAAGCCAGTAAAAACTGGCACTAAAAACAGGCTTCGCCTTTGCTGGATTTGAATGTACAATCGCATTTGTTATGGTATTAATAACCATGCAGCTATGTGCCATATGCCAGCCAATAGTTTCACCAGAAATTGAATCATTTAGTTTTTGATGCAAATCTAAATAGCTTTCTAGTTGTTTAAGTAAAGCTTCATTTTTGTCGATAATACTATACATCATGGATTAAATATAGCTTAAAATAGTGTTTTTCCCAAATCCATAAATGCAATACCTGTTTGCGTAAATGATTTGGAATTTAATACAGATAAATTTGCGGCTTCAATAAGCAAAGTGTCCATGAAAAAGAGTTTTAGATTGTTTTTTTTAGTCTTGTTGTCACCGTTTTTTGTTTATGCATTTCAGCAAAAAGATTCTGCGCATATCCAATATTTACCGGATGTAACGGTTGTTGGAAAAAATAGCAAGAGTGACTATGCTCAAATGCCTGAAATCGTTGGTACTAATATTTACGCAGGCAAAAAAAATTCCCTTATTATTTTAAATAATGTACAGGGAAATGTCTCCACCAATAATATGCGTCAAGTACTTTCTAAAGTGCCAGGTATCCATATTTGGGAGAGTGATGGAAGCGGCATTCAAATTGGCATTGCTTCGCGTGGACTTAGCCCCAATAGAAGTTGGGAATTTAATGTGCGTCAAAATGGTTATGATATAGCTGCCGATCCATTTGGTTACCCCGAAGCCTATTACAATCCACAGTTACAAGCAGTGCAACGCATCGAAATAGTGCGCGGTCAGGGTGCCTTACAGTATGGTCCACAATTTGGCGGTTTGGTGAATTATATTTTGCGAAATGGTAGTGAGTTTAATAAACCAGTTACAATTGAAACGCAGCAAACCATGGGTAGCTTTGGGCTATTTAATAGCTACAATGCAATTGGCGGAAAAAAAGGTAAAACGCATTACTATTCTTTTTTTGATCATAGAAGTGCAAATGGTTGGAGAGCCAACAGTAATTATTTTACCAACTCAGGTTATGTTACCGTAACGCATCAATTCAAAAATAATATTTCGCTTACGTTTGAACTCATGCATTCACACATGCGTAGTAAACAACCTGGCGGTTTACCAGATCAAGAACTAGCAACAAACGCCCAGCAAAGTGAAAGAGGAAGAAACTGGTTTGATATTACATGGACCACGCCTGCTATTATTTTAAATTATGAAATCAATAAGCAAACCAGGTGGAACACAAAACTATTTGGTACCATTGGCAACCGTAATAGTGTTGGTTTTATGCAATCTATTCTAGTAAAAGATGTTATCAATCCTTCAACAAATAGTTACGCTAATAGGGTTGTAAATTTAGATCAGTATAGAAATTACGGGTTGGAAAGTAGATTTATAACAACCTATCAACTAGGCAAAAAAGAACATACCATTTCACTAGGCGTTAGGGCATATAGCGGACAAACCAATAGACAAGCAGATGGTAAGGGCTCTACAGGTATTGATTATGATATTCGTATTGAAGGTCAGTATCCTACCGATGTTTCCTTTGATTCAAAAAATGCGGCTGTATTTGCTGAAAATATTTTTCGCATCAACAATAAATTAATAATAATTCCGGGAGTAAGAGTGGAGTATTTAGAAGGAGCAGCGTCAGGGCGTAACGGGTTGTCAAATGCAGGAGTACCCACTTTATTGCAAAACATTAATAGAAGCAGGAGTTTTGTGATGGCTGGAATAGGCGCCGAATATCATGTAAGTACATCCACAGAACTGTATGCGAATATAACACAAGCATATCG
>JAIYCS010000042.1 GCA_027487895.1 Sediminibacterium sp. | reverse complement strand
TTGCACTCATCTCTGCAGTAGAACAAATAATACCTGCAGCACCCATGTCTTGCATACCAACAATCGATCCTGTATGAATAAGTTCGAGACAAGCTTCTAATAATTTTTTCTCTTGGAAAGGATCACCCACTTGAACTGCCGGTAATTCTTCTACGCTGTCTGCCGTAATATCTGCAGATGCAAAACTTGCACCACCAATACCATCTTTACCTGTTGCACTTCCTACAAAAAATACAGGATTACCAATACCCGCAGCCGTTGCAGAAATCATATCGCCTGCTTTCATAATACCCACACTCATGGCATTCACGAGTGGATTGGTATGGTAACAATCTTCAAAATAAATTTCACCACCCACAGTAGGTACACCAAAACAATTGCCGTAATGTCCAATGCCATGCACCACCCCTTTTAACAAGCGCTGTGTTTTTGTATCATTTAAATTTCCAAATCGTAAACTATTAAGTGACGCAATAGGACGCGCACCCATGGTAAAAATATCACGCTGAATACCACCTACGCCGGTAGCTGCACCCTGAAAAGGTTCTAGTGCACTTGGGTGGTTATGACTTTCAATTTTAAATACCACACCAAAGCCGCCGCCCATGTCCATTAAGCCCGCATTTTCTTCACCAGCTGCAACCAGCATTCGACCACCATCACGTGGCAAAGTTTTTAACCACTTGATTGAGTTTTTATAACTACAATGCTCACTCCACATGGCACTAAATGAACAGAGCTCAGTGAAGTTTGGGGTTCTACCTAATTTTTGCTTAATCAGTTCAAATTCCTCTGCTGTAAGGCGAAGTTTTTGGGCGGTTTCTACTGTAATTTCCATGATGCTGCGAAGGTAAGATAGCGGCTTCTAATTGTTTAGCCGAATTACCAACATTAAAGCCTTAAAAATGTGTAATTCAATACAAAATGCACAAAATCATTTGGCTTAAGTTCATATAAGATTATTTGTAATACAAGTAATATAAATCACCATTGTATTATTACCAATAAATGAATAGTCGCAAAAAAAATTAGCATTTCCAATGACAATCACATCATTTTTATACATAAATGGGGGATTTTTTGTTGATTACTATCTAAAAAGTTAAAAATTTAGGCTGTATCTTTACATTTTAATCATATTAAAACTATTTATATGTCATTACGTTTTGATGCAATCCGTGATTTGAAAAACAACAATACCACGGTTGCCGCGAGTGCAAAAATTACAGGCATTTTTAATTCCAGCGTTTTTACTTTAAAAACAGCTAGAGAATACCTCACCGATGAGTCTTACAAAAGTTTAGTGACGAGTATCAGAGGTGGTAAAAAAATTGACCGTTCTATGGCCAATCAAATTGCGATAGGTATTAAAGCATGGGCCGAAAGCAAAGGCGTAACACACTACACACACTGGTTCCAACCACTCACTGGAACCACCGCAGAAAAACACGATTCATTTTTTACTTTAAAAGGTGACGGAACAGCTATCGAAGAATTTGATGGTGCTGCACTGATTCAACAAGAACCAGACGCGTCTTCTTTTCCAAGTGGTGGATTACGCGCAACATTTGAAGCAAGAGGTTATACCGCTTGGGACCCTTCTTCTCCAGCATTTATTATTGAAATTGGACAAGGTAAAACACTTTGTATTCCTACATTATTTGTGGCATACACCGGCGAATCACTTGACTATAAAGCACCATTATTAAAAGCAGTTGAAGCCATCAATAAGGCAGCCATCGACGTTTGTCATTACTTCGATAAAAATGTTACCAAAGTAACACCAACACTTGGTTGGGAACAGGAGTATTTTGTAATTGACGAAGCCATTGCCAATGCAAGACCTGATTTGGTGCAGTGCGGTAGAACCGTATATGGCGCCTCTCCTGCTAAAGGACAACAATTAGAAGACCATTATTTTGGATCTATTCCAGAGCGCGTTTATGCGTTTATGAGAGACTTTGAACAAGAGTCATATAAATTAGGTATTCCACTTCGTACACGTCACAACGAAGTTGCACCTGCTCAATTTGAGTGCGCGCCAATTTTTGAAGAAGTAAATATTGCCGTAGACCACAACACGCTTTTAATGGACATCATGAACCGTGTTGCAAAGCGTCACAAACTCGTTGTACTGTTCCACGAAAAACCTTTTGCAGGCATCAACGGAAGTGGTAAACACAATAACTGGAGTTTAGCAACAGATACAGGTGTTAACTTATTAGCCCCAGGTAAAACGCCAAAAACAAACTTAATGTTTTTGACCTTCTTTGTAAATACCATTAAAGCCGTTCATGATTACGCCGATATCTTACGCGCTGCCATCGCATCTGCACCTAACGATCATAGACTTGGCGCCAACGAAGCACCACCTGCGATCATTTCTGTTTTTGTGGGACAGTATTTAGCTAAAGTACTTGAAGACATTGAAACCCGCGTGGGCAGTAAGTTTGACGAGCAGGACGAAGCCATTTTAAAACTTGATTTACATAGAAGTATTCCTGAATTATTATTGGATAACACGGATCGTAACCGTACGTCTCCATTTGCATTTACAGGAAATAAATTTGAATTTAGGGCGGTAGGTTCTTCTGCCAACTGCGCTATTTCAATGACCGTACTAAATACGATTGTTGCAGATACCCTTAAAAAATTCAAATCGGATGTTGATGGTCTCATAGAAAAGGGTGACAAAAAAGAAATTGCTATCATGCAAGTAATTCAAAAATACATTGTAGAAAGTAAGGCCGTATTATTTGAAGGCGATGGCTACAGTGAGCAGTGGCACCAGGAAGCTGAACGCAGAGGTTTACCAAATTTAAAAACGACTCCGGTTGCACTTGATGCGATGGTAACTAAAAAAGCAAAAGATTTATTTGAGCGCAACCATGTGTATACGCACACAGAACTGGAAGCAAGACATGAAATTGAACTAGAAAAATATATTAAGAAAGTACAAATCGAAGCACGTATCATGGGTGATCTAGCCATCAACCATATTTTACCTGCTGCGATTACTTACCAAAATAAATTATCTAGTAATATTAATGGATTAAAAGCTGCCGGACTTGGTGCAGATACCTACGCTAGCCAAACCGATTTATTACAACAAGTAAGTAAACACATCCAAGTGATTTATACACAGGTAAATGCCATGGTAGAAGCTAGAAAAGTAGCCAACAACATCGAAGACACTAGAAAAAAAGCCATCGCTTATGAAGCTGATGTAAAATCTGCGTTTTTTGATGAAATCCGCTACCATGTAGACAAATTAGAGCACTTAGTAGATGACGATAAATGGACACTACCAAAGTATAGAGAAATGTTATTTTTAAGATAATCGCACCGAATAATTTATTGGGTTAACCGAAAATTAAAATAGCAGAAGATAAAAAATTAGTACCTTAACAACACTTAAAATTAAATTATGAAAAAAATAATCGCACTCTTAACAATTGTAGGTTGTATCGCAGCAACAAGTGTAATGGCACAAGGTGGTGGCGGATTTGGCGGTGGCCAACAAATGGACCCTGCTCAAATGCTTGAAATGATGAAGCAACGTATCAAGCCACAATTAATGGAAAAAACTAAATTATCTGATTCAGAAGCAGATAAAGTATTAGAAGTACAGTTGTGGGCACAATCACAAGGTCGTGGCCTTCGTGATTTATCGGAAGAAGAAAGAGCAGCAAAACAAAAAGAAACTGCCGACGAACGCAAAAAGAAATTAAAGGCAATCCCTTTAACAGACGATCAAATTAAAGCAGTAGATGATTTCTACGAAGAAATGAGAAGAAATAGACCCCAGCGTGGTGGTGGACAACAGCCCCAATAGCATTCAAAAAAAATCCCTTACAAATTGTAAGGGATTTTTTTTATTTCATTGTAAAGGTTTCTAAAAACTTAGTGGTAAAATTACCTTTTCTAAAATCTTCATTTTGCATGAGTTGCAAATGAAAAGGTATGGTTGTTTTAACACCTTCAATTACATATTCTGACAAGGCACGATACATGGTATCAATAGCTTCTTCGCGTGTTTGCGCAACGGTAATTAATTTACCAATCATAGAATCGTAATAGGGTGGAATTACATAACCTGCATATACATGACTATCTACGCGAACTCCATGACCACCAGGGGTGTGCAGTACGGTAATTTTTCCAGGTGAAGGTCTAAAGTCGTTGTAGGGATCTTCGGCGTTGATACGACACTCAATGGCGTGCATTTGTGGCTCGTAGTTACGGCCTGAAATTTTTTCACCCATTGCAATTTTAATTTGCTCTTTAATCAAATCAAAATTGATAACCTCTTCTGTTACACAATGCTCTACCTGAATACGGGTATTCATTTCCATGAAATAGAAGTTGCGGTGCTTGTCCACTAAAAACTCTATGGTACCAACACTTTCATAGTTAATGGCTGCAGCTGCTTTAATAGCGGCCTCTCCCATTTTTTTACGAAGCTCAGGTGTCATAAATGGCGAAGGAGATTCCTCCACTAATTTTTGGTGACGACGCTGTATCGAACAGTCACGCTCACTCATATGACATACCGTTCCGTATTGATCTCCAGCTACCTGAATTTCGATGTGTCTTGGCTCTTCTACAAATTTTTCCATGTACACGCCGTCATTTTTAAATGCAGCAGCGGCTTCTTGTCTAGCAGATGAATATGCTTTTTCAATTTCTTCTTCATTCCAAACCACACGCATACCTTTACCACCACCACCAGCAGTTGCTTTTAAAATAACCGGGTATCCAATTTCTTTGGCCAAAGATTTAGCCTCTTCTACACTTTCTAACAAACCTTTACCACCTGGTACCACCGGAACACCTGCTTTAATCATGGTATCCTTGGCAGTAATCTTATCCCCCATTTTGTTAATCATTTCGGGGGTTGGACCAATAAACTTAATACCATGGTCGGCACAAATTTGCGCAAACTTGGCATTCTCAGCTAAAAATCCATATCCAGGATGAATGGCATCTGCATTGGTAATTTCAGCAGCGGCCATAATATGAGGGATGTTTAAATAAGAGTCTACGCCTTTAGGCTTACCAATACAAACAGCTTCGTCTGCAAACTTTACGTGCAAGCTATCTTTATCGGCGGTAGAATAAACGGCTACCGTTTTAATCCCCATCTCTCTACAGGTACGAATAATACGTAGCGCAATCTCTCCTCTATTGGCAATCAATATTTTATTGAACATTGTTTCAATTTAAAGTTTAAGAAAAAGCCTGCTTATTTATTAGGCTCAACCAAAAATAATGGCTGGTCAAATTCTACAGGACTTGCATCTTCAACGAGCACTTTTACAATTGTTCCTGAAATTTCACTTTCAATTTCATTGAATAATTTCATGGCTTCAATGATACATACCACTTTGCCAGCAGCAACATCGGTTCCTACATCTACAAGTAATGGCTTGTCTGGAGAAGGTCTTCTGTAAAATGTACCAATCATTGGGCTCTTAATAGTAATTAGATTATCTGCTTTTGGAGCAGCAGCAGGTGCTGGAGCGCTAACTGCAGGTGCAGCGGCTGGGGCAGACGGAGCAGCAGGAGCTGGTGCATATACCGCCTGGCTAGGTGCCGAGGTGTAGGTTACAGCCGCTTCTTCCTTTTGCTTGATGGTTACTTTACCATCTTTGTCTTCTATACTGATTTCGCCAATGTTACTTTTATTGACAATTTTGATTAATTCGTGAATTTGCTTTAAGTCCATTTTTACGATTTTTGGGGTAAATTGGGGTTATTTTGATCAATTTCGGGGGCAAAATAGGCATTTTTTGCCAAAAAAAGGGGAAAATTGAATTTTCCCCTTTTTTATTTATTAACGTTTTATCTTATTCTTTTACTCTTTCTACATAGTCACCAGACTTGGTGTTTACGCGGATTAGTTCCCCTTCTTCCACAAATAAAGGAACCATTACTGTTGCACCTGTTTCTACCGTAGCTGCTTTTAAAGCACGGGTAGCAGTATCGCCTCTTAAACCTGGCTCACAATACGTGATTTTCACAACAATTTTTTCTGGCAATTCTGCACCAATCGCTTGGTCGGTTTCTGTATTAATAAATACAAAAACTTCAGAACCGTCTTTTAAAAACTGCGGTGCATCGATCATTTCTTCACCTAGTGCAATTTGCTCGAAAGTCTCATTGTTCATAAGGTTGAAGCCACTTTCGTCTTTGTATAAAAACTGGAAAGCTCTCTTCTCAACACGAACAGGGTAAATGGTTTCACCACTATTCCATGTTTTTTCGATAGATCTTTTGTTGTCTACGCCTTTTAATTTAGCCCAAACCTTTGCTGCTGCACGAGCTGTCTTGTTCTCGCCAAATTCAACAACTGAATATAAGCTTCCGTCTAGTTTAAGGATCACCCCACGTGAGATGTCTGAAGTAGTTGCCATGTGTTTAATTTTAAAATGAAGACTTTTGCGAAGTCGAGCGCAAAAGTAGGGATTGAACGGGATATTTTGCTAAAGTTTAATAGGAAAGAAGGTAAGGTATTGTTTTTCACCTATTTTTGCGGCAAATAAAAATACCGAGATCACTATGTCAGTATTAGTTAATAAGAATTCTAAAGTAATTGTTCAGGGATTTACCGGAACAGAAGGTACGTTCCACGCTACACAAATGATTGAATATGGCACCAATGTGGTGGGTGGTGTAACTCCAGGAAAAGGAGGCAGCACGCATTTAGACAAGCCAGTATTTAATACGGTAGCAAACGCTGTAGCTTCTACAGGTGCTAATGTGAGTATCATTTTTGTACCGCCTGCATTTGCAGCTGATGCGATTATGGAAGCGACCGATGCTGGTATAGAACTAGTTGTTTGTATCACAGAAGGTATTCCTGTACAAGACATGGTAAAAGTTAAAAACTATTTACTCGGAAAAACAACCCGACTTATTGGACCTAACTGCCCTGGCGTTATTACTGCCGGAGAGGCAAAAGTAGGCATCATGCCAGGTTTTATTTTCAAGCCAGGACGTATTGGTATTGTTTCAAAGAGCGGTACACTAACCTACGAAGCTGCAGACCAAGTGGTAAAAGCAGGTATGGGTATTTCTACAGCAATTGGTATTGGTGGTGATCCAATTATTGGTACGCCAACTAAAGACGCTGTAGCACTTTTAATGAACGATCCAGAAACCGATGGTATTATTATGATTGGTGAAATTGGTGGTAGCATGGAGGCAGAAGCAGCGGAGTGGATTAAAGCCAATAAAACAAAACCTGTTGTAGGATTTATTGCTGGTCAAACAGCGCCTCCGGGCAGAAGAATGGGTCACGCGGGTGCGATTGTTGGCGGTGCAGATGACACAGCAGCAGCTAAAATGAAAATTATGGCAGCTTGTGGAATTCATGTAGTAGCTAGCCCTGCTGATATTGGAAAAACAATGGCAGAAGTTATTAATAAATAAGTAGACTTTTTAATGAAAGCCTGTAACATTTGTTGCAGGCTTTTTTTTGCCTATCAATGATTAGATTTACAAATATGAAGCCCCTTCTTTTTTTAATGATGATTGCCCTTGGTAGCATTCATATTGCTAATGGTCAAGTGTTGATTAGTGGGCGTCATGCAAATTTTTTAAGAGAAGGTGACAAGTCATTTATCTCTGCAACGATTCTCAATAAATCCAATAAACCAGTTACTGGTCAGGTTCACTTGTCACTCATTAACCCCACAAATAACAGCCCCGTAGATGGTTGGTTTCAAAATGTTTTTCCATCACAGTTTTATAGTATTGATGCAGGCGCTGAAACGCGCATTCAATTTCCCATTCAAGCTGCCTTTGGTTATATGCAATTACTACGCTACCAACTAGAAGCAACCGTATTAGAAAATAAAAAAGAGATGATAGCCACTAGTAACTTCTCCGATAGCTTTTTTGTATACACCAACAGATTACTTGTTTCAGATTCGGTGGTTTTAAAAACCAGTAAAGACACCATTATAAAAGGGGTTTTTACTGCGCTCTTAAATGCCCCAGAAAGCAGTACCCATCATAATTTGCGCGTTTCATTTAATGCTTCTACCCCACTTGATTATTGGAAATTACAAATGGGCAACAAACAATTTACTATAACAGGACGTACTCAGTTTGACACCTCATTACTTGGTGATTTTATTAGTAATGATATGGGGAATTATTCGCTTCAAACAAGTAGTTCTGGAGTAGTTAATAAACAGGAAACTAAAATTGTTTGTTCGCAGTATAACAAGGTTGAAAAACCAATAAAGTCTAATCGGTTATTTGGACTTCAAAAAACAATCCAACAAAAAATAAATGGACGCTGGGTTGTACTTCCAGAAAACGCAACACTGCATGTAGGTGATACCATTAATATTACTGTTGGCATTTCTACTCCAACCGCTTTTGAAAAAATATCTATCGAGGAAAATATCATGGGTGGCAGTACCCTACTGCTTCCGCAAAACAGTAAAGCAAAAAAATACGCCTCCTCTTTTACACAAGAGATTACATTTAATAAGTTAGCAAAACAACAAATACAATACCAATATATTCTTACCAGTGCTGGTGTTTTTAGCACGGGCAACAGTTTTGTACGTATCATCACAAATACCTCAAAACAGAGTCCTATCAAGCTTTTTATCCCTGCTAACGAAATAAGAGTCGAAGAATAATGCATCAAAACCACTACGATATTATTATAGTTGGCCAGGGCATTAGCGGCACTGTTTTAAGTAGCACACTTATGGAGCAGCATCAAAAAGTGCTCGTAATTGATGATGGCAATAAAAAGGCAGCTAGTAAAATAGCTAGTGGTGTAATCAATCCGGTTACGGGAAGAAGGATTGTAAAAACCTGGCAAATAGACGATGTGATGCCAGCTGCAGTTCGCATCTATAAGGCACTTGAAAACAAGCTCTATACCAAAATTATACAGCAGTGTAATATTGTAAATTTTCACGCCAGCGAACAAATGCAAAAAGCTTTTGAAGATAGGATTGCTGAAGACCCTACTTACCTCTCTACATCCCCTTTACAAGATACTATTGCAGCAGCATTTGAGGCCTCTTTTGGATACACCGTTATTGACCCCTGTTGGCTTGTTCATTTAGAAAACGTACTAACCGCATGGCGGCAATATTTAATTGAAAAAAACGCGCTATTAGAAGATGTTTTTGATTTTAAAAAACTAAATATTACAACGGATCAAATTGTTTACGACAACTATACCGCTCAACAAATTATTTTTTGCGAAGGTGCCAAAGGTCAAGAAAATCCATACTTTAAACAACTTCCTTTTGCACCCAATAAAGGAGAGGCTTTACTCGTAAAAATCAATGATTTAGACAACCGCTACATCTATAAAAAAGCAGTGAGCATTGTACCTTGGAAAGACTCTATTTTTTGGGTGGGCTCTAATTACGAATGGGATAATTACAATGATGACCCTTCACCTAGTTTTAAAGAAAAAACAATGGCAGCGCTAAACGAGTGGCTTAAGGTTCCATACAAAGTGGTAGACCATATTGCTGCCATAAGGCCCGCCAACACTGAGCGTAGGCCATTTGTAGGCATGCACCCTTTTTATAAAAACATAGGTATCTTTAATGGCATGGGAACCAAAGGATGTTCACTAGCACCCTTCTTTGCGGAACAATTTACTTCCCATATTTTGCAACAAACAGCCATAGACATTGAAGCTTCCATTGATAGATTTAATATTTTAGCAACTAAATAAAACCATGATGTCAAATTCAAAAGAAAGCATAGAATACGTAATTCCCATTCAGTACCGAAAAATGGAAAACCTACACATTGTATTTTGGCTATTTAAAGATATTGCTTGGTGTTTAGGTATTCCATTACTAGGAATTATTATGATTGTTCCAACACTCATCATTTCTATTGTTATTTCTTGGCGTACCAGACAGTTCATGTCTGAGCTTTGCCATAATTTGGCCATCACATTTTGGATAAGTGCAAACTCATTTTGGATGGTCACGGAATTTTTTCATATCGATACACAAATTGCATTTTTGGGCATTACCTACAAGCACCTCGCCATGTTCCCTTTTAGCATCGGCGTGGTTATTTTGGCTTTCTACTACTTAATCTGGAAGCCGAGGCACAAAAATGAAGCAGAAACCATGTAATTAAGGGGTGCAATACCTCCATTTTGGGTACGTTCTAGTTGCATTTGAAGTATATTTGCCCTTCAAATTATTGGATTAATAAATTAGCACTATGTACCGTTCACATAACTGTGGAGAATTAAGAGAAAGCCATGTTGGCAGTGAAGTAACCCTTGCAGGTTGGGTTCAAACAGTTAGAAAATTTGGCGCCATTACTTTTGTGGATCTCAGGGACCGTTATGGCATTACACAATTATTACTCGGCGAATCGATGGCTTCTTTTTTGGAAGAAAATCCACTCGGTAGAGAATTTGTGATTCAAGCCAAAGGAACCGTTGCTAGCAGAAGCAATAAAAATCCAAACATTGAAACGGGTGACATTGAAATTATTGTAAGTAGTTGCGTAGTGCTCAATAAATCGGCGGTACCTCCTTTTACCATTCAGGATGACACAGATGGGGGCGATGATCTACGCATGAAATACCGTTACCTTGATTTACGCCGAAATGCTGTCAAGAAAAATTTAGAATTAAGATACAACGTAAACCGCTCTGTAAGAAACTACTTACACGAACAGGGTTTTATGGATATTGAAACGCCTTTTTTAATTAAATCTACGCCAGAGGGTGCGCGTGACTTTGTGGTTCCATCACGCATGAACCCGGGTCAATTTTATGCACTACCGCAATCGCCTCAAACCTTTAAACAATTATTAATGGTGAGCGGTTACGACCGTTACTACCAAATTGTAAAATGTTTTAGAGACGAAGATTTAAGAGCCGATAGACAACCAGAATTTACACAGATAGACTGTGAAATGGCATTTGTAGAGCAAGAAGATATTTTACAAATGTTTGAAAATTTAATTAGACGTGTTTTTAAAGACGTAAAAAATATTGATTACACAGAAGGCATCGAAAGAATGACCTGGGAAGACGCCATGTGGCAGTTTGGTAATGACAAACCAGATATTAGATTTGGAATGAAAATTGCCAATTTAAAATCTGCGTTTTTAAAAGGTGGTAAAATAGAAGCTACTGGCGATTTAATCAATGGCGCCGGCTTTGGCGTGTTTGACAATGCAGAAACTGTTTTAGCCATTGCAGCACCAGGTTGTAGCGAATATACCCGCAAACAAACTGACGAGCTTACCGAGTGGGTTAAACGCCCGCAAATTGGCATGCAAGGCCTTGTATACATCAAATGCAACGCCGATGGCACCTACAAAAGCAGTGTCGATAAATTTTACACCGAAGACAAATTAAAAGCCATCGCAGATGCAGCGGGCGCAAAAGCTGGCGACCTTGTTTTAATACTTGCAGGTAAAGAAGAAAGAACTCGTAAAGCAACATCAGAATTAAGGCTTGAAATGGGTAAAAAATTAGGCTTTAGAAAAGACGATGAATTTAAATTATTATGGGTACTAGATTTCCCACTTTTTGAATACGCCGAAGAAGAAAACAGATGGGTAGCTAGACACCATCCGTTTACATCACCTAAGCCTGATCATATCAGTGTTATGATAAACAACAGCCCTGTTATTGAAAACGCTGATAAATATTTAGAGCACCCTTATGCAACCATTAAAGCCAATGCCTACGATATGGTTTTAAATGGTAATGAAATTGGTGGTGGCTCTATTAGAATATACCAACGTGCACTTCAAGAAAAAATGTTTGATGCACTTGGTATGACTACCGAAGAAGCACTTCACAAATTTGGCTTTTTACTAGGCGCTTTTGAATATGGCGCTCCTCCTCATGGTGGACTAGCATTTGGTTTTGACAGATTGTGTTCAATTCTGGGCGGATCAGAAAGCATTAGAGACTTTATTGCATTCCCTAAAAATAATGCAGGAAGAGACGTTATGCTAGATGCACCAAGCACCATCGATGACAAACAATTTGTTGAGTTGCAAATCAAATTAAACCTTACAGACAAAGCGTAAATTGTATTTATGAAGCAGGTGCAAATTTTTAAAGTACTCACATACTTACTAATACCAATCGCATTATTATTTGGTTTTATGGCAATACTTGTGCTACCTACTGCTCTCGTTAATCCAGCTCTATTACTTGTTGTATTTATATTTTCTTGTATTGCTATTTATACTTTTTCTAGCCTTCGTTTTGTAACAACGGCTATCAATAAAGCTAAAAACTGCAATCCCAGTTTAAAAGACTGGATTAAAATAAATGGTTACATTAGCGTGGGGACCGCATTTATGTTTTTATTAAATAGCATTGGCATTCTTATGCTACGCCCTATCGAGTTTAATGATTTTGTAACCAAAGCCATGGAAACGCAGGCCAGTTTACCTCCAAGCATCACACCTGCCTTTGTGGGTCAAATGCTCAAGTACACCGCTATTTTTATGCTTATCACAAGCATTATTATACTGGTACATACCAGAATTCAATTTGTATTTTTAAAAGCGTATAGCTACGTATTTGACAGTGAATAACCATACCCCACTTGCCGAAAGAATGCGGCCAAATAAACTAGAAGATCTAGTTGGCCAAGAACACTTAACAGGTAAGGGAAGTATTTTAAACACAAGTATTGCAAACGGGCATATTCCTTCCATGATTTTATGGGGGCCACCGGGTGTTGGCAAAACCACCATTGCTAATATTATAGCCCACCAATTAAACGCTCCCTATTTTCAATTAAGTGCCATTAGCAGTGGTGTCAAAGAAGTTAGGGAGGTTATTGAAAAAGCCAAAGACCAACCAGGTGCTGTACTATTTATTGATGAGATACACCGCTTTAATAAAGGCCAACAAGACGCCCTTTTAGCCGCCGTTGAAAAAGGTATTATCACCCTCATTGGTGCCACCACAGAAAACCCTTCTTTTGAAGTAAATAACGCCTTATTAAGTAGATGTCAAGTGTTTGTTTTAAAACAATTACAAGAACAGGATCTAGGTGCACTAATAAATAAAAAAAAAAAAAAAGACAGCTACTTGTCTACCCTTCCTATTCAATTACAAGAAACGGCTGCCCTATTTAAAATTGCCGGAGGTGATGCAAGAAAATTACTCAACCTTTTAGAACTCGTTATTCAAACGCATGCTGGAAATGACAGTATCGTCATTACAGATAAAATTGTGATGAGTGTAGCGCAGCAAAAATTAGCCATTTATGATAAGGGAGGTGAGCAGCATTACGATATCATTTCTGCCTTTATTAAAAGTATGCGCGGTAGCGATCCAAACGCAGCCGTGTACTGGCTAGCGCGCATGATAGAAGGTGGAGAAGATGTAAAATTTATTGCAAGGCGCATGCTCATATTTGCAAGCGAAGACATTGGAAACGCTAAACCCAACGCACTACTTCTTGCCAACAACACATTTGACGCAGTAAGTAAAATTGGATATCCAGAGTCACGCATTATTTTATCGCAGTGTGCTACCTATTTAGCTTCATCGCCAAAAAGCAACGCCGCGTATGTTGCGATTAATGACGCATTAGCGCTTGTTGCAAAAACTGGCGACCTTCCGGTGCCACTCCATTTACGCAATGCACCAACCAAACTCATGCAACAAATGGATTATGGCAAAGATTATAAGTATGCCCACCTTGGCGAAAATAATTTTGTGGACCTTGAATTTTTTCCTGAAGCCATTAAAGGCACTACCCTTTACACTCCAGGCAACAATGCAAGAGAAAATGAAATCAGAAGCTTTTTAGTACAGCGCTGGAAAAAGAAATACGGGTATTAATTATTTTTTTGAGGCACCATACGACCCGACGCTCCTCTATCACCACCTTCATGGTATTCGGCGTCTTCATTAACATCCCATAAATTATACAACTCTTTACCTGCAATAATATTTTTTGCAGCAAGCATAGCCGTCATCATAGAATGGTCTTGGTTATTGTATTTGTGCATGCCATTACGTCCTATCAAATAAAGTCCCGGATAATTTGTAAGTGCATCCCTAACACTATCCACTCTTGCCTTATAAAACTGATCATACACCGGATATGCTTTAGGTTGTCTTACAACGTAACCATCAACTACAGCCGATGCTTTTGTAAGACCAATTTTTTCTATTTCTTTTTTACCTAGTGCAATTAAATCGGCATTGGAACTAGTCCAAAGTCCATCACCTTCAAAACAAAAATACTCAAGACCATAACAAGCCATGCTTGGATCAGGCACCATGTAAGGACTCCATGATTTAAAGTTTTGCACCCTACCTACTTTTACTTTAGGATCATGAATGTAAATCCAGTTATCAGAAAAAGCATCTTCATCTTTACAAATAAGAACCACCGTTAAAAAATCGCGATAACCAAGTGCAGCAGCGTTTGCAGCTACTGTTGCCGGAAAGGCAGGCAATACATTTGCCACAAGCTCACGCATAGGAGCTGTAGAAAGTACATAATCAAAGCCCGTTACATTCCCTTGACTTGTGGTTTGAACGGTCCAATTGTTACCTGTGTATTCTATTTTTTGAACACCGCAATTCATATGCAGTGTAACACCCATGGCTTTGCTTTTTTCGGCACAAGCCTCCCACATCATACCCGGCCCCTGTTTTGGATACCTGAATGAATCGATGAGTGTTTTTATCACCTTGTCTTTATCAGTAGCCTTTTTATTAGGCTTAAATAGCGCATTAAAAATGGCACTGCTTAAAGAAAGTCCTTTAATACGCTGCGCTGCCCAGTCGGCACTGATTTCATTACAAGGAATGCCCCATACTTTTTCGGTATAGGTTTTAAAGAAAATATTAAATAATCTTTTCCCAAATTGATTGGTAACCCACTCTTCAAAATTGGTTGGATTTTTAACTGGAAATACTTTTGCTTTTAAATAACTTAAAACGCATAAAGCACTTTCAAAAATACCTAGTTTTCTTAAAGCTTCAAAAGCCACAAGTGGATATGAGAAAAAGTGGTTATTGTAATAAATACGAGAGCTTCTTGGACGCTCTAACATTTCATCGCCTAATATTTCGGTCCAAAAGTCTTCGACCTCTTTTGATTTTGAAAAAAATCGGTGTCCACCAATATCAAAATGATAGCCGTTATAAGATTCGGTTCTTGAAATACCTCCCACATATTGTGGATCTTTTTCAAATACAACCACTTCTTGATTGCCTTTTGCGAGTAAGTATGCGGCGGTTAAACCAGCAGGACCAGCTCCAATAATTGCGACTCTTTTTGACATAGATATAGGGGTTATCGGTGTATGATGGCAAAGGTGCTACATTAATGTGGATCTACCATTATTTTTGGGCTTCATTTTATACCTATCTTTCCTAAAAATATCCGCTACATGAACTCGTTTACTTGGACCCTTCAAACCTTTGATGACCTTACCAACAAGCAGTTGTATGCTATATTAAAACTTCGTTGCGAAGTGTTTATTGTTGAGCAGGCCTGCAATTATCAAGACATTGATGGTAAAGACCTAAAAAGTTTTCATTTGTGTGGATGGGACGGTGACAATCTAGTTGCCTATGCCAGACTTTTACCAGCAGGCGTATCATTTAATGAGGTATCTATTGGGCGCGTATTAAGTTCACCAGCCTACCGAAGGCAAGGTGCCGGCATTGGACTCATGCAAAATGCCATTGCGCATTGTTATGAAAAATTTGGAAAGCAACCCATCCGAATTGGAGCACAATTATACCTACAAAAATTTTATAGCAGTTTTGGATTTATCAAAGATTCAGACATGTACCTAGAGGATGATATAGAACACATTGAAATGATTTTACCGTAGTTCTTCTTTTACAAAACGGGCCGTATGGCTTTCTTTACATTTCACCATTTGCTCGGGTGTCCCTTCAAACAAAATAGTACCGCCACCATCGCCTCCCTCTGGACCTAGGTCAATAATATGATCGGCTACTTTTATAACATCTAAATTGTGTTCAATTACGAGTACGGTATTGCCTCTATCTACTAGCTTATTAAGTACATCAATCAAATGTTGAATATCCTGAAAGTGAAGCCCCGTAGTTGGCTCATCTAAAATATAAAATGTTTTACCTGTATCTTTTTTACCCAGCTCAGTAGATAGTTTAACGCGCTGCGCTTCACCCCCACTAAGCGTTACCGCCGATTGTCCTAATGTGATATAACCAAGACCCACATCTTGTAACACTTTTATTTTTCGGTAAATAAAAGGCACAGGTTGGAAAAATTCACAAGCCTCATCTACCGTCATGTCTAAAACATCACTAATAGATTTTCCTTTGTACCTGATTTCAAGTGTTTCTCTGTTGTAACGTTTGCCATTACATTTTTCACAGTGCACATACACATCTGGCAAGAAATTCATTTCAATCACGCGCATACCACCTCCCTCGCAAATTTCACAACGTCCGCCTTTTACATTAAATGAAAAACGCCCAGCCGTGTACCCTCTTATTTTTGATTCGGCTACGGCTGCAAACAAGGTTCTGATCTCGGTAAAAAATCCACAATAAGTGGCCGGATTACTCCTTGGCGTCCTACCTATAGGCGATTGATCTATTTCTATCACTTTATCGATATGCTCCAATCCTTTTATCGATTTAAAAGGCATGGGCTGTTGCTTACTATCATAACAATGTTTAGATAAAAGCGGATATAGCGTTTCGTTTATTAGAGTTGATTTTCCACTTCCACTCACCCCACTTACCACAATTAATTGACCGAGCGGAAAACTCACCGAAACCTTTTTTAAATTATTACCAGTGGCTTCTTTTAAAACAATGGTATGTCCATTGCCAGTTCGCCGTTGAGCAGGAACAGCAATCTTTTTTTGACCATTTAAATACTGCGCCGTATCGGAATTAGAAAGCAGTACTTCCTGCGGTGTTCCTGCTGCCACTATTTGACCACCATGCTTACCAGCCTTAGGGCCAATATCAACTAAATAATCGGCAGCTAACATGATATCCTTATCGTGCTCAACCACTAAAATACTATTACCTATATCGCGTAAATTTTGCAGCGCTTTTATGAGCTGCATATTATCGCGTTGATGAAGTCCAATAGAAGGTTCATCCAAAATATACGTGATGCCCTGAAGTTGAGATCCAATTTGTGTAGCCAGCCTAATACGCTGCGACTCGCCCCCACTCAGTGTTTTAGAAGGTCTATCTAAAGACAAATAGGTTAACCCTACATCTAATAAAAAACCTACCCGCTCTCTAATCTCTTTTAAAATATCTTTTGCAATGGCATTGTCTTTTTTAGTAAGCTTTTTCTCAATACCCTCAAACCACTTTAGCAGCTTATCTAAATTTAAATGACTGATTTCTGCAATATTTTTATCCGCTACCTTAAACCACAAACTTTCTTTTTTTAACCTAGCACCTTCGCAACTTGGGCAGTGTTTTAATTCCATAAACTGTTCTACCCATTCACGCAGCGCCTCTGTAATACCAGTTCCTGTAAACCAGCGCTTAAGCATGGGAACAACGCCTTCAAACACACCCTCATACGGGCTAGACATAGCCGTTTCATCCATATCAAACGTAGACTCTGATGGACCATCAGGTGTGCCATATAATAGTAAATTAATAGACTGCTCCGATAAGCTACTGATGGGTTTATCCAGGCTAATTTTATGCTTTTTAGCAAGCACTTCAACCTGTTTAAACAAATAAGCCTCTCGCTGTACACCAAGTGGCGCAATACCGCCCTCTTTGATACTTAAGGATCTATCCGGAATAATTTGTTCTAATGAAATAGAAAACACATTGCCGAGTCCCTTACAAGTAGGGCAAGCTCCATAAGGGGAGTTAAATGAGAATGCATTAGGAGATGGTGTTTCATAACTAAGCCCCGTTTCTTCACACATGAGCTGCTTGGCATACTGCACCACTTTATTTGACTCATGAACCATCATAAACAAAAGATCCTTTCCAAGTTTTAAGGTTTGCTGTACACTTTGTGAAAGCCTTACTTTATCATCAGGTGTTACTTGCAAACGATCAACTACAAGTTCAATATCATGAATTTTGTAACGGTCTACTTGTAGTTTTGGTGTAAGGTCTACAATGTCGCCATCTATTCTAACTTTTAAAAAACCTTTTTTTCTTACCTCTTCAAATAATTCTCTATAATGTCCTTTTCTACCTCTTACTAATGGCGCCAGTAAAACAATTTTTTTATTGGCATACTTTTCGGTGATAGAAGCAACAATTTCTTCTTCGGTAAACTTCACCATTTTTTTACCCGTGTTGTAACTATACGCTTCTCCAATACGGGCATAGAGTAACCTCAAAAAATCGTACACTTCGGTTACAGTCCCAACCGTTGATCGGGGATTTTTATTGGTTGTTTTTTGTTCTATAGAAATCACGGGCGATAACCCAGTAATTTTATCTACATCGGGCCTTTCCATATCACCCATAAATTGTCTAGCATAGGCGCCAAAACTTTCCATATACCTGCGCTGACCTTCATTGTAAATGGTATCAAAAGCCAGGGACGATTTTCCGCTACCACTTACACCCGTAAATACCACCAATTTATTTTTAGGAACACGGATGTCTATGTTTTTAAGATTGTGTTCTCTTGCACCAAAAACCTCAATACTTTCGGTATGAATACTAGAACTTATTTCGTTAGCGGATTTCTTTGCCATAGTAGAATGTAAATATAATAACAACGAAGGGCTTGAATGGTTGAAAACATACAAATGTTAGTAGATTATAGACAAAGTTTTTTTGGGCGGTGCAAGTTTCTATCTTAATTTTACAATAGTTCTTAAAAAATCTTATCCAGAAAGGCAGAGGGAATGGCCCATTGATGCCTTGGCAACCCATATCATTCGCAGTGGTATGAAGGTGCCAAATCCGTCCATCACATTACATGTGCATGGAAAGATAAGTCAGCGACGTTTGATATTTTGCCTAAGGCTTCTAATATTCCAAGCTCACCTGACTACATCTGGTGAGCTTTTTTATTTTTAGTACCCTAGAAAATAAATAATAAAATGGAGCATCAAAAAGTTTTAAAAATTGGTTTATTTGGTTTTGGCGTAGTGGGTGAAGGCTTATACAAAGTATTACAACAAACCCCATCATTAAAGGCAAGCATTGAAAAAGTATGTATCAAAAACGTTGATAAAAAAAGAAATGCGCCGGCTAGTTTATTTACCACAGACAAAAACGATCTATTACTAGATCCAAATATCAATGTTATTGTAGAAGTAATTGACGATTCAGTGGCAGCATTTGACATTGTTTCTACGGCACTTTTGCAAGGCAAAGCTGTCGTAAGTGCCAGCAAAAAAATGATTGCCGACAACCTGTCCGACATGTTAGCGCTACAAAAACAAACAGGGCTTCCCTTTTTATATGAAGCAGCCGTTTGCGCCTCTATTCCTGTCATCAGAAACTTAGAAGAATATTATGACAATGACCTACTGCATTCCATTAAAGCCATTGTAAACGGGTCTACCAATTTTATTTTAACTAAAATGTTTGAAGACAAATTAAGTTTTCAAGCAGCACTCATACTAGCGCAACAACTAGGTTTTGCAGAAAGCAATCCAAAATTAGACGTCGAAGGTTACGATGCACTTAACAAATGGACTGTTTTACTCGCCCATGCGTATGGTATTGTAGAAAAACCTGGAAATATTTTATTTAGCGGTATTCAAAATATTCAATTAAGTGACGCAGCCGTTGCACAAGAAAAAAAACTAGATATCAAGCTTATTGCGCAAGCAAAAAAACTAGCCAATGGAAAAGTGGCAGCATTTGTATTACCACAACTAATTAGTCAATCAGAGCCGCTTTCATTTGTTAAAAATGAATACAATGGCGTCGTTATTGAAAGTGGATTTGCAGACAAACAATTTTTTTACGGCAAGGGAGCTGGAAGTTTCCCTACAGCTTCTGCGGTATTAAGTGATATATCGGCACTCAGGTACAATTACTGTTACGAGTATAAAAAACTATACCAACAAGCTCCGCACGAATTAACTTCCGACTATTTCTTAAAAGTATATGTAAGCTTTGATGACATCAAAAATGTTCCTAAAGACAAATTTGAATGGATAGAGGAATGGCATGCACAAGAAGACCGTAAATACTTAATTGGCGTACTTCATGTAAAGGAGCTTATTCAAAATAACTGGTGGAAGGAAAATAACAACTCCCTTATTTTAACCCCCGACCCTATTATTGACAACCTAGACATCGTACACCTTAAGAAAAAAAGCCTCGAATTAGCCGGTGTTCTTTAATAAATAGGTGCAACTATAGTAGCTTTGCGTATAAATTAATAAGATGCAATTGCAACTGAATAAAAATGTAACCTTAGGAATAGGCGTATCCTTAATTACAGGAACCTGCTTAATCCTTCTATCTATGATCCTGGGTAAGGAAAACGCCTTCCTTCTCATGAACCTAGATTTGGGTCCTGCTGCAGATTTCTTTTTTTATATCTGGGCCAATGCTGGAGATGGATTTATTTGGATCCCGGCTTTTGCATTAACGCTCATGTACAAGAAAAAATTTGTTCCGTTTTTACTTGCTACGATCGTATTTTCAACAATCATCACACAAAGCTCAAAACAAGTATTTTTTAAATCAGAAAATAGACCTACTGCTGTTATTTCTGACAACGCATTAATACACAAAGTATCGGGTATTGTAATTCATACCACTAATAGCTTTCCTTCAGGACATACCGCAACCGCATTTTCACTTTTCTTATTTTGTTGTTTTATTAGCACAAAAAAATGGATTGTGCCGCTAGGTTTTATGTATGCATTATTAGGCGGTTATGCTCGAATTTATGTAGCACAGCACTTCCCATTAGATGTAGGCGCTGGAATATTTACAGCATACTTTAGCACTTTAATAGCATGGATAATTCACTTGAACTATTTTAATAAAGCCGAATGAAAAAACTACAATATATACACCTAACCCTTCTATTTGCTTTTAGCTTTATTTTTCAACTAGTAGCTGCCCAAGACACCACTGAGCAAATTACTGCCGGCAGGTATAATAGTGCTGCCGCTCAAAAAAAACCGTATGTCATACTTATTTCTATTGATGGCCTTAGATCAGATTTTGTAGAAAAGTACAATGCAAAATCTTTGCAAGCGTATGGAAAATCGGGTGTCGTTGCAAACTACATGACATCTGCTTTTCCATCTTTAACTTTTCCCAACCATTATACTATTGTAACTGGCCTTTACCCTGCACATCATGGCCTTGTGGACAATACTTTTTTTGACGAAAAAGCAAACGCTACCTATACCATGTCAAATAAAAAAATGGTAGCCGATCCATATTGGTATGGCGGAACGCCGCTTTGGGCGCTTGCCGAAAAACAACAGATGGTAACAGCTAGCTTTTATTGGGTAGCGTCTGAAGCGCCCATTGCAAATACAAAGCCTACTTACTTTTACAATTACAACGACAAAATAAAAATAGAAAAGAGAATTGCTCAAATTAAAAACTGGCTAAGCTTACCAGAAAAAACCAGGCCACACCTTATTACTTTTTATATGCCTGAGGTAGACGATGCTGCCCACAATTATGGTCCAGATAGTAAACAAGCAGAGGCTGCTGTACAATATATAGATGGAGTGATTAAACAAATGAATGAAGCAGTTGGTAGCTTAGGTTTACCTGTCAATTATATTTTAGTATCAGACCACGGCATGGCACTTGTAGATAGCCAAAACCCCATTCGACTTCCAAAATCTGTTGATCCAACAAAGTTTTATGTACCTTCTGGTAGCGCGCTTTTACAACTCTATGCAAAAGATACTGCAGCCATTATACCTACCTACCAAGCACTTTTAAAAGAGGCCAATGGATACGATGTTTATTTAAAAAATAATGCGCCAAAAGATTTTCATTACAGCAATCTAGACGACCGATTCAACCGAATTGGTGACATTATTTTAGTAGCTAAACTACCTTATACATTTAGTTTAAGTGGCAGACCTAGCAGTCCGGGTAAACATGGTTACGATCCTAGGCTCCCCGAAATGAGGGCTAGCTTTTTGGCATGGGGGCCTGCATTCAAATCTGGTAAAAAAATTAACGGATTTGAAAACGTACATGTATACCCTCTAATTGCTAAAATTTTAGGATTACAATATGATCAAAAAACAATTGACGGAAATTTAAGTGTATTAAAAAATACACTTAAATAAATAGTTAGTCTTTCCAGCGCCAATCACCTGCTATTTGTAGTGGCAGTTTTAGATTGTTTTTTATTAGAAACAATCTCGTTTCTTCATCATTTAAATGCTTTGCTTCAATTAATGGCGCATCTGCAACACCATATACTAAAATGGCATTAAAACGAACTGTGTTTTTCATGCCTTTTTCATCCACTAATTTAAAGCTATCGCAGTCTGCGTGGTAGCAAGGTCCCGCATTGTTAGGGAGTTTACCGCCAGCTGCACCACCCGTTGGAATACCTTGTAACATAAATGGCTGGTGATCGCTATGAAGCCCTGCTCCTGCACTAAATGTGTTTTTGAAACTTGTATCAATGCTTTGCACAATAGAACCAATCGATTTAAATAAGGTTTCAGACACTTCTGTAGAACTTGAATAACCTGTTGGGTCATTGGTCATGTCATAATTAAACATGTATCTTATTTGGTCAATTGATTTATCTTTTTTTGCAGCTTCGATATAGGCCTTTGATCCTAACAAGCCTTCTTCCTCACCCATAAATAAAACAAACTCTACAGTTCTGGTAGGTCGAAGGTTAAGCGCAGCAAATGTGCGGGCCATATCAAGTACCGAAAACGATCCAATACCATTATCAATGGCACCAGTAGCTAAATCCCAACTATCCAAATGACCGCCTACTACAATTTTTTCTTTAGGCAAATCACTTCCTTTAATTGTTACTACAACATTGCGGGCTTTTATCAATCCTGAAAAATTAGTCATGTTGATACTAGCAAACTGCTGCTCCTTTAAAAGTGCTTCTTTAAATGCAAGCCCATCTTCTTTACTAATACATACCGCAGGAATAGGAATTAATTTTCCAGTAACAGAAGCGGTACCGGTAAGTAAAATACCACCAGCAGCCGTATTAATTACGATTATCCCTTTAGCGCCATATTTTGTAGCGATAGCTGTTTTTTCGGAGCGGTGAAGGCTTGGCGTACCAGGTTTTGATCCTGGTAAAACACCTAAATAAACAAGCGCAATTTTACCGGCAACTTTAGAAGGATCTTTTGCGTAGTCTTCATCTAGTCCATTACCCATATCCACCACTTCAAGCGCAACATCGGCAGCAACTGGTGAATGTGCTAGCGACACTGACTTTACGGGCTGTAAATTGCTTAGGCTATTTCCAATTTTAACGGTCAAACTACCCCTACTCCAACTCTCAACTTCAAAGGGTTGGTATCTTACATTTTTAAACCCATAAGATTTTAATAAGTTATAGGCATATGCTTCTGCTTTGCTACCATTAACAGAACCTGTTAAACGGTGTCCAATCGTTTCGGTGGCATACTTAAGCGTTGCGTAGGCTTTAGAATTTTGCTGCACTTCGGCATTGATACTTGCAAATGTTTCATACCATTCTGGCTTACTATACCTTTGAGCGGTAAGTGAATTTGCAACAAATAAAACGGCAATAACAACTACTAACTTTTTCATTTCACTTCTTATTTAAAACAATTAATTATTTATTTCAATTTGTAATAATTCTTTTTTATTGATATAGTCTTCTAACAATTTAATTTGATTTAAAGCCCTATTGTAATTGTGAAGCGGATATTTGGCTCCGTAATACACATCATCATTTATAAAGTCAGTTAAAAACCGAAGGGCTTGCATATAAATCATAAAAAGCCCTGCATAATAAATCTGATCCGCTTCATCTTTAGATAACATATTTCCAGCACCCTTCAAATACCCCTTTACAATTGCTTTGTAAATATTAGGCCTTACAGATATTTTAGAAAAATCTGTTTCTTCTTCAGAAACAGCACACAAATAAGTTCTAAACATATCACCTAGGTCGCTGATAAAATATCCTGGCATGAGGGTATCCAAATCTATCACACAGATCCCTTTATCATTTTCATCAAATAGCAAATTGCTAATTTTAGTATCGTGATGCGTAGCGCGTAATTTAAAATTTGAATTGGTTTTTATGGTTTCAAAGAAATCAGCAATCCACTTATGATCTTGTAAAAATTTTATTTGATTTTCCGACTGTATAATTCGGTCTTTATTTCCGTACAGAAGTGCGTTACAAAACTGCTCATACCTAAGTGTTAAATTATGAAAATCGGGGATGGTGATTTGTAAATCAGTGGCATCAAGGCCATTTAATACATTTGTAAAAAGTCCAAATTGATAACCCGCTTCATAAGCCTGTTCCTCATTTTGAACCACTGATTTAGCATGAGACCCTTTAACATAAGGAAACACCCTGTAATACCCATCGTTTATATATTCCATCTGACTCCCATGCACCGAACTGGCAGGAGCTACAAAATAATAATCTGGACTATGAGCCGCTAAGTATCCAGATATCAATTGAATATTATGCGCAATAGCAACTGGATTTTTAAAAACAGCCGTATTGATTTTTTGTAAAACGTAAGCGTCGTTTCCAGACTGAACCATGTAGGTATGATTGATAAGACCCTCACCAAGCGGCTTTACTTCCACCAATGAAGCATCAAAACCAAATATCTTTAAAACATTTGCAGAAACGCTCATGCTACAATATTAATAGCTGTCATTTAAAGCAAACACTGGCTTTCTATACATCCACTCGCCGCCCGTAAAATCAGGAAATGCAATGGTTTCATTACCAAGCGCAATAGACTGTTCAGAAAGTGGTGTAATGGCACTCCAAGAGGCAGCATCGTATACATCAAGTGGAGTTGGCTTACTATTTTTGATAGATTCAATAAAAGCATGAATGACAAAAAAGTCCATACCGCCATGACCAGCACCTTCGGTTTCTTTACTCCAACGCGCCCATAATGGATGATCATATTTATCCAACCATTCTTTAGCAGGCTCCCACTGATGCGATTTAGGCGATTTGTCCTGAATGTAAATACTCTTATTCACGTCCATCCAAAGCCCTTCGGTACCTTGAACCCTAAATCCTAATGAATATGGACGTGGTAAATTGGTGTCGTGTTGCAACAAAATAGTTTCACCATTAGCGCACTGAATATTGGTGGTAACGACATCACCTAGTCTAAAATTAACTTTTGCATTGGGGTGATTTTCGCCACCTTTTTTAACTACGTGGTTATGAAGGCCTCTTGCTTTAGAAGAGAATGAACATAGGTTCACAAAACGGTTACCTCTATTAATATTAATGTAATTAGCAATTGGGCCAACGCCATGTGTTGGATATAAGTCTCCGTTACGCTGTACCGAATGTTCTGTTCTCCAAGACGCTTCCGAAAAAGCTTTTTCACCAAATTCTACCGGAGAGTTGGCTGGATTATTTCCATTGTTAAATTTCACGTCTCTTAAATCGTGTTGATAGCCTCCTTGCAAATGAATGAGTTCACCAAATAATCCCTGACGCACCATATTTAAAACTGCCATTACATCTCTGCGGTAACAAACATTTTCAAGCATCATAACTTGAGCATTGTATCGCTCTGCTGCTTTTACAACATCCCAGTGATCTTGTAAACTAAGTCCAATACATACTTCGGAACCAACATATTTTACACCCGCTTCTAATGAGCCAATAATCATAGGTTTATGCCACTCCCATGGTGTAGCAATGACAACACCATCTAGTTTTTCTTTTTCCAACATACGCTTCCAGGCATAATTATCGCCAGTATAGATGGCTGGCATTTTTTTACCAGACTTAGTAATGTCTTCTTTTGCACTATTTAGCATATAGTCGCTAATATCACAAATAGCAACAACGTCAACATCTTTGCGTCTTAGAAGTAAGTCTAGATGGCCTTGACCTCTTAATCCTACCCCAATAATGCCAATTTTGACATTACTTGCCAATGAATTTGCAAAAACATTTGCGCTAGGCATAAATGCCACTGAAGCCGCAGCAAGGCTGCTATTTTTTAGAAAGTTGCGTCTTTTCATTATAAATAGTTTTAAGGTGTTCAAGATAAATAAATTATGACAATTTTAAGGCCGTTTTAAGTAGTTTGCAGGACAGAATGAGCAAGATTTGAAAATTGACCAAGAAAATAGCAATAATGAGCTGTAGAAGCCCCCAACTCTACTTTTTGTTGGCATTTGTTTTATTTTGTAAAATAACAAGTGCCCAAACCGATACGACTTTTTGGTTTGCTGCTCCAGACCTGCAAGAAGCGCATGGTGACAGGCCTATTTTTTTAAGATTTTCAACTTCCAATTCAGCCGCTGCGATTACCATTTCTCAACCTGCCAATCCGGGCTTTACCCCGATTAGTATAAATATTGCGGCCAATAGCTCTAACTCCGTAAATCTCACCACTGTAATTACGCAAATAGAAAATGCTACGCCAAATACAGTTAGTAATAAAGGGTTACTCATAAGATCCAATAGCCCCATATCTTGCTACTACGATATTGCCAATGGTTCTAATGGAGATATTTATGCATTAAAAGGTAATAATGCACTCGGCACAAAATTTACACTCCCCTTTCAAATGGGCTTTATAGGAAGACCGCTTCCATTATATACCACCGATTTTATTATTCTTGCCACAGAAAATAATACACAGGTCACCATTACACCCAAAAGCAACTTAATTGGTCGTGCAGCTGGCGTTCCGTTTACGATCACTTTACAAAAAGGAGAAACCTATACCTGTTCTGCTGCCAATAATACTGCAACAGAAAGACCAGGTGGCACTTTAGTAACATCCAATAAACCCATTTGTATTTCTACAAAAGACGATTCGCTTTTTTATACGGGACAAGGTTGTTCAGATACAGCTGGCGACCAACTTATACCAGACAATATTGCAGGACAAGAATTTATTGTCATTAAAGGATACTTTAACAGTCCCGATTTTTATTATGTTTTTGCCATCGAAAACAATACCGCTATAAAAGTAAATGGAGCAACTGTTGCCACACTTCAGGCTGGCGATTATTACAAAGGATCTTTGAGCGAAAACTCCTGTTTTGTTAATTCAGATAAACCCGTTCATATTTTTCATATAACAGGTTTTGGTTGTGAACTTGGAGGCGCCATCATCCCATCCATCAAATGCACAGGATCTAAAAGTATCAGTGTTACTAGGGCTTCAAGCACAGGTAGCTTTTTTTTAAATGTATTAGCTCCAAAAAATAGCATCAATGATTTTAAACTCAATGGTAGTAACACAGGTATTGACGCTAGCTTATTTAGCCCAGTTACGGGCAGCAATGACGAATGGATGTATGCAAGATTAAATATCCCATCTACTGTCATCACAGGTGGTGCAAATGCACTTATTGAAAATAGTAAAGGTAAATTTCATGTAGGCGTTATTCAAGGTGGAGCGAGTTCAACGGCTCGATATGGTTATTTTTCTGATTTTAGTAGCAATGTTATTCAGTTAATTGATGCTACAAAAAATACTGAAATTTTCACCAACAATCAACCCATTTGCTATAATACCACAGCTTCTATTAATGCAGTAACGGGAGACGCTAATACTTTTACATGGACAGGGCCTAATAACTTTTCTAGCACTGGCGCTAATTTGGTTATCAATAATTTCACCAACCTCAACGATGGCATTTACACTATTACCTCCGCATCAACCGCCTGCGGAGTTTCTACAAAAACCATTGAGTTAAATTCGGAGCGTGTATTTGCCAATTTTACATCTACACAAACTGGTTGTATTCAGGACTCTGTTTATTTTAATACCCCAGCAATTACTGGTGCTAGATGGAACTGGAATTTTAAAAACGGAAACACCCTTGATACCAATAGCGCTGTTATTAAACCTATTAAATATAATACCGTTGGGACGTACGCAGTTGATTTAAGAGTAACTTCTAAAAATGGTTGTGCATCGGATATTTTTTCAAGAAATATTGAAATAACGCCTAAGCCAACTGCCGCATTTACCGCTACAACAAATACTTGCGTAAATATTAATATAAACTTTACGGAAACCTCTTCCATATCAAATGGAACATTACAAAAAAGTTACTGGAATTTAGATGACGGAAAAGGCATTGTCAATTCAAATAGTTTTACACCTCAAACAACAACCTACCCTAGTTGGGGAAATAGAAATCCATGGCTTATTGCAGAAGCAAGTTCTGGCTGTAAAAGCGATACATTTAAATTGGCGAGTCCCCTACTTATTCATTCCATTCCAAAAGTTGGATTTACGCTACCCGAAGTTTGTTTAAATGATGCAAATGCTGTTTTTACAGATTCAACTTCATCTGCAGATGGTGCTACAAACTTTTCGTATCAGTGGAATTTTAATGCAGGAAGCCCTGCTATTACACCTGGCCCTACTTTTACACCAGCGCAGTTAACAGCTAAAAATCCATCCTTAAAATACAATAAGTCGGCGGTGTATAGTGTGTCTCTTAAGGTCACTTCTTTTGGTTGTGTAGATTCGTTAACGAGTAGCTTTACCGTTAATGGTGCTAATCCAACACCTGATTTTGAGATACTAACGCCTACAAAACTTTGTAGCAATGATTCGGTTCGGATTAAAAATTTATCGGTGGTAGATTTTGGTGATGTTACTAGGCTCGAGATTTTTTGGGATGCTAACGATCTTACTAAAAAAACAATTGATGAAGCGCCTTTTAATGGTAAGGTATACGCTTTTCGTTATCCTAATTTTCAAACCCCGGCTACCAAAAATTATACCATTACCCTAAAAGCTTTTTCTGGTAACGCCGCTAGTTGTAGTAAGTCTATTGCTAAAACTGCTACAGTTAACCAAAGTCCTAAAGTAAGTTTTACCACCATGCCGGGTATTTGTAACGAAGCAGCTGCTCGTCAAATTACACAAGCTAGTTTTGATAACAATGTACCAGGCAGTTTTGCTTATTCCGGAACAGGTGTGAGCGGTACAGGTGTGTTTAATCCTGTTACTGCGGGCGTGGGCACTTATACCATTCAATACATGTACACATCTAGTGTAATAGGCTGTAAAGACTCTGCTACACAAAATATTACAGTATGGCCTTCACCTACTGCTAAGTGGGGTGCTGGGCTTCCTAGTTGCGAAAAAAACAACCTTGTATTTACAGATAGTTCCGTAGCTAATTTTAGTAACATAGTTTCATGGGCCTGGGATTTTGGAGATGGAACTACATCTTCTAAAACATCGGGGGCTGTGTTTAATAAAATATTTGATACCACTAAAACCTATACCGTATCACTAAAGGTAACCACCGATAGTGGGTGTGTATCGGTACTTAATACACAACTTGTAAAAGTAAATCCATTACCTAAGCCTGCCTTTAGCTTACCAAGCATTTGTTTACCGGATGGTAATGGAACCTTTACCAATAGCTCTAGCATCGTAGATGGTTCGGAAGCTAGTTTTAAATACGCATGGAGCTTTGGTGATCCTAACAATAGTGCAGGTTCTACAAGCAAGGATCCAACCCACAAATACAGCGCCGTAGGCCCCGTAAACGTAAAACTTGTTGTTACCACCAATAACAACTGTATAGACTCTTTAACGCAGGTGCTTACTACCATTTATCCGCAACCTAAGGCAGCCTTTACCATTAGCCCAGATAGTATTTGTATGGGTGATGTAATAAACTTTACAGATCAGTCGGATGGTAAATCAAGTCCTATCAATAAATGGGTATGGGATTTAGGACAATCCGATGCATCTAGTGTTCAAAATCCAAACAAACGTTTTAGAGACTCTGGCATTTTTACCATCAAACTATATGGCTTTAATGGACAAAACTGCGTGAGTGATACCGTTTCTAAAACGGTTACTTCATTCCCGTATCCGCACCTGAATCTAGGGCCCGATTTTAAAATACTAGAAGGTGGTACAGCGCTTATTAAACCTGCATTTGTGTTTGGCAATAACCTTACCTACAAATGGAAGCCAGCCCTATATTTAAATAATGATACCGCTGCCGTACCACGCACCACGCCACTTGGTGATGTAACGTACACACTAGAACTCACCGGACTAGGTGGTTGCATGGTAACGGATGATATATTTATTAAACTATTACTCGCACCAGAAGTGCCCAACGCATTTTCTCCAAATGGGGATGGCATTAATGACAACTGGGTAATAAAATATTTAGAAAGCTACCCTGGCGCAACCATTGATGTATACAATAGATACGGACAGCCCGTGTTTAAATCGGTGGGGTATGATAAACCTTGGAATGGACAGTACAACGGAAACCCTTTACCCATTGGTACGTACTACTATATTATCAATCCTAAAAATGGACGAAAAATAATAACAGGGTCAGTGACCATTATAAAATAGTGAACATGAAAAAGTTGATTGTTATATGCTTTGTTTTTATACTGCCTCTGTTAAGTGTGGCGCAACAACGTCCATACTATACACAGTATATTTTAAACAACTTTTTAATTAATCCAGCACTTGCTGGCATAGAAAATTATTGGGATGTAAAAACATCGCACCGTATTCAGTGGCAGGGTGTACAGGATGCTCCAGTTACTACTTATTTAACTTTTCATGGACCGCTTAAAAAACAAGGATACGCTTCTTCAAATCCTACCAGTATGTCTGCGCCAGGCGAAAATCCAAGGGGAAGAGCTTACTGGCAAAATTATCAAGCACCAGAACCACACCATGGAGTTGGCTTTACCGTTTTAAACGATCAAACAGGACCACTTAATAGATTTGCTGCCTATGGTACCTACGCATATCACAGAGGTATTGCAGCACAAACTACTTTATCATTTGGCGTATCAGCAGGTATGACCAATTTAACGTTAAATACCAGTAAATTAAATTTTGGTAACACCGTTATTGATCCTGCAGTAGGAGCGAGTGGACTTATCAATACCATTAAACCAGATATTAGTGCGGGCTTATGGTTGTATTCTAATGATTATTTTGTTGGTTTATCGGCTCAACAAATTGTACCACAAAACGTAGCATTTTCAGATAATAAAGTTTACCTCACGCAAGGAAAGCTAGTGCCGCATATTTTTTTAAGCGCAGGATATCGTTTACAAGTTTCTGAAGACTTAAGTTTGTTGCCATCTGCACTTATCAGATACATTAGTCCTTTACCTATCGGTATGGACATCAATGCAAAACTCATGTACCAAGATTTAATTTGGTTTGGAGGATCGTACCGTTTTAAAGAGGGTTATGCAGGTATGGTTGGTTTTAATGTAAACAACAATATCAATATTGGCTACTCTTACGACTTTGTTACATCTTCTCTAAATACAGTGAGTAGAGGAACACATGAAATTCTGATAGGATTTCAGTTGGGTAATAAATATGGTGATTGGTGTCCTAAGAATTTGTGGTAACTGGTTCCGATAAATAAGCAATCAGTAAAGCCTTATCATCGTCAAAAAAGTTAGAAAGAATTTGCTTTACCTTAAATTCCTTTGCCTGGTCTTTGGTATAATTTGCTTTATAAATATGCTGTTTGGTCGTTGTATCTCTTTTTACAATACCTTTTTCAAACATAATTTGCATGAGCTTTAAAGTAGTGGTGTAACCTGTTTTTGAAGCCAATATTTCATGTACTTTTTTTACAGACGCCGAACCTTCCTGCCATAGAACAGATAATATCTCAAACTCTTTTTCTGTAGGCTTTATATATTTTCCCATACCAAAATTTGTATTACAATAGTACAAAAAAAATCCCTCCAAAAGAGGAGGGATTTAAATTCGTATACTTTAAAAGTTATTGTTTAACTGCCATTTTAATGTGCAAATAACTTTTGTATTTTTCATTTTGTTCTGGAGTAAGTGCTTTACCATTTACAGAAATGTTACCATCTTTCACTTCAATCTTTACATTGTCTTTTGGTGCTAAACCATCTTCTTGTAAAGCTTGCACTAGTGTTTTAGAATCTGCAGAAATGGTAACTGTATTTGCAGTATCAATAGCATTAGCAGAAGTATCGGTGCTAATAATTGACATTTCTACTGTTTGTGTTTTTGTTACAGTTGCACCAGATGTTGGGTGCATTTTAGCAAGCGTTGGCGCAATTACTAAAGAAACAATTGACATTAACTTAATCAAGATATTCATTGATGGACCTGATGTATCCTTAAATGGATCACCCACCGTATCACCTGTTACAGATGCTTTGTGTGGTTCAGATTTTTTGTAGAACATCTCACCGTTAATTTCAACACCTTTCTCAAAAGATTTTTTAGCATTATCCCAAGCACCACCTGCGTTGTTTTGGAAAATTCCCATTAACACACCACTTACAGTAGCACCTGCTAAGAAACCACCAAGCGCTTCTGGGCCTAATAAGAATCCAACTAATAAAGGAGACACAATAGTGATAGCACCAGGTAACATCATTTTTTTAAGAGATGCCTCAGTAGAGATCGCCACACACTTATCGTATTCTGGCTTACCTGTACCTTCCATAATTCCAGGAATGGTACGGAACTGACGACGAACTTCTTCCACCATACTCATAGCTGCTTCACCAACCGCTCTAATCGCTAAAGAAGAGAAGATGAAAGGAATCATACCACCTACAAATAAGGCAGCTAATACGTCGGCTTTGTAAATATCGATGTGCTGGTTATCAGGCATTGCAACACCCACAAACGCAGCAAATAATGCAAGTGAAGTTAATGCAGCAGAAGCAATGGCAAAACCTTTACCACTTGCAGCTGTTGTATTACCAACGGCATCTAAAATATCTGTTTTTTCACGCACTTCGGCTGGTAACTCACTCATTTCAGCGATACCACCAGCATTATCTGCGATAGGACCAAAAGCATCAATCGCAAGTTGCATACCCGTTGTTGCCATCATACCTGCAGCAGCAATAGCCACACCGTATAAACCTGCACAATAGAAAGAACCAAAGATACCAGCAGCTAATACTAAAATTGGTAAGAAAGTAGACTCCATACCAATTGCTAAACCACCAATAATATTTGTTGCATGACCTGTGCTTGATTGTTTAATGATACTTAATACTGGACGCTTACCCATTGCAGTGTAATATTCAGTAATAATACTCATTAACACACCTACTACAAGACCTACACCAATCGCACCAATTACACCGTTTCTTGTGAATTCTAAGCCACGTAAATACATGGTTTCAGGTAATACGTTTCCTACTAAGAAATAACATACCACTGCAGTTAAAATCATAGAACCATAGTTACCCATGTTCAGTGCATTTTGCACAGTTGCAGTATTTAAACCTGCTTTATCACTAATTCTTACAAATAAGGTACCAATGATTGATAAAATAATACCGATACCAGCAATTAGCATTGGTAATAAAATAGGAGATAGACCACCAAAAGCATCTACCAGTGGCGCTTTATCAGCACCTGTTACTTCTTGACCTAAAACCATTGTTGCTAATACAGTTGCAACATAAGAACCAAATAAATCGGCACCCATACCTGCAACGTCACCAACGTTGTCACCTACGTTATCTGCAATAGTTGCAGGGTTACGAGGATCATCTTCAGGAATACCAGCTTCAACTTTACCTACTAAATCTGCTCCAACGTCTGCAGCTTTGGTATAAATACCACCACCTACACGCGCAAATAAAGCGATAGACTCAGCACCTAAAGAGAATCCAGTTAAAATTTCTATGGTACGTAACATACCTTCTGCATCACCATCTGGAGAGAAGAAATGTTTGATAATTAAAAATAAACCACCTAAACCTAAAACAGCTAAACCAGATACGCCAAGTCCCATTACAGAACCACCTGTAAATGATACTTTAAGGGCACGTGATAAACTCGTTTTAGCAGCTTCAGCAGTACGAACGTTTGCTTTTGTAGCAACTTTCATTCCAATGTAACCAGCTGTAGCACTGAAAACAGCACCAATAATGAATGAAATTGCAATACTCCAATGGCTTGACTCATTGGTATTTGCCATAAAACCAAGTAATAAGGCAACAATTACAACGAAATAAGCAAGGATTTTCCACTCTGCTTTTAAGAATGCCATAGCACCCTCAGCAATGAAATCACTGATTTCTTTCATTCTAGGATTACCAGCATCTTGCTTAGAAACCCATACAAATTTGATTAATGTGTAAAGTAGACCGATAAGTCCCATTGCCGGTACGGCATAAAACAACATGTTGTTCATAATCGATTGGATCTAGTAAAAAATTAGATTTTAAAAGTCTGCAAAAATAGGGTAATTGGCTTAAAATCACCCAATTTGCCCCCCAGTTTGTTTAAAGTTTTTAGGTATATGATTCATTATTCGGCCAAGGATGTGGAATCAAAGCCTGATAAAAATGAACCTGCTATGTTCTTGGCTTTGTAGATATTACGGTTAAATCTATTTCCTAATACGATTATGGTCGCCGTGTCCTTGATGAATCTACTAAATACAGCATTGTTTCCATGCCACCAACCATTATGATATATAATTTTTTGATCTGGCTGATTTAACATGCGCCACCCTAAACCATAGTTATGTATAGAGGGTCGTTCATTACTTCCGGGCTCAAATGCCATTTGCAAAGTGGTTTGACTAACAAAAGCACCCTGGTACAAGGCTTTATCCCACAATAAAAGGTCACGAACGGTACTATATATATTTTTATCACCATATATACAGTCAAACTTTTCAAGTAAATATGGTCGATTGT
>JAIYCS010000006.1 GCA_027487895.1 Sediminibacterium sp. | reverse complement strand
GACATTATTGGTATTTCTTACGGTTCATTATTTGATGCAACGCAAACAAAAGTAATGACGCAAGGCGATGTACAGCTTGTTAAAACAGTAAGCTGGTACGATAACGAAATGAGTTATGTAAGTCAGTTGGTGCGTACCGTTAAATATTTTGCAGGCTTAATTTCAAAATAATTATGAGCCAATTTTCTAGTCATTCATTTGCCGGTCAAAAAGCATTAATCCGTGTAGATTTTAATGTTCCTTTAGACGATGCTTATAACATTACAGATGATACGCGCATGCGTGCTACCATCCCTACCATTCAAAAGATTATTAAGGATGGCGGATCAGTAATTTTAATGAGTCATTTGGGTCGTCCAAAAGATGGTCCTACACCTAAGTATTCGCTAATTCATATTGTTGGGCATTTATCTAAGTTGTTAAGCGTAGAGGTTCAATTTGCTAACGATTGTATAGGAGAAGAAGCGGTAAATAAAGCGGCTGCACTAGCGCCAGGCCAGGTATTATTACTAGAAAATTTACGTTTTTATAAAGAAGAAGAAAAAGGCGACGAGGCTTTTGCACAAAAGCTAAGCAAGCTAGGAGATGTATATGTAAATGATGCTTTTGGAACGGCGCACCGTGCGCACGCTTCAACAGCTGTAATTGCGCAGTTTTTTGCACCAGGCAGTAAAATGTTTGGCCTAGTCATGAACGCCGAAGTAGCCAGCGCCGAAAAAGTTTTACATGGTTCAGAAAAACCTTTCACTGCAATTATTGGCGGCGCTAAAGTTTCAGATAAAATATTAATTATCGAAAATTTGCTTGACCGCGCCACAGATATAATTATTGGTGGCGGTATGGCATATACCTTTTTTAAAGCACAGGGTGGAACCATTGGTACTTCAATTTGTGAAGACGACCGTATGCCACTTGCCCTAGAAATTTTAGCTAAGGCAAAAGCAAAGGGTGTAAATATTCACCTTCCTGTCGATAACATTATTACCACCGAATTTTCTAATACCACCGAGCGCAAAAATTGCGAAAGCATGTCTATCCCCGACGGATGGATGGGTCTCGACATTGGCGAAGCTACACGTGCCAAATTTGCAGCCGTTATAGAAAGCAGTAAAACCATTTTATGGAACGGTCCGATGGGCGTTTTTGAAATGGAAAATTACCAGGCGGGAACCAAAGCTATTGCAGAGGCTGTTGCAGCTGCTACCGCTAAAGGTGCTTTTTCATTAGTTGGCGGGGGTGACAGTGTTGCAGCCGTTAACATCTTTGGCTTTACAGACAAGGTAAGCTACGTATCTACCGGTGGTGGTGCCATGCTTGAGTACTTTGAAGGCAAGGTTTTACCTGGAATTGCTGCCATAACCGCATAGCATCCTTAATTTCTGTTAAATTGTGATAAACGGCAAGCCCAAATATTTGGGGTGGCATACTATTTGCTTACTTTGCTATATAAAATAAAAAATCAAACAAAATGAGTACAAAAAATTTAACCCTTATTGTCATTGCTGCCCTTGTATTATTATTAGGTGGATGCGGTTGTAACGGTTATAACGGATTGGTAAAATTAGACGAAACAGTAAAAAACAAATGGGCGAATGTAGAGAGTGATTATCAGCGTCGTTCCGATCTTATTCCAAACTTAGTAAACACTGTAAAAGGCGAAGCTAATTTTGAGCAAACAACTTTACAAAATGTAATTAGCGCAAGAGCAAGTGCTACACAAGTAAAATTAGATGCCAACGATTTATCTCCAGAAAAAATTCAACAATACCAAGCAGCGCAAGGTCAATTATCACAAGCGTTGGGTAAGTTGTTAATGGTAACTGAAAACTATCCAAACCTTCGTGCCAACGATGCTTTTAGAGGTTTACAAACGCAATTAGAAGGTACCGAAAACCGTATCAAAGTTGCGCGTAACGATTTCAATGATGCAGTAGCAGCTTACAACGTTAAAGCACGTACATTCCCTAACAATATTTTTGCGGGCATGTTTGGCTTTAAAACCAAGGAAGGATTTAAGGCAGAAGCTGGTTCAGAAAAAGCGCCAGAAGTTAAATTCTAATTAAAAGAACAATAAGCTTCATGTTTAACCTATTTTCTAAAAAGCCACAATCCTATTTTACGGAGCCAGAACAGGCCCGTATCGTAGAAGCCATTAAAAACGCAGAAATGCGCACTAGTGGCGAGGTTCGTATTTACATCGAAAACAAATGTAGATTCATGAACCCCGTTCACCGCGCACAGGAAATGTTTTATAAAATGGGTATGCAAAACACTGCTGCTAAAAATGCAGTACTGGTATATGTGGCCATCAAAGACAGGCAGTTAGCTGTTTTTGGAGATGCAGGTATTCATGAAAAAGTAGGCTCCGCTTTTTGGGAAGTCGAAGTACAAAAAATGTTAGCAGCCTATAAGCAGTCTCATTACGCCGAGGGTTTAGCAAATATGATTACAGCAATAGGGGAAGCGCTCAAGCAGCATTTCCCCTATGACGCTGCAACCGATAAAAACGAACTATCCGATAACATTGTTTTTGGATAATTGCCAGGCTATCTGCACATGAAAAAATTAATCACGCTTTTATTGTTCGTTTGTTTTGCGCAAATCGTTTTTGCACAAAATATTTTGCCGCGTCCTAATCCGCCAAAATTAGTAAACGATGTGGCGGGTGTTTTGTCACCTGAGCAGCGTGAAATACTCGAGCAAAAATTAGTAGCCCTCGACGATAGCAGTTCCAATCAAATTGCCGTTGTATTAATTCCAACACTGGATGGTTACCCCATTGAGGAGTACGCCAATAAATTATTTAGAGAGTGGGGTATTGGGCATAAAGGCACTAATAATGGCGTTCTAATTATTGCGGCTATTAACGACCGCAAAGTACGCATAGAAGTAGGTTACGGCCTCGAAGGTGCGATACCTGACATAACAGCCTCGTCTATTTACAATAACGAAAT
>JAIYCS010000013.1 GCA_027487895.1 Sediminibacterium sp. | reverse complement strand
CATCTGGTAGTTTTGAATCCAACGATTTTGACCGCGTTTATTATAAATTAGTTGCAGGAAATGTACCTGTCACTGGCCAAAGTGTAGATTTTATTCAAGCATCATTGTCAGCAAATCAAAGTTTATCATCGGTTGGAAATATTTCTTTTAATGTTTCATCGGGTACAGGAATATCAATGACAAATGGTGGTTTTAATTTGATAGCCAACAAAACATACAAATTAGAAGCTGCAATTGGTGGTGCATCTGGAGGTTATGCCTACTATGGCTGGGTTGACAACAACAATACATTATTGTCCGGAGGAAGTATTGGAGCTGTCATGAAAGCAGGAGCAGCTTATAGTGATGCACCTCAAGATAAAGCAGTTGTTTATTTCACGCCAACTGCAAATACTACAGTGTATCTAAGAGTTTATAGCTTAAGTGGTACACTTACGGCTTACGCACCTTCTACATCTTCTAATTTTTCAAGTTCATGGGCAAATATTCAACAAATTGGATCTTCTGCAATCGTGAATCCATGGGTGTTAAGTGGTAATGATGTTTACAATACAACAGGAGATGTAGGAATTGGAACTTCCTCACCAAATGCATCAGCCCTATTAGATTTAACCAGTACAACCAAAGGGTTTTTACCTCCCAGAATGACAACCACACAACGAGATGCTATTTCCCCTGTAGTGAGTGGCCTTGTTATTTTTAATACTACTATTAATCAATTAGAAACATATACTGGATCTAAATGGAATCCATTAGCATTAGGTAACACAATTAATTATGCTCAATTTAGAGCGAATGCAATTCAAGGAAGTTTTACAGCAGATGTTACCAAAGTTAATTTTCCTTCAACCGTTATTAATATTGGTAGCATAAGTATAGCTTCCAATAACACCATTACTTTACCCGCCAATAGAATTTTTAGAATTGATTTAAATCTAGGTTGGAAAGATGGTGGATGGTGTAGATTTGGAATTTATAATTCTACAAGTGGAACCATTTTATCACCAACTGCACATATGGAAGGAGGGGCTGCCTCAGGTTCTGGAAGTGTTACCTATTTTATTGATACTACAGGTGGTAGCATTAATATTGATGTAAGATTAAAAGCAGGAAGTTGTTCTTTAAATGATGCCAATAATGGTGGTACATTTGCTTCAATTACAATCCAATCAATTTATTAATGCAGGTTACCATCAACAATATAGCTTATTCACTCTCTGATCTTGAAAAAGATACTTGGAATAGGCTAGTGAACGGTGCCGTTAAAAGTAGAGATCCTTTTCATACGCCCAGCGTTGCTACCCATAGCGGTAACGATATAAGTTTGCGAACAGTGGTACTTCGTAAAGCGGTTCCTGAAAGCAAAGAATTACGTTTTCATACCGATACCCGCAGTAAAAAATGGCAGGAACTTACTTTAAACCCTTCCATTAGTGCTTTATTTTATGATGCTGCCGACAGGATTCAAATAAGGGTAAAGGGTAGGGCGGTACTCCAATTTAATAACGATATTACTGCTGCTGCATGGCAAAAAACATCATTATCTAGTAGACGTTGTTACCTAACAAATTTTAATCCTTCAAGTTTTACAGATCATCCAACCAGTGGATTACCTGAACATATTGAACAAGAAAACTTTACAATAGAAGAAAGCGAAATTGGTTATCAAAACTTTGGTATTGTTTCTATTCAAGTACAAAATATTGATTGGTTGTGGCTTCATCATGCAGGTCATAGAAGGGCTTTCTTTGATTATTCCGATGGAATTTATCAATGGATGATTCCATAAAAAAAGCCATGCATGAATTAACATACATGGCTTTTTATTGAATGGATTAATTCTAATTAATATCCCACCATAAGCGTTGTGTCAAATCGGCAATATTTGGTGTTTTGTTATTGCGTAATCTTTCACTTGAAGGGTAATCCAATCTTCTAATGGGGGTAGTAAGAATTGCATTTTGTGGTAATTGGAAACCTTGGTAGGCCCAATTAAATCTTCTAGCATCATCAAATGTTACAGGCGATAAAAACAAAGCTTTGTATTTTTCTTCCATAATTCTTGATTGATTTAATGCACCACTTCCAACGCCAACAGTTGTTCTAGCTATATAGTTATCTCTATCTGCAGCAGCAACGCCAACCTTATTCATATTGGCTCTAATACCTTCAAGGTATGCATTGTAAGCTCTGGTTGCATTGCCTGCACGTAATGCAGCTTCTGCTTCAATAAATTTAATTTCTTCATAAGTGCATATGAATAATGGAGAAGCATCACCACTATAAAAGCCTGTTAATACTAGATATGATTCATCATTGGTAGTTCCTGTACCCGTACGGCCCACTCCGTTGCGTGTTCCTCTAAAATTACCAGCACGTGTTAAATTGGTTATTCTTGGTAAACGTGGATCTTGCGTTGCTGTATTTCCACTCATTGAATTGCTAACAAAGTGTTGGCTAAGCCATCCATCTAGTACAAGTGCTGCTTGGTTTCTTGCCACAGTAGCCCATGGGTTGCGCAGTGTAAAAATAGTAACCCTCGCTTCCATGGTGTTATTTGTGTAGGCACTATCGACAGCAGATAAAACAGCATTGGCATTATACGAACCTGTTTTTGAAAGTTGCTGCAATAGGCGTGCTTTTAATGCGTATGCAGTTCTAATCCACCAAATACGATTTGTACTATTCCAAGTAGCAACATTCGCTGCTGTATTACCATGCATAAAATCTGCGGCTGGTACCACTGCTACTGTTGGTGTTTTACGAAGCTCAGCAATACCCTCATCAAGTAGCGTTATGCATTGATTATGTAATTGTCTAGCGCTATCAAATTTAGGTGTAAGGTTGTTTCCTTTAAATGCTTCTGAATAAGGAACATCACCCCATAAATTAGTGGTCAAACTCAAGTTTTGCGCCATCATGATTTTAGCCATTCCAAGGTGCGCCGAACTATTTTGTTTGGTTGCTAATTCTTGTAAATCATGCAAGTCTGTCATATTATCGTATAGGCTTCTCCATAACCCACTAAAATCTAAGCGATCATAAATATCTGTAGGGCTAGATACGTTGGGTGAAGCAAAATATTGAACATAATAATTAGGACCCGCATTGGCTGCACGAAAAATATTTAATCCTGTATTTTGTGTTGTTGCAGCAAGCAATCCATTAATTGGCGCTTCGGTAGGTCTATTGGGATCGTTATTAATATCTAAGTATTTTTTGCAACTTGTATTTAACAATGATCCTGCAAAAAGAGCTATTAAAATATATTTTTTCATAATCTTCATCTTTAGGAATTAGAAATTAACATTCAATGAAATAAAATAGCTACGCACTCCAGGATATGTAAATCCTGAGAATCCGTCTGCGTTACTGTCTGCACTTGTAGAGCTGCTTTCTGGATCAAATCCTGAAAACTTTGTCCAGAGTAATAGATTATTTCCTGAAGCTGTAACGGAAGCATCTTTTATGAAAGATGATTTTTTAAAGATAGATGATGGTAATTGATAAGTTAAGCTAAGTGTACGTAAACGTGTCCATCCAGCATCTTCAATAAAGTTTTCAGTTACCCCTCTATGAATATTTCTGTAAAAACCATCTCCGTAATTTCTTCCATCCGGACCTACTTGCTGACCTAGCCATACATTTTGCGTATTAGCAGCACCGCCTGCAACTACACCTGGAAATACTCTTGATGTGTTTCTATCTTCTGTGTATTTAGCAATACCAAATGCACTCATAAAGTTGCCCAACTGATTGAATCTTTGGAATCCACTTCTCATATCAAATAGAACTGATAAGGTAAAACTCTTGTAAGTGAAGGTGTTGTTAATACCCCAAATTGCTCGAGGCTGAGAGTTACCAATTAAACGCTGATTGGTAACATCACGAATTGGGAATCCTGCACCATTACCTGTTGTTGCAATTAGCATTGGCAAATCTCTTCTAAGTGTAGTACGGTCGTCTGTATTTGTGCCATAAAAACGTTGGTACGTAATACCGTAAAGTCCTCCAACAGGTTGACCTACAACCCATCTTTGTGTTGCACCACTATTTAAATATCCAGACTGGCTTCCAATAACGATATCGTTAAGGCCAGGAGCAAGGCTAATTACTCTATTTCTGTTGCTTGTATAGTTCACGCTCGCATCCCAAGTAAAATTATTTGTTTTAATAGGAGTAGCATTAACAACTAATTCAATACCCTTGTTTTCAATTTCACCAGAATTTAAAATGAATGAATTAAATCCTGTAGTATTTGGCACTAGTACTGGATTAACTACATCCTTACTATTAATTTGATAGTAACTAAAATCAAAGCCAATACGGTTGTTTAAAAACTGCATTTCTAGACCTACTTCTCTGTTATCTGTAAATTCAGGTTTTAATTCTGTAGCACCTCTCACATCATCTCTTGTCCATCCAATAACATTGTTTACTGGTTGTCCAAATGCATTGTTATAGTATGTATTTGTTAAGTATGGTGTAACAGGAGCAATACCAATTTTTGCAAATGAAGCCCTTAGTTTACCATAGCTAAACCAAGATGGTAATTTTAAATGCTGACTAAAGATGTAGCTTAAGCTAGTACTTGGATAAAAAAAGCTTTGATTGCCACTAGCCACTGAGCTAGCCCAGTCGTTTCTACCAGTAACTGATAAATACAAATAATTTTTGAAGCTAAGGGTTGCGTCTCCAAAAATACCCATAGTTCTTAATGCAGTTCTTCTACTATTTTGAGTAATAAATCTTGCATTATTTAACGATAGTAGGGTAGGTACATCCAATTCTCTACCTTCTGTTTGTTGAAAATTATAACTTTGATCAACTAAATCATGACCAGCACGAACTGTTAATCCAAAGTCATCGTTTAAATTAAATTTACCTGTAATTAAAAGGTTGCTGTTTAAGATTTTATTTAGTACTCTATATTCTCCAACAAATCCTAAAGCATTGTCAGCGAAATTAATAACACCGGTTCTTGCAACTTGTGCAGGTGCAGTTGCTCTTCTGTTGTCAGAAGTAAAATCATAACCTACTCTATAGCTTACGTCTAGCCATTTAAGTGGTGTATAATTAATAGCCACATTTGAAATTACACGGTCAACATCGTCATTAAATAAGTTGTAATAAGCGCCAAAAATTGGATTGTTATTACCGTATGTTTTGTGTGTACCGTCTTCATTTTTGTAATCACGTACATCCCATCTTGGACTCCAATAGGTAAGACTTTCGTTAAATCTATCTGCGTTATACCTTAATCCACCGCTGCTTACATAGTTAACTGATGGATTAATTTTTAACTTATCGCTTAATTTTAATGTAGCATTTATACGCGCATTAAAATTTGAATAATCTGTATTAGGTAAAACGCCTGAATGCTTAAAATAACCAAATGAAGAATTTATTAAAGCTTTTTCAGTTCCACCACTAATATTGATGGTATTTCTAAATTGATAGCCTGTATTATACGCATGTGCATAATGATTAAATAATTGGTTAGGATGCGTTGGGTCTAATAACTTTGCAGCATCAACAGTAGGACCAAATGAAGGGAAGAAATCATTTCTGTTATACGTATTATTGTATCCCTGCGAATAAGTAGTTTGAACTTCAGGAAACTTATTTACTTCTTCAGTTCCCGCCGTTGCATTATAACTTACTCTCATCTTGCCAGTTTTGGCACTCTTTGTTGTGATAACAATTACACCATTACTACCTCTAAATCCATATAAAGCTGTTGCGGCACCACCTCTTAAAATAGACATGCTTTCAACATCATCTGGATTGATATCAGAGATACGGTTACTCATGCCTCTTAATGCAGCATTACCACCTTCTACAACTGTGCTATTGTCAACGATAACTCCATCAACAACAAATAAAGGTTGGTTGCTACCTAACGAGCTTTTAGGGCCTCTAATAACGATTCTTGCTCCCTGACCTGGACCACCACCTGTAGAATTGATTTGTACACCGGCTACTCTACCTTGAATGGTATTGATAAGATTGGGTTGTTTACTGATCATCAAATCTTTGTTGCCAATCTCTGTCGCTGCGTAACCCAAAGCCTTTTTTTGTTGTTTTACGCCAAATGCGGTAACAACTACTTCACTCATGGAAGTGCCACTTTTTAATGTAACAGACAGCTTATTGTTTGCGCCAACTTCTAATTCTTTGTCTTCAAAACCAACAGCCTTAAATTGAAGAACTGTTTTTGATGAAGTAACAGAAATGCTAAAAACACCTTCTTCATTTGAAGAGGTTCCAAGCTTAGAGCCTTTTACAAGAATTGAGGCAAAAGAAACTGGTGCTCCCTTTTCATCGAGAACTTTACCAGTAATTGTTCTATTTTGGGTAATACCCAACGAACTCGCTAACAAGAAACACCAACATAAAATGTGGGGTAACATTCTTTTCATAAATATTGATTTTGTCTCGTAAAATTATTGCTATGTTTTACTAATCTGCAATTTGAAAAGAGTTAATTATTGTTTAATTTTTAACATATTAACATCTGTAAACCAATGCTTAAGCTGTGTTTTATATATTAAGTAAAACTTAATTAATGTGTAATATTTTACTAAATGTTAAGTTCTGATTGGTACGATTTAAAAGGTTTAATTTCGAGTATTGTTTTAGTAAGTAATACATGTAAAATGATAAATAAATTATTAAAAACTGCGATAGGGCGACTTCGAATCGTAGCATTTTTAGAAGGATGTACGTATTTGCTTTTAGGCGTTACAATGATTTTAAAATACAAGTATGCGATGCCGCAGCCCAATTATATTGTTGGTTTAGCGCACGGACTTCTTTTTGTTTTGTATGTTGGTTTAGTACTTCAAGTTTCATTTTTGCATAAGTGGAATCTACTCAAAATGTTTTGGGCATTTTTAGCTTCGTTAATTCCTTTTGGTACTTTTTATGCAGACAAAGTATTATTTAGAGAATCTGATAAATAAAGTGGCAATGAAAAATGTATGCTCTATTAATCGGGTTTGGATATTTCAATTCATTATAGTTCTTTTTGTATTACGGAGTACCTAGTAATGAAACTATACTACTTGATAATAATGGTCGCATACGAAATGTAAAAATGGGGCCTGGAGGTAAAATTTATGTAAGCGTCGAAGATGGAGGTAGGTTGCTTGTGTTGACTGCTAAATAGAATTTGTTAGCTCCATCTGTTCCATTACTTCTTTTACTCAAATAATTCATTGGTAAATAAACACTGATTTAAAATCACTTTATCTTCCAAGCCTCTGTCTACAAGCCACTGTATAAAACTTGAAACCCTTTCTTGTTTCATGAATCCGGCGGTAGATTCGTTGCCAAAATGAGGAATTGAAAACGAGATTGCTTTTTCTAAATCTATATTGTTTAAATCGTACTCGGTTACGTAACGACTTAAAATCTGTGTTGATTCTGTTAGATTATTTTTTGGGTATAAGTAACCTTGTTTGGTTGCTTTGATAAATTTAGAATAAAGTTCCTTTTGCGTAATTGCATTTTCTTTTTTTGTTAATACAACTGGAGAGTAACCATAAGGGATATCAAAATCACCTAATGTAAAATTGTTTAATTCGATATTCTTACCGCTTGCCTCAATTCCTTCCCAATTGTCAAAAATCCAAGTAGCATCGGCATTACCGCTTAATAAGGTATTCCAAATACCAAGTTTTTCTGGATAAATTATTTTTAGTACCCCTCTTCCTCCATCATTTTTAATCATTTCATTTACAATATGATCCTCATAGCGTGCCTTGTAAGAAGCGTATGTTTTACCATCAAGTTGCTTTGGTGAAATAATATTTGAGGATTTTAGCGAAACGATAGAGCTTACATCTTTTTGCATAATTGCATAAACTGCAACGGCCTGAACTTGATTCACTTTATTGTTTAAACTTATAACCGTCTCAAAAGGAGCGATGGCGAAGTCTGCAATATCAAGTTCTAATTTTTTGCCCGGTGTCATCGCATAATTATCATCCTTTGGATTTAGAATTTCAAGGTCTATGCCTTGTTGTTTGTAAAACCCTAAATCTTTTGCGATGAAGAATCCGATGTGGTTAGCATTAGGAGTCCAGTCTAGTGCTAATTTTAACTTTATCATGTTGATATTATTAATTTGTAAGGCAAAATTAATATGATCTATAGAATTTTAATGATTTGGGATTGTCGGCTTCACTTCGTTTCGCCGGCGTCCCTTCCGCATTGAGCTAGTGCAAAGCCTTTTAACGCAACCAAAGGTTGCGTTTGTTTTTTTATGCCTCATCCGCTCATTCAAGCAAGCTTGACTCGCGTTTTCGGCATAAAAAAACCCCAACTTTCGTTGAGGTTTTGTGATCCCGCTGGGACTCGAACCCAGGGCCCATACATTAAAAGTGTATTGCTCTACCAACTGAGCTACGGAATCTTCACCCTTCACAATCAATCACTTGTTTGATTCAGGAGTGCAAAAATAGGCGAAATAAAAAAATAGCCAAATAATTATGCTTCTTTTTTACTTGATTTACCCACATTTCTCAAATAACACCCTTTTACTTACTTATTTTTGAACATAATTTGTTTTTATGGATCAAATGCAAGAAAAAGTTGTAGTAATTACGGGTGGTTCCGATGGAATTGGGAAGGCGCTTGTAGAACTTTACTTAAATAAGGGTGCTAAAGTGGCCACCTGTGCGCGTAATTATCAAAAGCTCTATCAATTGCAGTCGGCTAATACCGGAAAGCCTTTATTTATCCATGCTACAGATGTAAGTAAGGAAATTGATTGCAAGGGTTTTATTGATGCTGTAATTAAGGAGTTTGGTACCATTGATATACTTATAAATAATGCAGGTGTTTCAATGCGTGCGTTGGTCCAAGATGTAGATTTTGAAACCATCAAACGTGTTATGGATATTAACTTTTGGGGCACCGTCTACTGTACCAAATTTGCGCTTGATCATATCATTAAAAACAAGGGTACTATTGTGGGAGTGTCGTCAATTGCGGGGTATAGGGGACTTCCGGGTAGAAGTGGATATTCGGCTTCTAAATACGCAGTTAATGGCTGGTTAGAAGCATTACGAACCGAGTTACTTGAATCAGGTACCAATGTAATGTGGGTTTGCCCTGGATTTACCAGCTCTAACATTAGAAATGCAGCATTAAATAGTAAAGGAGAATCGCAAGGTGAGTCGCCAATGGATGAAGGTGTAATGATGAGTTCCGAAGAATGTGCGGTTCATATTGCAAATGCTATACAAAAGCGTAAACGTACGCTGGTACTTACTTTTACGGGTAAGCGAGCTGTGTTTATGAATAAGTTTTTTCCTGCTTTAGCCGATAAATTGGTTCGTAAGTTTTTCTTTAAAAATAACGTGCTAGTGAAATAATTTACAAGTATTTACGTTAACAATGAGGCATGCCCATTGTAACACTTTCTTCAGATATTGGCCAACGTGATTTTTTGGTTGGCGCTATAAAAGGTCAGTTTTTACAGCTAGATCCTACCACTAATTTGTGTGACATCACGCATTATTTACCGCAAACCAATTTCCCGCAAGCGGCGTATGTATGTGGTAACGCTATCAAGCATTATCCGGGTGGTAGTTTTCACTGCATTTTGGTAAACCTTTTTGAAGGAGCTACAGATTATGTACTCATGGCTAAATTTAACCAGCAGTACATTATTTGCCCAGACAATGGACTTTTAACCATGATTACGGGTCAAAAACCCAATGATCTTGTAGCTATTCCTTTAAATAATAAGCAAACTTTACTTGAGATAACCGCTGTAATTGCTATGGCAATCAATAAAGTAAGTAAAACAGGAAATATTTTGGACGGGGGTGTAGCCATCGCCAATATCAATGAAATTTATCCATTACGCCCAACCGTAGGGCCGGACTGGATAGAGGGTCAAATCCTGTTTATTGACCAGTTCGAAAACGTGGTTATTAATATTACGGCCTCAGAATTTGCTGCTCAAGCGGCTGGCCGTTCCTTTAAAATAGTATTTAAGCGTAACGAGGTCATTGACACGATCAGTGCCAATTACACTAGCGTGGCCGAAACGGATAAATTAGCCTGGTTTAACTCGGCTGGATACCTCGAAATTGCCCTTCGAAATGGTAATATGGCAGGACTCTTTGGACTACAAGGTTTTAATGAACAAATGCAAAACAAAGGAGCCGCTTCAGATACCAATTGGTTTTATCAAACCGTTAGAGTGTTTTTTGAATAATTTGCCCAATTTTAGTTTAATTTTGCAACGCAAACGGCCAATAGGCCCTTAATAATCAAGTAATTTAGTTTTTATGGCATATGATGTAATTGTTATTGGAAGTGGACCTGGTGGATACCCAGCTGCTATTCGTGCTTCTCAATTAGGTTTTAAAGTAGCCGTTATTGAAAAGGAAAGCCTTGGTGGTGTTTGTTTAAACTGGGGTTGTATTCCTACCAAAGCCCTTTTAAAAAGTGCGCAAGTATATGAATATGTAAAGCATAGTGCCGATTATGGTATCAATGCAACTGGTACCCATGATTTTGGTGGTGTTATTAAGCGTAGCCGTGGTGTTGCCGATAAAATGAGTAAAGGTGTTCAATTCTTAATGAAGAAGAACAAGATTGACGTTATCATGGGTTATGGTAAAGTACTTTCAAAAGGTAAAGTAGAAATTACTGCTGCTGATGGAACCAAACAAATCCAAGAAGCTAAATACATTGTTATTGCAACAGGAGGTAGATCTAGAGAATTACCAAACCTTAAGCAAGATGGTAAAAAAGTAATTGGCTACCGTGAAGCAATGGTACTTCCTGAGCAACCAAAATCTATGATCATTGTTGGTAGTGGTGCGATAGGTGTTGAGTTTGCATATGTTTATAATAGCATGGGAACTAAAGTAACCATCGTTGAATTTATGCCGCGCATTGTTCCTGTAGAAGACGAAGACATTTCTAAAGAATTAGAAAAGCAATATAAAAAACAAGGCATCGAAATTATGACCAACGCTTCTGTAGAATCTGTAGATACTACTGGTGCTGGCGTAAAAGCACAGGTTAAAAAGCAAGATGGTTCGATGGTAACATTAGAAGCTGATATTGTTTTAAGCGCTGTTGGTGTTGTTGCTAATATCGAAAATCTTGGTTTAGAAGAAGCGGGTATTAAAGTAGATAAAGGAAGAGTGATTGTAGACAAATACCAACAAACTTCAGTTGCTGGCGTGTACGCTATTGGAGATTGTTCTCCAGGTCAAGCACTTGCACACGTTGCTGCCAAAGAGGGTATCAATGCTGCAGAGCACATGGCTTACCTAGAAAAAAAGCACCATCACTTACCTGATACAATTGATTACAACAACATTCCTGGTTGTACTTATTGCATTCCAGAAATTTCAAGTGTTGGTTACACCGAAAAGGCAGCTAAAGAAGCTGGTTACGAAATTAAAGTAGGTAAATTTCCTTTTGTTGCGAGCGGAAAAGCAAGCGCAGCAGGTGCTACAGAAGGTTTTGTAAAAGTAATTTATGATGCTAAGTATGGCGAGTTTTTAGGTTGCCATATGATTGGTATGAACGTAACAGAAATGATTGCAGAAGCAGTTGTGGCGCGTAAATTGGAAACCACTGCACATGAAATTTTAAATGCAGTTCACCCACACCCAACAATGAGTGAAGGATTAAAAGAAGCAACTGCTGCAGCTTATGGCGAAGCAATTGATATCTAAAATCTATTCAAATGATAATCGTAAGGCCGCAAGAAATTGTGGCCTTATTTTTTTTCAAACACTTTACGCAGTAAATCTGTGGTTCTTGCTGCTGGGTTGGCTCTAATGTCCTTTTCTTGTGAAGCGATTTCGGTGTATATGCCAGACAATGATTTATCTGTTACATAGCCCACTAAATCGGGATTCATTTTTTTGCCAATAAGCGGTACGCTATTATAGGTAGAAATTATTTTTTCCCAGTGCTTGGTAGCGTTTACTTTATCCAAAGATGTTTTAATAATGGGTGAAAAACTTTGTGCAAGTGCTGTATTCGTTTTTGATCTCAAATAAGCGGTAGCAGAAGTATCGCTTCCTCTTAAAATATTGATGCCATCGGTAATGGTCATTTCTTTAATAGCCGTTGTAAAAATAGGAACCGCTGTTTTACAAGCATCTTCGGCTGCACGGTTCATGCTTACAATCATATCGTCTACGAGTTGGTTAAAACCAAGTCTTCTAAGGGTAGCTTCAATCTTTTGAGCTTCTGGCGGCATCATAATTTTTAAGGCGGCATTTTCTAAAAATCCACCTGGCGTAGAAAGTTTTTGGGTACCTGTTTGTGCACCTTTTTGTAAGGCTTCTTTTAAGCCATTTGCTATATCATCGGTGCTTAATCCGGATTTTGAAGGTTCAAGGGCAGAAGTAGCTTTTTTAATTAAGTTCCCCAATTTTTGTGCATGAAGGGTTTGGAAACCAAGTAGGGCAAGAATTAAAACGTATTTCTTCATAATAAAGCATTTAAAGCCTAAAGGTACGAGACATAAGGGTCAATATTTGTGAATGTTTTGCTATAGTTAAGCCCTGCTGTCCTTACCTTTGCAGCGCATAATTTAATAGCTTCATGAAATACGAGAAAGAGATAGGTAGACGCAAAAGTTTTGCCATTATATCGCATCCGGATGCGGGTAAAACAACTTTAACAGAAAAGTTTCTGTTATTTGGTGGTGCTATTCAAACTGCAGGTGCTGTTAAAAGCAACAAAATTAAAAAACACGCTACTTCCGATTTCATGGAAATTGAACGTCAGCGTGGTATATCGGTAGCTACATCGGTAATGTCTTTCGAATACAAAGACTTCCTTATTAATTTATTGGATACACCAGGCCACAAAGATTTTGCCGAAGATACTTACCGTACACTCAGTGCGGTGGATAGTGTAATATTGGTTATTGATAGCGTGAATGGGGTAGAGCCACAAACTCGCCGTTTAATGGAAGTGTGTCGTATGCGCGATACACCCGTAATTGTTTTTATCAATAAAATGGATAGAGATGGTAAGTCTAGATTTGACTTACTTGAAGAGATAGAAAACGAATTACATATTTCGTTACACCCCATGACCTGGCCCATTAATAGTGGTAAAGAATTTAAAGGGGTTTATAATTTGCATGATAAAAACCTACGCTTATTTACAGGTGGTACAAAAGCAGACGAAGAAGATATTGTAGCCATCGATGATTTGCAAGACGCTTTACTCGAAACAAAAGTTGGTAAGCGTGACGCCGATCAATTACGTGAAGATGTAGAACTTATTGAAGGCGTATATGGTGCATTGGATGCCAAAGATTATCTAAGCGCTAAAGTGGCGCCAGTGTTTTTTGGTAGTGCCGTTAATAATTTTGGTGTTAAAGAAATGCTGGATACATTTATTAGAATTGCTCCAGTGCCACGTAGTAGAGCAACTTCTAAGCGACTTGTAGAAGTTGGTGAAGATAAGTTTAGTGGATTTATATTTAAGATTCACGCCAACCTAGATCCTAAACATAGAGATCGTATTGCATTTATGCGCGTATGTAGTGGACGTTTCGAAAGAAACAAATACTACCACCATGTAAGAAATGACAAGGACATGCGCTTTAGTAATCCGTACACTTTTTTAGCGCGTACCAAAGATGTTATCGAAGACGCATATCCTGGTGATGTGGTAGGTTTATTTGATACTGGAAACTTTAAAATTGGAGATACCTTAACAGAAGGAGAAGATTTTTACTTTACAGGCATCCCTACTTTTTCGCCAGAAATTTTTAAGGAACTCGTTAATAAAGATCCTTTAAAAACAAAGCAACTAGAAAAAGGTATTAGCCAGTTAACCGACGAAGGTGTGGCTCAGTTGTTTACCCAGTTTGGTGGTAACAAAAAAATTATTGGTTGTGTGGGTGATTTACAATTTGAAGTTATTCAGTACCGTCTCTTACAAGAATATGGTGCAGCCTGCGAATTTAGAACCTTACCTTTTTATAAAGCCTGTTGGCTTACTTCTAATGTAGCCGGTAAGCTCGATGATTTTTTACGCTTCAAGCAACAAAATGCTGCCGTAGACAAAGATGGTAACCCTGTTTATTTAGCACAAAGCGAATGGTTTTTAAATACCGAAATCACCAATAACCCAGATATTACTTTTCATTTTTCGAGTGAAATTCATAAATAATCCATGAAGTCAAAAACACTACATAAAGACAAGGTTAATATTATTACACTAGGCTGTAGTAAAAATTTAGTGGACAGCGAAGTGCTAAGCGGTCAGCTCATGGCAAATGATATAGACGTTGTGCATGAAAACACCAAGCTAGACCACAATGTGGTAGTGGTTAATACCTGTGGATTTATTGATAAAGCCAAAGAAGAAAGCATCAATACCATTTTAGATCAACTCGAATTAAAGCGCAGAGGTAAACTCGATAAAGTATACGTTACCGGATGTTTAAGTGAAAGATACAGAGGAGATTTGGAGTCAGAAATGCCGGAAGTAGACGCGTGGTTTGGTACCATGGAGCTTCCTTTAATGCTTAAAAAGTTTGATGTCGATTATAAAGCAGAATTAGTAGGTGAACGTTTTTTAAGTACGCCCCAGCACTATGCTTATTTGAAAATTAGTGAAGGATGTAACCGTACCTGTTCGTTTTGCGCTATTCCACTCATGCGCGGACAGCACGTGAGCCGCACCATCGAAGACCTTGTTACCGAAGCCGAAGGCCTAGTAAAAAAAGGTGTTAAAGAAATCATGCTTATTGCGCAGGAGCTTACTTATTATGGATTAGACATTTACAAAGAGCGCGCGCTTCCTAAATTATTACACGCACTCGCCGATGTTAAAGGCATCGAATGGATTCGTTTACATTACGCCTATCCAAGTAAGTTTCCATTAGAAATTTTGGATGTTATGCGTGAGCGATCCAATATTTGCAAGTACCTAGACATGCCACTTCAGCACGCTAGTAATAGCATGCTCAAAGCCATGAAGCGCAACATTACTAGAGAAGATATGTCTGTGCTGATTAAAGAAATTAGAGCACGTGTACCAGGTATTTGTTTGCGTACAACATTAATTGCTGGTTTCCCTGGCGAAACCGAAGATGATATTGAAGAATTAAAAGAATTTTTACAAGAACACCGATTTGATAGGGTAGGTATCTTTAGTTACAGCCACGAAGAAAATACCACTGCCCATGATTTAGTAGATGACGTTCCTGCCGATGTTAAAGCGGAACGAGCACAATCTATCATGGAAGTGCAGCAAGAAATTTCCCTAGAAAAAAACCAAGAAAAAGTTGGTCAAGTTTTAAAAGTTATTATCGACAAAAAAGAAGCTGGCCGTTATTTAGGGCGCACCGAATTTGATAGCGTTGAGGTAGACAATGAAGTGGTTATTAATACCAAAAAGAAACTCACGATTGGAGATTTTGTTTGGGTAAAAATTACCAAAGCCTACGATTACGACATTGAAGGTGAACTAGTAGATAGCGAAGGGCGTTCTATATAATGAAAGTAAAAGGTAGCGCCAAGTGATACAATAAAGTAGAGCGTTACTGCAATACTTGCACCACTAAATAACGCATTCGCGCCAAACCAATCTTTTTGGTAGTATAAAACCGCAACACCAATGGCTGTTTTTACTACTTCTGCAATGAGTGCCTCACCACTTCTATCCATGAGCTCTGTGTGGGCATAAACAAAAGCAAAAACAAACAACCCGTACACAAACATGTTTGGATTGCCAATTTGAGCAATATTGCCAAACAAATAGCTGATAAATAAAAGAAGAGCTACTAATTGTATGTACGACCACAAAACCAATCCTTTGGTTTCATTGGTATCGTACTTTTCAAAATGATATACGTCTTCAATTTTTGCTACTGGGTATTGCGCTTCAACATCTGCCGGTCTCCAACCAGTTGGCATAAACCATATTTTTAATTTACTAGACCAATTTTTTGTTCTCCATGCATCTTTTATAAGTAACCATAAATGCATGAAATTGATTTTGATAGGATTCCATGTTTGAACCGCTCTTGTAATACCGTAAACAGCTGGTACGTTTGGATCTTCTTCTTTAAAAGTGCCAAATAATTTATCCCAAAAAATAAATATCTGCGCATAGTTTTTGTCTAGGTATTCTTTATTGATGGCGTGGTGCACACGGTGGTGTGAAGGTGTCACAATAATTTTTTCTAAAAAACCCATTTTGCCAATATGCTGTGTATGGTACCAGAATTGAGCAAACAAATGAAGTGGCGCAACAATTGCAATTACTTTAGCAGGAACACCAAGTAATGCGGCCGGCAATAAAAAAATCACAAATATTTTTACAATCGATGAAATGCTTTGACGTAAAGCACAAGCTAAATTGTATTCTTCGGAGCTGTGGTGCACAATATGATTATTCCAAAAAACATTGTATTCGTGTGCAATTCTATGGATCCAATAGCCTGCAAAATCAAGTGCAAAAAATGCAATAATATAGGTGAATGGGCCATCTGGTACTTTTGTTAATGCCCAGTGCTCTACCATCCAACCATAGCTTATAACGGCAATGCTAAGCCCCAGTACATCTTTGGTTACATTGGTAACGCCAGAGCTTAAGCTGGCAATCATATCAAAGGTTCTTACGGTTTCCTTGCCTTTTAATACGCCGTACCATTTTTCAAATAATACAAGTAGTAAAAATGCCGGCATGGCAACAAGTAATATTTTACCATAGCTTTCCATAACAATAAGGGCTTTATTAAAATGACCCTAACAAATGTAACTAATCTATCGAATCTTACGTTATTTGCTGCCCTTGTTGTAATTTTAACCCTAATTATGATTAAAGCTACCGAGCAAGTTGCTTATCCTTTAACGGGCTATTTTTCTAGCTTGGTTTCTGATTACCTAGAAGCCAATCAAAAATTAACCCCATTTTACACCCATACACCTGATATAGGTGGGGTAAAGGCAGCTATGGCAGCGCGTGATTCGTTTAATACACCAAGGACAGCACTTGTAAATGCGTTAAACAAACAGTATGAAACCGTAAAAGCTTTAGATCTTGTAACCGCTAATATTCAATCTTTAGCAAACAGTAAAACTTATACTGTTATTACAGCGCATCAGCCCAATTTATTTACTGGCCCACTATATTTTATTTATAAGATTGCACATACCATTGCTTTGTCTCGTTCACTCAATAAGCAAATACCAAGTGCCAAGTTTGTGCCCGTTTATTATATGGGTTCCGAAGATGCGGATCTAGACGAGCTTGGATTTGTAAACATTGGTGGCCAAAAATTAGTGTGGCAAACAAAACAAACAGGTGCAGTAGGCCGAATGCTAGTAGATGCTGAACTACTATCACTCATTAAATTAATAGAAGGTCAAATTGGTGTGTCGGTTCATGGAATTGCATGGGTTAATCTTTTAAAACAATCATTTACAATTGGTAAAACAATTGCACAAGCTACCTTTGAAATCGTACATCATTTATTTGGAGCATATGGTTTAGTTGTTGTTCAGCCAGACTCACCCGATTTAAAATCTTTATTTACAAGTGTAGTAGAAAAAGAATTAACCACTGGTTTTTCTAATAATGCCGTCCAGCAAACCATTAAAAATTTAAGCGTTCATTATAAAGTACAGGCTGCAGGTAGAGCAATTAATTTATTTTACTTACAAGGAAATAAAAGAGAGCGCATTATTCAAACAGATACAGGCTATGAAGTAACAGCGCTAGGGCTGAGCTTTACCAAAGATCAAATTTTAGCAGACGTACAAAATAATCCAGCAAATTATAGCCCCAATGTAATTTTAAGAGGTGTTTTTCAGGAAACAATTTTGCCCAATGTTGCATTTATAGGCGGAGGGGGAGAACTAGCTTATTGGCTAGAACTTAAACAAGTTTTTGCAGATGCTGTTGTGCCTCTCCCAGTTTTACTACTTCGTAATTCATTTTTACTCGTGCCAGCCAAACAGGCGCAGCAGTTACAAAAAATGCATATTAATACCGTCAATTTATTTAAAGGACGCCCGCAATTAATTATAGATAGTTTTGTAAAAGCCAATTCGGTACATCATTTACAAATTAACACACAAATGGCTGCCATAGAAGCGCAGTATACACTTATAAAAGAACAGGCAGCTGCTATTGATGCAAGTTTGGTAGATCATATTGAGGCATTATCACACAAGCAAGCACAAAAGTTATTGCAGGTTCAAAAGAAAATGCTTCGTGCCGAAAAACGAAAGTATGAAGCAGAACAACAGCAAATAACAAAAATTATGGAGCAGTTGTTTCCGGGTGGCAGCCTCCAAGAGCGTACCGAAAATATAGCTGATTGGTATAAAATTTATGGCACCCATTTTGTGAGTGCCATAGTAGAAAATTCTGACGATTTTAGTAAAGGATTTACCCTTTTATATCTTAACGATTAGTATCTAAATGATATGCGCTTTTGATTAAACATCAAAGCTATTGTTCCAATCTGATTTTAATTTGTTTACTTTTTCATTTACCTCGTTACTTAAATTGTTTTTATAAGTAGCAATTGTATTTGAAACGGATTCGTTTGTTGCGCCAACAATTTGAGCAGCGAGTATGCCTGCATTTTTTGCGCCATTAAGAGCAACAGTTGCAACTGGAACGCCACTAGGCATTTGTAAAATGGAAAGTACCGAATCCCAACCATCAATTGAATTAGATGATTTAATGGGAACACAACTGCACTTGCATTAAAACAAATACAGAGTTAAAAGTGCAATTTGTTCGAGTTCCAATTAAAAAAGATTGAATTTTATCTTCGATGAGATTCTCTTTCGTTTCTTCTCTGGACAAAAGTAGATCAGCAAAT
>JAIYCS010000116.1 GCA_027487895.1 Sediminibacterium sp. | reverse complement strand
TACGTCCAACATCGGAAGTATTTCAAACAATAAAAGACTTTGAACCTGTACCATTTGAACAAATGGGACTGTCCAAAGACAAATACAGAAACTAATATAGATGCAACTAAAAAATTTAATGAAGAAAACGAGACGTGGTTTTTTATGGGGGATCGCTTTGGTGGCAGGGAGTTTTTTTGCGCCTGGCGCGCCCTGTATGGCGCAAGTGAAACTTGCGCCATACAACGTAGTTTGGAACGCACAAAGTAGCGGACCAAATGGCTCTATGCCCATTGGCAATGGCGATATTGGTGCCAATGTATGGGTAGATAGTAGTGGTCTATTACAATTGTACATTTCAAAAACAGATGCCTACTCCGAAATTGGTCGACTACTAAAAATTGGAAAAATTACTATTGCTACCACACCAACAATTTTAAATGGAGCTTCATTTACCCAAACACTCGATATTCAAACAGGCAGCATTAACATTAAAGCTACCAATGCCAGAAAAGAAAGCATACACATAACCATTTTTGCAGACGCCAATAACCCGGCCATTACAATAACAGGAAAAGCTAGCACAGGTATTTCACTCAACATAAAAAATGCAATGTGGCGAAATAAAACAGATACCCTATTAGGCGGAGAAAAAAGAAGCGCCTACGGAATGATTAGCGCACCTTTTCCACTATTAAGAGAAAGAGATACGATACTTGATAATACAAAAACACTTATTTGGGTTCACCAAAATAAATCATCTATTTGGCAGTCTACCTTAGACATCCAAAACCTAACAAAGTTTAATGAAATAGGCAAAGATCCACTGCTGTATCAAAATTTTGGCGCCGTAGTGAGTGCTAAAGAGCAGGTTAGCAAACCCCCACAAAAAGATTTTGAAATAAATATTACGGTACTAAAAAAGCAAACAGCTAATATATTAGAATGGAAAAAAGAAGCAATAACACTTCATCATAAAACAACGGAGCAACCTTCTGCCCAAAGATTTATCGCTCACAAAAAATGGTGGAACAATTTTTGGAACAAACATTATTTGATTGTTACGCCAGGCGATAGTAGTCAACAAACTCAAAAAGAAACTTTTGCAGTAACACAGGGCTATCAATTACAGCGATATATGAATGCCTGCGCCGGAAGAGGTGGACTTCCCATTAAATTTAATGGCTCCATTTTTACGGTAGATGTAGATGAGAGCATGGGAAAAAGAAACTTGACCGGCTATGACGCAGATTTTAGAGACTGGGGCGCTAATTACTGGTTTCAGAACACCAGACTCCCCTATTATTCAATGCTATACAGTGGCGACTTTGAACTTATCAAACCGCTGTTTAAAATGTACACATCGGCACTTTCATTAGCAAAATATAGAACACAAAAATATTTTAAACATGAAGGGGCCTACTTTCCTGAAACCATGACACCCTGGGGTACGTATGCCAATGACAATTACGGTTGGAATAGAAAAAATTTAGCAGACGGTGTTTCTGAAAATATGTACATCCGCTATTTATGGGAAGGTAGTTTGGAATTATCTAACCTTATGCTCGACTATTACGCATTTACAAAAGACCAACAAACATTTATTAAAGAACACCTTCCATTTATAAAAGAAATTATTTGGTTTTATAACGCACACTACAAAAGAAATACTTCAAATCAAATTGTAATTGAACCTGCTCAATCACTTGAATCTTATTTTGAAGGTGTCGTAAATCCATTACCAGAAATAGCTGGATTAACCCGTGTACTGAGCGGCTTAATTGCCAATCAATCAATGATAAAAGACCCCTCATTTATAAAAATTACAAAAGAATTGTACGCGAGTTTACCTGCGCTTCCTACACAAACAATTAAAGGACAAACTGCCTTAGCGCCTGGTTATAATTTAGGACCCCGAACCAATGTAGAAAAGCCAGAACTATATGCCGTATTCCCTTTCAGGCTAAGAGGTGTTGGTAAACAAAAAATAGAGGAAGCCATTGTAGCGTTTAACAATAGAGCCAACAATGAATTTAGCGGTTGGCAACAAGATCCCATTTTTGCTGCTTACCTAGGGCTTACAAAAGAAGCCAAAGAAATGGTGGTGCATAATTTTACCACTAAACATGGAGGCAGTAGATTCCCTGCATTTTGGGGACCCAATTATGACTGGGTACCGGATCAAGACCATGGCACTGTTAACATGCGCGCCCTGCAAAATATGCTAGTGCAATCGGAAGTGGATCAAACAAATTGGCTACCTGCCTGGCCTACAAACTGGAACGTTGATTTTAGAGTGCACTTGCAACAACAAAAAGTAGTATCCGGAAAATACAGTGCTCAAAAAGGTTTATCAATAATACAAACTCTTAAGAATTCCCATTTCTAAACCCCTGAGTTCGGCAAGGCCTCTAAGCCTTCCAATGGCAGAATACCCTGGGTTGGTTTCTTTTTTTAAATCATCAAGCATTTGATGACCATGATCTGGACGCATAGGGATTGAGGTATTGCGCCTGCGCATCACTTCAATAATTTCTTTCACAACACGGTACATATCTACGTCACCTTCTAAGTGATTGTCTTCATAAAAATCGCCAGCTGCATTTCTTTTGGTACTACGTAAATGAATAAAATTAATTCGGTCACCAAAATTACTCACCATCGCCGGAAGGTCATTGTCCGGCCTAACACCAAAAGAACCTGTACAAAAACACAGACCATTAGATAAGGATGGAACGGCACTAAACAAGGCCTGTATATCAGAGGCTGTGCTCACTACTCTTGGAAGTCCTAAAATAGAATACGGCGGATCATCTGGATGAATCACCATTTTAACACCACAAGATTCAGCAACTGGTATAATATGGTCTAAAAAATAAATTAAATGTGCGCGAAGTTTAGCTGCATCAATTCCATCATACGCAGCAAGTGCATTTCTAAATGCTTCCATGGTAAAACTTTCTTCACTACCCGGAAGCCCTTTAATCATATTATGTTGCAATTGTAGTTTTTGGGCATCCGTCATGCCGTCAAACCTTATTGTGGCTGCTTCAATTTCGGCGGGTGTATAATCATTAGCAGCGTTTTTTCTTTCTAATATAAATACATCAAATGCTACCACCGCAGCCTTTTCGTATAAAAGCGCTAACGACTTGTCGGGCATTTCATATTTTAAATTGGTACGCGTCCAATCCATTACTGGCATAAAATTATACGTCACAATGTTAATGCCACAACTACTTAAATTTCGAATCGTTTGTTTGTAATTATCAATGTATTCTTTAAAACCTTGACTTTGTGTTTTGATGGCTTCATGCACGGGAACACTTTCTACAACATCCCATGTAAGTCCGGCCGCTTCAATAATTTGTTTTCTTTCCTGAATAGCCTCAATAGGCCACACCTTTCCATTTGGAATTTGATGAAGTGCAGATACCACGCCAGAACAGCCCGCCTGTCTAATATCCCATAAACTTACTGGGTCGTTGGGACCATACCAACGCATGGTTTGTATCATTTTGGGTTGCTCAGACATATACTATCTTATTCTAAATCTTCGGCTGCAATAACATTTACTTTAGGAACCAATAAGTGCATAATAACCCATGCTAACAAATAGGCAGATCCACAAACAATAAACATGATATAATAAGCCGTTTCAATTTGTCCGATAGATCGGTAATGCACAAATAAATTCTTTTGTACGGCCATAGAAAGCAATATGCCACCAATCGCGCCAAACATGCCACCAATACCGGTTACAGAGCCTACCGCTCGCTTTGGAAACATGTCACTTACTGTTGTAAAAATATTAGCACTCCATGCCTGATGCGCTGCAGCTGCTATTCCAATTACAAATACAGCCAACCACATATTCATGCCACCTAAAACTTGCGCAAACAAAATAGGTAGTACTAAAAATGCATACATCAACATAGATGACTTACGCGCCTTAAATACAGGCCAATTATTTTTAATTAAATACATTGGTAACCAGCCGCCAAAAATACTGCCCACCGCAGACATGGTATATACTGCAGCAACTGGGAGTGCAATGGCGGTCCCTTTAATATGGTATTGACTTTCTAAAAAATCAGGTAACCAGAAAAGATAAAACCACCAGATAGGATCGGTTAATAACTTGCCTATGGCAAACGCCCATGTTTGCTTGTATTTTAACAATGCAGCCCAGCTAAAAGATTTTGTGTTCAGTGCATCGCCTTCTGCAATCGCATCTGCGTCACTGTTAATATAAGCAAGCTCTGCGGCAGATAATTTTGGATGTTCCGATGGTTTGTAATAATGCTTATTCCAAAAATACAACCAAACAAAACCTAGTAAACCTGTGGCAATAAATGCCCACTGCCATCCATAGGCTGCTGCAATAAATGGAACAGTTAAGGGTGCTACAATGGCGCCAATATTTGCACCCGAATTAAATAGTCCTGTAGCTAAAGCACGCTCTTTGCGTGGGAACCATTCTGCAACTGTTTTAATGGCCGCTGGAAAATTACCAGCTTCAGTAACGCCAAGGGCTGCACGTGCCACCGAAAATCCAAACACGCTTTTAGCAGCAGCATGTAAAACGGCAGATAAACTCCAAAGTCCGGTTGCCCATGCATATCCCTTTTTAGTACCCACTTTATCAATAAATCTCCCAGCTAATAATAAACCAATTGCATAAGAAACTTTAAATGCGATTTCTACATTTGTATAATCGGCGTCATCCCATTTAAGTTCAGTAGTTAAGGTTGATTTTAATAAACTAATAACCGCTCTATCTAAATAGTTAATAGTAGTAGCAAAAAACACCAAACTACAAATAGTCCAGCGGTAACGTCCAATTTTTGGTTCCATATAGCAATCCTTTAAATCGTAATTATCTTAAAGCCTTAACAAGCGCTAGTAATTCCTTTGTTTGCGCCTCTAATTGTTCAAAATTTTTATTAGCAAGTATTTCTTTGGTTATAAGCTTACTACCAAGCCCCACACCTACAACACCAGCCTTAAACCAAGCACTTATATTTTGTGTTGTAGGTTCTACGCCACCAGTAACTAAAAAATCAACGCCCGCAAATAAAGTTTTAACGGCGTCTACAAAACCAGGACCCAACACATTGCCCGGAAAAAGTTTTAGGAGTGTAGCACCCGATTTTTGCGCTACATGAATTTCGGTAGGCGTCATACAACCTGGTATCCATAAAACTTTGTGCATGTATGCAACATCTGCAACACTTGCATCAAAACAAGGACTTATTAAAAAATCGGCGCCAGCATCAATAAATGCGCTAGCATCCTGTGGCGTTTTAATGGTACCTATACCCAGTATCAAACCAGGCATTGATGATTTTAAAGAAACCAAATGGGTAAAATTTGCTAGCGCTTGGGGGCCTCTATTGGTAAACTCAACACATCTAACGCCGCCGTTGTATAATGCACGAAGTACGCCTTCGCAAACTGAAATATCATCATGATAATACAAAGGCAAAACGCCTTCTGCTTTTATTTGACCTATAAGAATGGCTTCTCTTTCCATTTAATACCTAGATTTAATTTGCTCAATTGTTTGCCTCGTACTGTCACCGAGTTCTTGCAATTTACCAAAAGCTGCCGAAGCAGCATAATTTATCGTTTCCTGATGCGCATGTCCATTATGAATGCCATATATGAGTCCCGCCATAAAACAGTCGCCACTACCCACTTTATCGATCACCGAATTAGCTTCGAAGCTAACAGATACCGCCTGCTCCTCTCGTGTATCGAGTGCTGCATAATAATGTACGCCTGCTCCTTCTGGGGTAAATCTAAAGGTATTGGCAACCACTTTACAAGATGGGTTTTGCGCAAACAATACTGCCGCCGTTTCTTTTGCACAAGCAGTGAACTGCTCTTTAGAAGTAGCAGTTTCTGCACCTGCTGGAACAGAAATACCCAACAGGTCTCTAGCGCTCCAGATATTGCCCATGATTACATCGGCGTATACAACTAGTTCAGGCATTACCGCTGCAGGCTGCTTGCCATATTTCCACAGTTTAGCACGGTAATTTAAATCGACAGAAATGGTAAGACCTAAACGTTTTGCAGCCTTTACTGCATCCAAACATACAGCTGCAGCTTGCTCATTGAGCGCCGGGCTAATGGCACTAAAATGAAACCAATCAGAACCTTCGAGTAAAGTATCCCAATTTATTTTTCCCGGGAATAAAGCTGTTGAAAATGAAGCATGTGCACGGTCATAAATAACACCGGCATTTTTTAAATCGGCACCTTGCGGCAAAAAATAAATTCCCATTCTATCACCGCAAAACTGCATTGCCTCTACACCGATATTACAAGCAGCTATAGAAGCTGTAATTTCTTTGGATAAATAATTGTCTGGCATAGCAGACATATAAGTAACGGGTTGCTGCCATCCGGCCAAAGCCTTTGCTACATTGAGTTCTGCGCCACCAATATGAACAGGCATACTTGCATGATTAATCCAGGCCTGGTCTAATACGGGCGACATCCGAAGCAAGATCTCACCAAAACAAAATACTTTTTTCATACAAATAGCTTACCCGTTTAACTTACAAGATAATATGAAATGAAATAATAAAGTCGATTATTTGTCTTTCCATCCAAAATAATCATTGGCATTATTGTAACAAATGTCTTGGATGATTTGACCTACCCACTTGGTATCGTTTGGTAACTCGCCATTTTCAATTTCATCACCAAATAAATTACACAATATGCGTCTAAAATATTCGTGCCTTGGAAATGATAAAAAACTTCTTGAATCGGTAAGCATCCCTACAAACCTACTCACAAGGCCCATGTTACTTAGTGCATTTAGCTGCTTTATAATACCATCTTTTTGGTCTAAAAACCACCAACCACTACCAAACTGTATTTTACCTGCAACCGATCCGTCATTGAAATTGCCAATCATAGAAGCCATAAGCTCATTATCGGCTGGGTTTAAATTATACAATATAGTTTTAGCAAGCTTGTCTTCGCTATCTAATTTATTTAAGAATTTAGCAAGTGCTGCTGCTTGAGAAAAATCACCAATACTATCCCATCCTGTATCCGGACCTAATTTAGAAAGCATACGTGAATTGTTATTACGCAGTGCGCCTAAATGATACTGTTGCACCCAACCTTTTTCCCAATCCCATTCTGCAAAGTGAAGTAGCATGCAGCTCTTAAACTTACGCTGCTCTAATAAGTTTAACTCTTTGCCACCATAAACTTTTGTAAATATGGTTTCAATTTCTTGACCGGTAAAATCTTCTACATAAATTTCCTCAAGTCCATGATCACTTACAGAACAACCCATCGAAGCAAAAAAGTCGTGCCTGTTTTGAAGTGCAAATAAATAATCATTAAAAGTAGAAACAGCCAAATTGGTTACAGCCTCTAATTTTTTAACATAGGCAACAAAGTTAGCAGCGCTAGCAACTTCCATTGCTTTATCAGGCCTAAAAGCAGGTTTTATTTTTACCTCAAACCCACTCTCTGCAAGTGTTTTATGGTATTCCAATGAATCGATGGGGTCATCTGTGGTACAAATGACTTTTACATTCATTTTACGTATCAAATTTTTGATACTAAAAGCATCTGTTTGAATTTGCGCACTTGCATTGTCGTAAACAAGTTTCGCAGTATTAGCATTTAAAATTTCTTCTATTCCAAAGTATCTTTTTAACTCCAAATGCGTCCAATGATAAAGCGGGTTACGCATGGTGTATGGTACCGTAGCAGCCCACTTTTCAAATTTTTCATAATCAGATTTATTACCCGTACAATAAGATTCATCAATACCACTTGTGCGCATCGCTCTCCACTTGTAATGATCGCCGTATAACCAAGCCTGTGTTATATTTTCGAACTTGATATCTTCTGCAATTTGCTGT
>JAIYCS010000125.1 GCA_027487895.1 Sediminibacterium sp. | reverse complement strand
TTATGCTATTGGAAGGCCAAAACAAAATGTACAGCACTACACGGTAAAATCTAAATCACAGTTTTACTTACCCAACAACAATAAAGTCAATCTCTTGGTATCGTATCAAAAGAATCTAAGAAAAGAATTTGACCGGGCAATGCTCTCCAATCGACCAGAATTGGATTTAGACATTTCAACCACCATGACTGATGTTAATTTTGAAACTGCGCCTTCTAAAAAAATAAGTAGCAATATTGGGTTAGTGGGTATGCTGCAAGAAAACATTTGGGCAGGTAGTCGTTTTTTTATTCCAAATTTTCGCACAAAAAACATTGCTGTGTATAGCATTCATAACTACAACGTAAACAATTGGATGTTTGACGCTGGTGCTAGATTTGATTATAGACACTTAAGAACCTACCGTAATAAATCAGATAGTATTACAGCTGCCAACCGTACATGGGGCAATGCTTCTGGAACCCTCGGCGCCACCTATAAAATAACGCCAAATTTTAAATGGCTTATTAATGGCGCATACGCCTGGAGGGCACCGCAAGTAAATGAACTCTATGTAAATGGTTTACACCACGGAACATCAAGTTTTGAAATTGGTAATGGAAATCTTAGAAGTGAAAAAGCCTTAAACTTTTCTACGCAGTTAAAATATCAATCTGATAGTAGCTGGCAGTTTGATTTTAGTGTTTATAATAATTTCATTACTGATTTTATTAACCTAATACCATCTGTTCCGGCCACTTTAACACTAAGAGGTGCTTATCCAACTTTTAGGTATGTTCAGAGCAACGCTGTTTTAAGAGGGATCGATTTTAGTGTACACAAAACAATAAACCGCTCTTTTATGGCAGGTGCTAAAACGGCACTTTTGTGGGCAAAAAATAGTGATACCAAAGAATGGATCATTCAAATGCCTTCCAACAGAATTGAAGGAGATATTACCTATTCTTTTGCCAATAAATTACTACAAAACGCTGCTATTGAATTACGCTACTTGCACATCATGCAACAAACTAGAATTCCTGTTAGTATACTCGATTATATTCCACCACCAAATGCATACAGCCTTCTAAACCTCGATTTTAGTAGCGATGTAGCAGTTGGGAAAAGGCAAATCAGTGTAGGATTAACGGTTGTTAATTTACTCAACCAAACCTACAGAGACTATATGAACAGGTTTAGGTATTTTAATGACGAACCAGGTAGATCTATTAACCTCAGAATTAAATTAAAATTATGAAACAAATAAAACTAGGTGCTATATGCGCTGTTTTCATGATCCTATTGGGTAGCTGCTCTAAAGAAGTAAGCAACCCCAATGACGAAAATGAGCACGAAGCGATTAATAAAATAGAACTCATATTTGCAGAAACGGGTGGCGCTACAACAAATTTTGTGATCGAAGATCCAGATGGCGATGGCGGAAATCCTCCTTCCCGAATAGACACTATTAAAATCAATAGCAACAAACAATATAATGTAACTGTAAAAATTTACAATATTGCAAATGGCGTTATTAAAGATGTAAGTGCCACCGTTTTAATGCAAGCCACTTCACACGAGTTTTATTTTATTCCTTCAGGTGTATCTGTAACAATTCAAAAAACAGACAAGGATAAAAACGGATACCCTATTGGATTTTTAAGTACTTGGCAAACAGCAAGTGCAGGTAACGGCAGTTTATTATTTAAACTCATGCACAAAACGGCTTTAAAAGGCCCTAACGACGGCCCTAACGTAGGTCATAGTGACATTCAATTAAACTTACCAATCATTATTAAGTAAAAACAAAACCATGAAAAAGAGTATTATTTTTTTATTGAGCATTTTAATTTCTAGTGCAACATTTGCGCAAGTTAGTTTTGGAGTAAAAGCAGGTTACAATGCTGCTAGTGTAAAGTCAAATGACGCTGATATTACTGCTGATGGTAAAACCTTATCTGGCTTTCATATTGGAACTGTACTGAATGTTCCCATGAATAAAAAGTTTGCATTTCAAACAGGTTTGAACCTTGGAACCAAAGGTGTAAGTGTGGCGCATGATGGACATGGCGATAAATATAAATTTACAGCCATTGATATTCCTTTAAATGTTGTGGTTACCAGTAAAAAAGGATTGTTTGCTGGAACTGGTTTAAACCTTGGCTATAACCTGTCAGGAAAATTAGATGCACACGACGATCCTACCGAAAATTATGATTTTGAATTTGGGAGTGATAAGAATTTTACAAGAGCGGATCTTGGCTTAAATTTTTTAGTAGGCTACCAAACTAAGTCTGGCATTTTTGTAAGCGCTAACAGTTTAGTGAGCTTAACAGATATCGCACCTAGTGCCACTAGCTGGAAAAACAACGTGATTAGTTTATCTATTGGATATACTTTGAAGTCTTCTAAAAAATAGAGAGGTTCGAAAAAAATTTTGCCGCACAAAGGCCGCCCGAGGGGCGGCCTTTATTTTTATAAAAATCTAACTCCTGCTAATATTATTTCGCAATTAACATAGCTAGCTTACAGGCGAGGCCCAGTAACAAAAAAAAAAAAAAAAATAGCCATAACATATCTACCAGGCGCAGCGTTTGCCACACTTTAGATCCTGATGCAATAGCCCGGTTTAAAAAGTCGTACCAGCTCACTAAACTGAGTTTGGCGGCCAAACCGTTAAATAAAACGGCCAATACGAGTATCACGACACCAAGGATATATATTTTAATCATGGTCATAACTTTTTTATTGAAAAATAGTATATTTAAGAAAACAAAAGTATGCCATTTACAAGGTTACAACCCCGCTATTTCATGGCACTATGCCTGATTGCAATGGTTTGCACCAGTTGCTTGCGTGAAAAAAATGGTGGCCTATTTTTACCAGATGGTTTTGAAGCCACTGTGGTGGTAGATAGTTTACCGGGCAGGGCTAGGCATTTGGCAGTAAATGACAATGGAGATATTTATGTGAAAGCCAATAAGCCCATTGAGGGAGGCATGAACTATGTTTTAAGAGACGAAAACAATGATGGCCGCGCCGATATCATTAAAAATTTTGGACCCATCGCTAGTGAAGGTGCATACGCCACTGGCATGCGCATTCATAACGGATACTTATATACCAGTTCAGAAATGCTGGTGTACCGTTATAAATTAAAGAAGGGTGAAATGGTGCCTTCTAGCAAGGCAGAGTTTATAGTAATTGATAGCGGACAACCACGCGAGCATGATGGTAAACCACTAGCCTTTGATGGCAAGGGACATATTTTTGTTCCTTTTGGCGCTCCTTCCGATGCTTGCCAAGTAGAAAATAGATTGCCAGGATCACCGGGCATGAAGCCCTGCCCTATTTTAGATTCTAATGCAGGTGTTTGGATGTTTGATGAAAATAAACTCAATCAATTTAGAACCACCGATGGTATTAAAGTTGCAACAGGTTTACGAAGCCTTGTTGCCATGACATGGAATACTCAGGATAACACTTTGTATTGTGTAGGGCACGGCAGAGATGGACTTTCTAGTAGCTGGCCACAATTTTACAACGAATGGCAGAGTGCTGTTTTACCTTCCGAAGCTTTTTATAAATTAAAGCCGGGTGCCAATGCAGGTTGGCCTTATTATTATTTTGATCAAATGAAGGGTAAGGTAATGGTGAACCCTGAGTATGGTGGCGATGGCATACTCGAAAACACAGATAAAAATATTGAAACACCCATTGTAGGCTTTCCGGGCCATTACGCACCCAACGATCTACTTTTTTATACTGGCGATCAGTTTCCTGCGCGCTATAAAAATGGCGCATTTATTGCCTTTCACGGATCTACCATTCGTGCCCCATATCCGCAGGCAGGTTATATTGTAGCGTTTGTTCCGTTTATAAATGGCAAGCCTCAAAAATGGGAAGTATTTGCCGATGGTTTCACTGGAAAAGATACACTTGTAAATACCAGTGATAGTAAGCACCGCCCCATGGGACTTGCACAAGGACCTGACGGTTCACTGTATATTTCGGATTCTAAAAAAGGGAAGATTTGGAAAATTCAATACAAAGGAAATAAAGAAAATTTTTCTGAAAAAAATCTAGCGCCAATGAAAGCTAGAGAAAACAGAACCTATGTAAAAAATCCGGACATCGTAAAAGATAATTTAGAAAAAGATAAAGTAGTATTAGGTGGCGAAAAACTATACCAAATAAACTGCCGTGTTTGTCATCAACAAAACGGGCAAGGCGATGGTATTAGATTTCCATCCATTGCAAAAACCGATTGGGTAAATGGTAATAAGGATACCCTTATTGGCGTATTATTAAAAGGACTTGAAGGACCTATAAAAATTAACGGGCAACCATTTCATGGAGCGATGCCTAAATTTTCGCAACTACCAGATAGAGATATAGCAAGTATCCTTACCTATATCAGGCAAAATTTCGGGAACAACGCAGACTCAATTTCTAAAACCTCTGTAACCATTGTACGCCAACGACTTAGGCTCTTAAAACGAAAAGAAATGCAGTTACAAAAAGAGGCCGAAGCCAAATTAAATGCAGCGGCTACTTTACGTAAATAGGATTTGCCAAACCATTTAAATCGTATACCACTTTACCGCCTTTGATAGTGAGTTCGCATTCAAATTTTTCGGTGCCATTTACTTTGTATCCTGTTTTATCGTAGAAACCAAAGTTTCCTTTTCTGATATTTAAAATGGCAATGTCTGCTTCTGCACCTTCTGTTAAATGACCTAGGTTGGTTCTATTAATTACTTGTGCGGGCTTCCATGTACTTGCTTTTATTACTTCAAAAAGAGGCATACCTAAATTCATAAATTTAGACATCACACTTAATTGATCTTTCATTGAACTGTTCATGCTACCGGTATGCAAATCGGTACTAATGGTGTTAGGAAACAATCCTGCTTTTATTGCAGGTATCGCTTGTGTATAATTAAAACTCGCACCACCATAACCAACATCAAAAATGATACCTCTTTTTTGTGCTTCTAACACAAAAGGTTTTAAGGTATTATTGGCGTCAACAATTTCTTCTCTAGCGCCATTTAATGCAGCATAGGTATGGGTATAAATATCACCTGGACGAAGGTGTTTGAAAAATAATTCTTGAATTGATAAATTGGGTTGAGAGCCACCAAAGTCAATAATAACAGGTAGTTCAGCGAGTTTGCCCGCTTCTACTGCGCGCGTTGTAGGCGTCCAATCGGCGCCGTTAAAATGCGCCAGTTTAAAACCAACTATATAATCTTTGTACTGCTTAGCGGTATTTGCTGAAAGTTTTGGATTCATGTCTGCAATGTCCTGCTCATAATTTCCACCGCGCATCCCTTCTCCTACAATATTTAAAAAAGAGAGTACCCTTGTTTGAGAAATATCAATTACATTTTTTTTGAAGGTTGCAAAATTTTTCCATCCAGCACCACCACAATCTACCACGGTGGTAACACCTACTCTAAATGTATAACCATCGGGCATGAGCGCACTTAATCCATCACTTAAATAATGATCTGGCTGCGTGCCTGCAAAAACGTGTGCATGCATATCAATAATACCAGGTACTACTTTTAATCCGGTAGCATCTACTACTTGCTTGGCTTCTGAAACAGGTAAGTTTCTTCCAACTTTAAATATTTTACCCGCCTTAATGGCAATGTCCATTACAGCATCAATACCATTTTTAGGATCAATTACATGACCACCCTTGACAAGTACATCAAAACTAGCAGGAGCCTGAGCTTTCAACTGAAGCGATAGGGCCACAAACAAGGTAATAATGAGTAGGTTCTTATTCATACATTGAAAGTTTAATTGAGGATTGTATGTAATTTATAAAAAAACGAGGAAAGTGCATAAATTATAGGTGAATAGAAATCCTTTTTTGACATTATTTGATTAATTTCTCATTCAAATTATAACCGATTGCCATGAACATGATTGCTACACTACTTGTTAGTAATATCCTACATTTTTTTGCGCCTGATACTGCCCAGCACCAGCTCATTGTGGGCTCCTATACTAAAAAAGGAAACCCCGGTATTGAAGTATATGCCGTTAATGCAGTTACCGGGAAGCCTAAGTTGTTGTATACAAAAGAAAATGCAAATGCTTCTTATTTGACATTAGCAAATAATGGAAAATCAATGTATACTGTAACGGAAGGCGGCAAAGACGCTTCTTTTGTAAGTGCGTATCAATTAGATGCAAGCAATCAATTTCAAAAACTAAATCAAGAGCCTATCAAAGGTGCAGCCCCTTGCTTTATTGTATCTAGGCCCGAAAGTAAAACCGTTTACACGGCTAATTATACCTCTGGTAGTGTCAGTGTTTTTAAAACGCTAGATAATGGAGCACTGCTACCCATTGCACAAGAAATAAATTACAGTGGATCTAGCATTCATAAAGCAAGACAAGAAGCTTCGCATGCACACAATGTTGTTTTAACACCTGACCATACCCAGTTATTGGTTACAGATTTAGGTGCCGATAAAATTTACATGCATAAAATTTATGCAGATGGTTTACTCGATGAAAAGTACACCAGTGTATCCATCACACCCGGCAACGGCCCAAGGCATTTTACCTTTAATAATAGTGGCACACACGGTTATTTAATCAATGAATTATCGGGTACTGTTGATGTGTTTTCTATTCGTGCTAATACGCTAGAAAAAATACAAACCATTACAGCCGATACTGCAAAAACAACTGCTACAAAAGGAAGTGGCGATATTCATATTTCACCTAGTGGTAAATGGCTTATTACCACCAACCGTGTTACGAGCGAGCAGTTAACGGTTTTTAAAATTGAAGCAGATGGCAAGCTTACCAAAATGTACCATCAGCCAGTAGCGCAAAGGCCTCGGAATTTTAGCTTTTCACCCAATGGAAACTTTGTTTTTGTAGCGAGTCAAAGCGAAGATAAAGTGCAAATATTTTCTTTTGATGACAACACCGGAAAACTAACCAACACCAATCAGGACATGGCGGTAAGCGGCCCAGTTTGTTTGGTATTTAGTAACGAGCCCATGGAGGTTAATCCCGAAGAACGCATCAAACAATTAAACATTCAATTAATTCCTGTGGTACCTCCTATTGCCAATTATGTAAAACAAGTGCAGGTAGGCAACCTGGTATATTTATCGGGTCATGGACCAGATAAACCAGGTGGGGGTCAAATGTTTGGTCATTTAGGTAAAGATGTAACCATCGAAGAAGGCCAACTAGCGGCAAGACTCACGGGCATTTCAATGATCTCTACTTTAAAAGCCTATATCGGTGATTTAAATAAAGTAAAACGCATTGTAAAAGTATTAGGACTTGTAAACTCGGAGCCCAATTTTACGCAGCAACCACAAGTGATGAATGGATTTTCTAATTTAATGGTAGAAATTTTTGGAGAGAGAGGAAAGCATGCAAGATCTGCCCTTGGTGTAGCTGCATTACCTAATAATATTTCGGTAGAAATAGAAATGATTGTTGAACTCAAATAAAAAGTAAAATAAATTTTTAAAAAACAAAATAAACCGCTATGAAAACAAACAACCGCCGCTCCATTTTCAGAAAAATGTTTGCAGGCCTACTGGGTGTTACAGGCACAACAATAGCTGCAAATGCTGCTAGTAATAACAGTGATGCAGCTCCACAAAAAGAAGTATTTAATGTACAGTACGATCAGGACGTTCCACTTTTTTCAGGTTCTACAAAATTTGGAGGAATGGTTTTTGTAGCTGGAAAAGGTGCGCACTTTGAAGGTGACATCAAAGCACACACCGATCATGTATTAAAAGAATTGGAAAAAGAACTGATTAAAGCTGGATCCTCTATGGAAAAAGTTTTAAAAGTAAATGTATACCTCGCCGATTTAAATGATTACAAGCAAATGAACGAAGTATACAAAGGTCGCTTTGGGGCCAACCCGCCTGTAAGAACAACAGTAGCTACTTATGGTGGCGTACCGGGTAATTCACTTGTAGAAATGGATTGTATTGCAATTGCAAACTAATTAAAACAAAAAAACTATGAAACGCAGAGACCTCATCAAATATATTTCAATTTCACCGCTTGCTGGTGGTGCTATTGCCAGTGGACTTGCCAATGCGGCACCAAAATCAACACCACTCGAAGTGGCTAAAAAACGCGACTTGTTTAGTGAACTAGGTGTGCGCACATTTATTAATGCAGCTGGTACTTATACCGCTATGACTGCAACACTCATGCGCCCTGCAACAGTAGAAGCTATCAGACAAGCCTCGCATAAATTTTGCATGCTTGACGACTTACAAGATAAAGTAGGTGAAAGACTTGCTCAAATCACAAGAGCCGAAGCAGTTGTTGTAACAAGTGGTGCATTTGCTGCATTAACTCTTGGTATGGCCGGCATATTAACAGGTATGGATCCTGTAAAAGTAAAGCAGCTTCCAAAACTCGAAGGCACGGGCATGAAAACAGAAGTGATTTGTCAAAAATCACACGCCATTGGATACAATCAGGCATTAACCAACACGGGTGTTAAAATTGTAATGGTAGAAACCCTCGACGAATTAATTAAAGCCATCAATCCAAACACGGCAGCGATGCACTTTTTGCATGTGCAATCGGATAAAGGACAAATTCAGCACGAAGAGTGGGTAGCTATTGGAAAAAAATATGGTATCCCTACCACTATTGATATCGCCGCAGACGTTCCACCTGTAAGTAACTTATGGCGCTTCAATGAAATGGGTTTTGATTTTGTTGCTATTTCTGGCGGTAAAGCCCTCCGTGGCCCACAAAGTGCGGGTTTATTAATGGGTAAAAAAGACCTTATTAAAGCAGCAAGATTATCCATGCCTCCACGTGGTGAAACCATTGGTAGAGGAATGAAAGTAAACAAAGAAGAAATTTTAGGCATGATGGTTGCTGTAGAAGAATTTGTAAAAATTGACCATGATGCAGAAGCCCTTGTTTTTTTAGAAAGAATAAAAAAAATACAAGCAGCTGCCGATTCGGTTCCTGGTGTTACAACAAAAATTTCTACTCCAGTACTTGGCAATGTTACCCCTACTTTAAACATCAGTTTCGACTACAGTAAAATTGCTAAAACTGGCGAGCAACTTCGTCTAGACCTTCGCAACGGATCACCATCTATCGAATCGGTGGGTGGAAAAGATAATATTGGCATGACTGCATGGTCATTGCAAGAAGGTGAAGATGTAATTGTTGCTAAACGTTTAAAAGAAGTTTTAGAAGCTGCTGTAAAATAAATTGTATGAAAAAAACGGGTCTCTTATTATTACTTATTGCTTGCTTTTATATATCAAATGCGCAACAGTTTCCTGCTTCGGAACTTATATACCTGACATCACAGTGGAAGGGTGAAAGATTTGAAGATGGTAGACCTAAAATACCTGATGCCATTATAGAAAGAGCCAAAAAAATTGGTATCGAAGAAGCATGGCAAGTACTTTATAACGAAGGTTATAAAAATCAATTCGAAGGTAATTGGAAAATGGTGCATGACAATGTTCCTGTTGTAGGCAGGGTTGTTACCGCGCGCTATAGCCCTACTAGACCCGATATAGAAGCCCTTATTAAAGAGCGTGGAAAAAATGAAGGTCGCACTGGCAATACCAACGCATGGCCTATTCAAGTACTTCAAAAAGGAGACGTATATGTTGCCGAAGCATTTGGAAAAATTGCGCAAGGCACACTCATTGGCGATAACTTAGGCGCATCCATATTTAATAAAACAGGCAATGGTGTTATTTTTGATGGCGCCGCAAGAGATTTATCGGGGCTTGCACAAATCAAAGGCTTTAACGCGTACGTTAGGGATTTTCATCCTTCCTTTTTAGAAGAAGTAGTACTCATTGGACTTAACAGCCCCATCAGAATTGGCGCAGCCGTTGTACTACCTGGCGACCTCGTACTCTCAGAAAGAGAAGGCGTTTTATTTATACCTGCGCACATGGCAGAAAAAGTAGTAGCTACCGCCGAATTTATTGCGGTGAGAGACAGGTTTTCAAAAGATGTATTAAAGGCTGGAACATTTACTGCTGGACAAATAGATAGTCAGTGGAATGAAACCATTAAAACCGCTTTTTTAAACTGGATAGTAGCGCACCCCAACGAACCTCAAATCACAAAAGCTTCACTCGAAAAATTTTTAGAAAAAAGAACCTGGTAAGCTTCTTTAAAAAATAAACAGATGAAAAACTACAAACTATACTTTTATATTTCCTTAGCCTTATTTGCACTCACGGGTATTTTATATGCCTTGCAGCAAACAAGTTTTTTAGGTTTATGTATATCACTTGGTTTTTTATCATTAAGCTTGGGCGTAAAACATACCAAAACCTATCAAGGTCTTAGTTTTACCATGGTTATTTTAGCATGCGTTTGTATTACCCTAAACTATCCGCAATATTTTATTGAAATAGGTGGATTTAAATTAAAAGGACTCATTACGCCACTCATTCAAATTATCATGTTTGGTATGGGTACCGAAATAGGCTTACAAGATTTTAAACGCGTAGCCGAACAACCAAAAGCAGTATTCATTGGACTCATTGGGCATTTTACATTTATGCCATTGATGGGTTTTGCACTTGCTACCTTATTTAATTTTGAACCAGAAATTGCGGCTGGTATTGTACTCATTGGCTCTATGCCCTGTGGTTTAGCTTCTAATGTGATGTCTTATTTAGCAAAGGCAAATCTTGCACTTTCTGTAACCCTCACAAGTGTAAGCACCATTTTAGCTACTTTTTTAACGCCTTTTTTAATGAAAGTACTTGGTGGACAATTCATAGAAATTAAAGCCAGCGATATGTTTGTGCATATTTTGCAAATAGTAATTGTTCCTATTGTTTTAGGACTTTTATTTAATAAATATATCAAAGGAAAAACAACTTGGCTAGACAAGCTCATGCCTTCTGTTTCTATGTTTGGTATTGCCACTATTATTATTGTTATCACAGCGGCTGGAAGTAAAAGCTTACTTACCATTGGACCTTTATTAATTTTAGTATCGTTTATACACAACACTTCGGGATACCTTTTTGGTTATTGGTTTGGACGCGTATTTAAACTGGGCGAAAAAGATTGTAGGACCATTGCAATCGAAGTAGGTATGCAAAATGGCGGACTCGCTTCTGGCCTTGCCGAAAAATTAGGCAAAGCTGCCACTATGGGACTCGCGCCTGCTGTGTTTGGGCCGTTTATGAATATCACGGGATCTATTTTAGCATCCTACTGGCATAAACGGGAACCAAAAAACTAAATCTTATTTAGTTGAACTGGATAACACCGTACTTTTCAAATTCATGAAAGCTTTTTACAATGGGTGACCAGGCCCATTTAATCATTTTTGTGTCGTCGTAATCAAGTCTATAAAAATTGGCATTCCAACAAGTGCCTTTTTTTACGTCCAAATTTTGTAAGGGTATAAATAATTTAAATGGAAAGTATAGTTCGGCAGTCCACTTGTGCATTTCGTTGTTTTGCTGGTGTACCTGTACTTTTTTAATTACTTTTTTGGTGCCAGTATATTTCCAGGGAGCCCAGCCAAATGTTTTTTTGTTTAAATGTGGCACAAGAAGCACGAGCTCGGCGTTGTAGGCATTTATTTCATACTCTAAATAAATGGGCGTGCTAGGTTCGGGATGAAAAAAAACTTCAAAAACATCGGCTCTAAATAAATCCTCAAAATCATTTTTATACGGCGAGGTTATTTTTTTATCAAGCCCAGAAAACAAAACATACACTCCACTATCGGCATACAATATTTTAAATTTTGAAGGATAATCCAAACTACTAGAATCGAGTTGAATGAGGTTTATCCAACTCGTATTATTCCAGTTTGGATGGCTACCAGCCCCATCCATTTCAAAGGGTAATACTTTATTTACCTTAAGCGTATCCTGAAATGCTACCGAGCTCGCCAACACCCGTGTTGTATTTACGAGCAAAAGAGTAAAAATGATCGCCGATAGCTTTGTCAGGTACTTCATGTACAAGCTTTTGATGGTTTATTAAATGTAAGAAAATAACAAAACATAGCTTCGTTTTATTTCATTAATTATGCGAACTTATTTTTACTTTTAAGTCAAGTTCTAATCACTTAACACTGAATATGATACGCAAAGCGATACTCTTTACCCTATTTACAACATCTACTTTTTTAGGGTTGGCTCAAAAAAAACCAACAACTGTAAAGCCAGCAAAAGCGGGTGCGAAATCTGGAATCAACAAAGCGACTACTACAACTAAAGGAGCTTCCAACATAACATCAAGCGCTGCCATTAACGCAGCCATTAATGCGCCATTAAAATTATGGTATGAAAGCCCTGCCAAATATTTTGAAGAAGCCTTAGTACTTGGTAACGGCCAGCACGGAGCCACCGTATTTGGGGGTATTTCTATCGATAAAATATATTTAAATGATGCAACACTATGGTCTGGCGAACCAGTAAATGCCAATATGAATCCAAATGCATACAAACATTTGCCAGACGTTAGAGAAGCTTTAGCGGACAACAATTATAAAAAAGCGCAAACGCTTATTAAAAAATTACAAGGTAAATTTTCGGAGTCGTACGCACCACTCGGTACACTTTTATTAACCTTTAACAATGATCCATTCATTAGTAATTATTACCGTGAGTTAAATATACATGATGCTGTAGCCGCTGTTAAAATTGAATCGAGCAACAACACCATCGAAAGAGAATACCTGGTTTCACATCCCGATAAAATTTTTGCCATTAAACTAACGTCAAAACAAAAGGGTGGACTAAACTATAGTATCGCATTTGAATCTTTACTTAAATACACAACAAAAACGGCAAACAATGTTTTAGAAGTGAGTGGTACCGCACCCATTAAAGCCGACCCTAACTATTTAGGAAAAAAACCTAATTCGGTGGTATTTGATAGTAAAAAAGGAACCCGTTTTTCGACACAAATTCAAGTAGTATCTAATGATGGTAAAATAACCTATACCGATTCCAGTATTCAAATTTCAAATGCAACAGCTACAACTATTTATGTATCGATGGCAACAAGTTTTAATGGATTTGATAAAAATCCGGCCACAAATGGTCGTGATCAGGTGGCGATTGCAAAAACCCAACTTGCTAGTGCAGTTAAAACAGGATGGGACGCTATTAAAAAAAGACACACCAAAGATTATCAAAATTATTTTGACAGGGTTGCTTTACAATTAGATGGCGCTGCTGCTCCACAACTCCCTACCAATGAAAGATTACAACGCTACGCCAAAGGAGAAGCAGACCCCTACCTTGAAACTTTATATTTTCAATTTGGTCGTTACCTTTTAATTAGTAGTTCCAGAACCCCCGGTGTTCCTGCCAACTTACAAGGTATTTGGAATTCATATTTACAACCACCATGGTCTAGCAATTATACCATGAACATCAATGCCGAAGAAAATTATTGGTTAGCAGAAAACACCAATTTATCAGAAATGCATATGCCGTTTTTGCAGTTTTTAAAAAATCTATCTGTCACCGGCAAAACAACTGCTAAAACATTTTACAATATGCCAGGCTGGGTATCGCACCACAATTCAGATATATGGGCCATGTCTAATCCGGTAGGGAATTTTGGAGACGGAGATCCTAGTTGGGCCAATTGGCCAATGGGTGGCACTTGGGCTTCGGCACATATTTGGGAACATTTTTTATTTACACAAGACACCGGCTATCTACAAAAAGAATATCCGGTTATGAAGGGTGCTGCGGAATTTTGTTTGGCATGGCTGATCCCTGACAAGAACGGAAAACTCATTACTTCTCCTTCTACTTCTCCAGAAAATTATTTTATTACCCCAACAGGTTTTAAGGGTAGCACTTTATATGGTGGTACTGCAGACCTTGCCATGATTCGTGAATTATTTTTAGGAATTATTGCAGCGCAGGATGTGCTTAAAAATGATCTTGACTTTTCAAAAAATATAAAAGCAGCGCTCGATAAATTACATCCCTACCAAGTAGGCAAAGCCGGAAATTTACAAGAATGGTATTACGATTGGCAGGATGTGGAGCCTACGCATAGGCACCAAAGTCATTTATATGGCTTATATCCGGGCACACATGTGACGCTTACGCAAACACCCGATATTGCGATGGCTGCTAAAAAAACACTAGAGATTAAAGGTGATGAAACCACTGGCTGGTCTAAAGGTTGGCGTATTAATTTATGGGCAAGACTAAAAGACGGAGAACACGCCTACAAAATGTACCGTGAACTTTTAAAGTTTGTTCCACCCGATGAAACCAAGGAAAATTACAACAATATGGGTGGCACGTATCCAAATCTATTAGATGCACATCCTCCTTTTCAAATAGATGGAAACTTTGGAGGTGCTGCAGCAGTAGCTGAAATGCTCGTTCAATCTCATTCAGGTTATATAGAACTTTTACCCGCTATTTCAAAGGCTTGGAACGCAGGAGCTGTTAATGGCCTTAAAGCAAGAGGCAATTATGAAATTGACATGAAATGGAATAAAGGACGGGTAACCAGCTTGTACATTAAGTCTAGCACACAAAAGCAAGCAAGTATTTATTGTAACGGAAAACTTGAAACGGTAAATACCAATACACCACTATCATTTTAACGTAGGTCAAAAATTATTTAAATGAAATATTATCTGCTCATTCTTATTACACTTTGCAGTACCAGTTTTGGTTTTGCGCAAAAAACACCGCTCGCTAAACCATCTGCTGTCCAATACAAGTGGCAGGAACAAGAAAGAATTATGTTTATTCATTTTGGCGTAGCTACTTGGCTTGGAAGTGAGTACGACGAAACAGGCAAGTTTGATATGTCAAGAATCAATCCTACAAACTTAGACACTGACGAATGGTGCAGGGTAGCAAAGTCTTGGGGAGCTAAACAAATTATTTTTGTTGCCAAACACGTAGGTGGATTTTGTTGGTGGCAAACAAATACCACCGATTATAGTGTAAAAAATATTCCGTGGAAAAATGGCAAAGGCGATTTGCTCGCAGATGTTGCAGCCTCTTGCAAAAAATATGGACTCAACTTGGGCATTTATATTTATCCGGGAGATGTAAAATATGGAGCCGGCATTGGAAGTGGCGGAAAAACAACCGACCCTTCTTTACAAGACGCTTACAATAAAGTTTTTAGACAACAACTCACAGAAGTACTTACCAAATATGGCCCCATGTTAGAAGTTTGGTTTGATGGCAACTGCATTATAGACATTGATGATATTTTAACCAAACACGCTAGCAAGTCGGTTATTTTTCAGAGTAAAAAAGCATCTATTAGATGGCCAGGTACCGAATCTGGCATGCTTGCCTATCCAGCATGGAACACTGTTACAAAAAAGGCCCTACAAAGCGGTGTAGCCACACAGTACGACGATGATCCTAACGGAGATGTATGGGCGCCGCTTGAGGCTGATGCGCCCCTTTACAACCATAATTGGTTTTGGAACCCGACCAACGAAAAAAAGAGAAAGTCGCAGCAAAATCTACTAGACATGTACTACAAATCGGCGGGGTATGGAGGCGTTATGCTGTTAAACGCATCACCAGATACCACGGGTAAAATAACAGTAGGAGATCAAGCAGCCTACAAAGCATTGGGTGATGAAATTGAACGCCGGTTTGCTAAACCCGTACAGCAAATAACAAACAAAAAAGGCGCTGTTTTTACAATTGACTTTACAACCTCTACACCCATTAACCATATAGTTATTGAAGAAGATTACCGCATGGGGCACCGCATACGACATTACAAAATAGAAGGCAAAACAAACAATGGTTGGATAACACTCGCACAAGGTTCATCGGTGGGTCGAAAAAAAATTGATGCTTTTGCTACAACGAATGTAACTACCATAAAACTTACAATCCCCAGTTTTGCAGACACACCATTACTACGTTCCCTTAAAGCCTATCACGTAACAAACTACACCTATTCGCCAGCTCCCACCGAAACCAACGACTGGGCTATTTGTGGTACATGGGATACCAAAACATTTAAAAACAACAAAGACACCATCACGCTCAACCTCAATAATTTTATTACTAAACCAGGGCAATACGAGGTTGTATTTTTAGCAGATGTTGCCGTAACAGGCACTTCTGTTGATAGTGCAATTATTAATTTTGAAAATCAAAATACCATGCAATCGTATTTGTCTTCAAAAGATAACCGAACGTTTTATATTAATAGAACATCGCAAGTAAGCAACAACAGTTCTTCTACCCTTACTTTATATATGCGCTCCGATAACCAGGTTTTTCAAAATAGAGGTATATTTAAAATCAGACAAAGACCTTAAACAAAACCTATGTTTAAAAAATATTGGATTTTAATTGCCTTATTCATTAGCTCTGCTACTAGCGCACAAGTTGCACAGAGCGAAATGCCAAAACCCACTGCTCCTCAACTAGCTTGGCAAAGAGCAGAAGTAGGTGTCCTCATTTCTTATGATTTGCCGGTGTTTCAGGGTACGCCCTACAACCAGGCGCAAAATAGAATCACACCTTTTAATAACGCTAATATTTTTAACCCAACACAGTTAAATACAGACCAGTGGATACAAGCTGCTAAAGCAGGTGGTGCCAAATTTGCAGTACTCACTGTTACGCATGAAACAGGATTTGCCCTTTACCAAAGTGATGCAAACCCTTACTGCATGAAAGCGATCAAATTTCAAAATGGTAAAGGTGATATTGTTCGTGATTTTGTAAACTCTTGTCGTAAATATGGCGTTGAGCCGGGCATTTATGTAGGCATCCGATGGAATTCATATTTAGGTGTGCATGATTTTAAAATTGAAGGAACTAGTGAATTTGTAAAACGCAGACAAGCGGCTTATAAAAATATGTGTGAACAAATGGTAACTGAACTTTGCACACGTTATGGCAAATTATTTATGATTTGGTTTGATGGCGGCGCCGATGATCCTTCAAAAAATGGACCCAACATTTTACCCATTGTTACAAAGTATCAACCCAATTGTCTTTTTTACCATAACGCACAAAAGGCCGACTTTAGATGGGGTGGCTCCGAGTCTGGAACAGTACCCTACCCTTCATGGTCTACATTCCCTTTTGTGTTTTCGCATGCGGTAAAACAAGAAACCATTTTTGCAAACAATTTTGCACTGCTTAAAACTGGCGACCCTGCTGGCAAATTTTGGATGCCTGCCATGAGTGATGCGCCATTACGTGGCCACAAAGGTGGACATGATTGGTTCTGGAATCCTAACGAAGACCATCATGTAAACCCACTCGATAAAATGATGAAGATGTATTACGGGTCGGTGGGGCACAATTCTACACTAATACTTGGCATTACACCAGACAATAGAGGTCTTATTCCAAATGCAGATGTTGCAATGCTTACAGCCTGGGGCGATAGCATTAAAAAAGTATTTAAAACACCTGTAGCTTCCTTAAAGCCTCAACAAAAAGATTATACCATTAACATTTCGTCTCAAAAATTTTTTAGCAAAATAGTCATCCAAGAAAACATTCAAGAAGGCGAACGTGTTAGGTCTTTTGTAATTGAAGCGAACATAAATGGCGAGTGGAAAATAATTAAAGAGGGCTCTTGTATTGGGCACAAATACATTGGACTATTGGATACGCCCTTAAAGGCAACAGCTGTAAGGCTTATCATTAAAGAAGCAACAAGCGCACCAATGATTAAAACATTTGCACTGTATTAAACTACTTCTTTCCTTCTAATTTATTAACGTAATCTAAACTACCTAACCTAAAACGGAAAGGTATTTTTGTGCGCTTTTCAAATTGCCATTCTTGCTTGCAAAAAAACGCAAGGCCTTTAACATAATGGTTGGGCGCTAAAATATTGACAGGACTGTATTTTAAACTGTCCAATTTTTGAGGCGTAAATTTAAGAATTGGTTTATACACGAAATGTTTTTGTGCTTGGGCAATGCTGCCAAATGTTAAACATAGTTGTATAATGAATAAAGCTTTCTTTTTCATAAAATCAATCGTGCCTGTACAAATATACAAAGCTGTATTTTTAAATAAATAAAACCATACTTTCGAACTAAAAATTTAAACAAATGGGGTTAAAAATACAGAGAGTGGCTATAATTTGTTTTTTAATGGCCATTTTTAGCTATAAAACTACTGCCCAATTAACTAGACAAGATAAGACAGAAAATCTGAGGAACATAGAGCGGCTTAATATCAGTTCGATGATTCAACCACTCCCATTAAAAAATAAGTTTTTAGATAGTGCTTACAATATTTGGTGCGGCTCGGTGGTTAAAGCACCTAAAATTGGGTATTATATGTTTTATAGCAGGTGGCCTAAAGCCAAAGGGCATGAAGCTTGGATTACAGATTCTGAAATAGCATTGGCATTTTCTGAAAAACCAGAAGGACCGTATAGCCACGTAAAAGTAATTTTTAATAAGAGAGATAAAAAATATTGGGATGGCGTTTGCACCCATAACCCTACAGTTATCATACATCAAGGAAAATATTACTTATACTACATGGGCACAACAGGATCTGCCCCTATAACACCAAATTTTGCATACTCCCCTGCTTGGTATAATTACAGAAACAATCAGCGCATTGGTGTAGCAATAGCAGATAATCCGTTAGACCAATGGACGCGTTATGATAAACCAATATTAGAGGCAAGCCCAGATTCAACTGCTCCTGATGCAATGCTAGTTTCAAATCCCGCCGTTACAATTGATCAAAACGGAAGATTTATAATGGTGTATAAGCAAGTAGAGAAAAATGGTAAATACCAGGGCGGTAAAGTTCGTTTTGGCGTAGCTTTTTCCTCGGCTGCAACTGGTCCATTTATCAAAAATGATTCTCCCATATTTGAAGAAAAAAATAGTTCTTATAAAGACGCTTGGATGATTGCAGAAGACCCGTTTATTTGGAACTATAAAGGTATCAATTATGCCATCGTGCGAGATGTTATTGGGAAATTTACAGGCGTTTCTGGGGCGTTAGCACTTCTATCTTCATCTGATGGTATTAACTGGAAGCCTACAACATATCCAATGGTAATTGGAAAAGAAATATTTGATGAAACTGGTACGAAATTGGATGACAAACTAGAAAGACCATGCTTACTTATCGAAAATGGAATACCAATTTATCTTTTCGGGGCAATGGGTATTGATAACAGAGCGCATTCCATGAATATCGCTATCCCACTTTTGTTAAAAAGATAATAAATCCTTAAAAATTTCTCTCTTTGCCCAAAGTAGCTTCAAAAAATATTTTTGGAGCTTGATTGGGGGTTGAAAAATAATGGGTTACATTGATTTTATCTACACTATTCTTTGGTGCTATTAAATAAGATTTATTTGGCCTTGTGACAAAAGAAATAATTTGATCAGTAGAAACCTTGAATACTACAGGCATACCAATATTTCCATATTCTACAACCGATACATCTTGACCTAACCATGGATTAACCAACTTACACTCACCCCCTTTTTTACTTTCAATAAATACAGCTGGAACTGTTCCATCTTTTTTTATTTCGGCAGAAACTAAAAAAGCGCCCCTAGCTAGTAAGGTAAAAGCTGCTGGCCAATTTGAAGGTATTGCTGGGAAAATTCTAATCTTCCCCTCATTACTTTGCATCAGCATTTCATTAACAGCAGCGCCATAAATACTTTGCGGCTCTAAACCAGACTGAATAAATGGTTTTGCAGGTAGCTTATTGGGATATTGAGATCTTTCGTCATAAATGTAGTCTCTTTGCGCATTAATATCTGGCGCAGAAAGTGAGTCTTTATATCTGGATAAATTATACCAATGATCTATATTATAAAACAATCCTTGTGGAAAATGCTGTAAACGACGTATACCATTTTCCATCATTTTCAAAACCTCTGATCCAAGTCCAATTCTTGCAGCAACAATTGGATCTGGTGTAATAGCATTTACAGATGGTGAATGATTGTAAATAATGTTAGAAACAGCATTAAATGCCCGCGTATTTTTTTGATCGATTCCCAAAATGCCAGCAGGAAAAACGATAGATGTGTTTTGACTCATTGCATTCAGCCATTTTCCATGGTCATTTATCTTTGGAAATAAACTACTGTCGGGATACCAAGCCAAATCAATTACTTCACCAATAACAGGCAAGTTTCGATATGGTATATCCCACATGTGGTCCAAAACATGTTGCCATTGTATTACTTTTTTTGAATCAATATCAAGTATTTGAGCCGCTCGTATACAATTACTAAAATTTGAAATAATCATATTCCTATCTGTGATAGGATTCAGCAATTGATTGGTTCTTGGACTTTCATAAGCTTGAGAAGGGAAAATATAATATTGTTGCTTTACACTATCCCACTTAAGTTTTTGCAAATAAAATGCTGCCGAACCTTTCATAAATGGGTAGCCTTTTTGGCGTAAAAATGAGGTATCGGCAGTAAATTGATAATATTCCCAAAATAAACTAGCGATTTGACTAGCTGGTGTAAAGTTATTGATCATGTCCCCGCGTTCCCAAAATGTCATACTCCCAAAAAAATCATGAGGCTCAGCCCACAATAGTGCATCTTGAGCGCCTCGTTGCGCTGCAAACTTTTTTGCGTAAGGCATCAAATCAAAATAAGTATTTAAATAAGGTAACATCAACTCACAATCATTTTGAGCGGCAAGTCCCCAATATTGTTGTTGGGTATTCCAATGATGCGGTGTCACCCAATTACGAACGTCATGATTCCAATTCCATAATCCACCATTAAATACTACAGGAAACTTTCCTCTAGAAGAACTAGCCATCAAGTAACGCCTGAGATAATATGTGTTTTCTATATAATCATTTGACAAGTGAACAAAAGATTGTTTCCAGAAATTATGCCAAACTTTTTGATGCGCCAATTTTTGTTGTGTAATATTTTTTTGTTCTATCTTTTGCAAAAGTGCTAGCGCATCTACTACAGGATTTTGAGATTCATATGAAGTCACAAATGAAACAATAACAGATATGTTTCGATTGGATGCCAATCGCTTAGACGCTATCTCTAGTTTATTGTCACTAACAATAGATGCAACCGATTCTTCACCTAAAACCCTACAAGCAACAGCAAATTTTAAATTTTTATATGTTACTTCAAGAATAATATCGCTACCCTTAATATAAGTTTTTGAGTTGCTCAATCCACTTTTTGTATCTTTTGAAAAATGACCGTACCAACCTGGAAATGTTCTACTACCCCATCGATCAAGAGATATGCGCATTTTTGTGCCTGCCTTTAACCATTCTTTTGCGTCACTTTTTAACTCAAAAAACCACAAATTTTTTTCTGAAGACACCCAAGTATTTAACTGATTGTGCATGAACGGAGTTTTCGAGTCAAAAGTAGCCTGTGCATTTTTTAATGACAGCTTACCTTTAAAATCATTTAAATACAACCAATCATTTGCAGGGGCACCAAGGTCAATATTTAATCGGACGCCATTACGTAATGTAGCATTTGATTCTTCATTATTAGCTTCAAACAAATCATTTTTATTTATTTGAATTTCATACCCACTATTTGTATTCCAAATCATACCACCCAAATCACCATTTCCAAGAGGAAAACCCTCAAACCCTTCATAGGCAGGTGTATTATAGACTATATCATGGCGATCTAAGTAGTTTGAATCAATAGTAAAAATTCGTGTTTGTGCAATTGTTTGACTACACACAATCAATTGAAAAAATAAAAAACAAAATCTGAAGTACTTCATTTTATCAATATTCATAAGTATTTATTTTAGCATGATAACAACATCATTAAATCGAGACTTAGGTGTTACCAATAAATTTTCTAATTTGCCATTTTTAAGTTGTCCTTCAATAATGGTATTATGTGGGGCATGTAATTTAAATTTGACATCCCAGTGTTTAGGCCAAGCAGGCATTAGGTATATAGTTTTATCTACAGTTTGCATAAGCATCTCTTGCAAACCCACCATAGCACTTCCGCCCCAGTTATGGTCTGGCACCCAGTCGTGACCGGGTCCCCAAAATGTAGGAAATCTACGCTCGGCATCTTTGAATTTCTTTATTGTCAAATCCATAGCTTCTGCTGTCAATCCTAATCTTGCACAAAAAATTGCATCTTGATGCCAACTAATATAATTTTTTTGAATTGGAACATCAGTACCATACTTCCAGGTATTAATAGCTATATCTAAATTTGGCAAACCAATACCATATAAGCTAAATGGAAAAACAGGATACAGTTGCGGGATTTCTTGATTGTTGATTCTTGCCCAAGTCCATGCTGGCGCAATAGTTTTGTAGCCCTCTTTTTCTCGAAACGCAATAGCAGGTATTTTAGTCAACATTTTTGCCCAGTGCGCTTTTTTCTCTGCAGAAAGATATGGTGCCGGCAATTCAATTAGTTTTGTTAGCACTGCTGTAAGTCCAGCAATGGTAGAAGTTGAATTGTATGCCATTTTGTACGTTTCTGCACCTGAACTAGGATACAGGATTAGCTTACCATCACCATCCAATGCTTGCCGGCCTCTTGAAAGCGCTTCATACTCATAATGGGATTCAAAAAAGGTAAGGCAGCTTTCAATAAATGGGATATAATTCGAAATGTCTTTTGCTGCATACTTTTGTAAATCTAGCATCATAAAACAAAATTCAAGCTGGGTGTCCCATAAATATTCTAACCAATAATTATACTCAACACCTTTATCAAATTTCAAAGGTCTATTCCAACCATAAGAAGTGGCTAATGGTAAACCAAACTGTTCTAGTTGTTCAGTAAATGACGCTCCTTCATGGCCCCAATAAAATCGAGTTCTCAATGCTGCATTTTTTAACGCGCGTGTATAAAAGTCTAATTGCGAAGGCAGCATATCAAAATCCCCAGACTTAAACATTGGGTAATAAACAAGACGTTGATTTTGAGCCGTAAATGTACCCCCGCCCCAATTTCTGTGATCTGGCGTAAAGGGGAGGTTTTTATCGATATAAACTGGATCAAACGTAAACAATCCTCCATTAAATTTTGTAGGATATTTACCATACGCATTGCATCCAAGTTGATATCTGAACAATTGATAATTTTGACCTATTTTCCATTGCGTGTTAGATGTATCTCTTTGACTAGAATCTATAATGATATAACTCCTATCCCAAAAAGCATTCCACCATTTTTTTGACGCTATAGACCCATTATCATATTCTTTAAAAGCACGCTCTTCAATTTGATACAAACCGGTTTTCCAAGTTTCTAAATAGGCTGCCTGATCTATATGCAATAAAATATTTACATCATGTTTTTTGGAGGAACTCTTGCTTCTTATTTTCCAGCCTTTATACGTAGTATTAGCATAAATTCCTGAAACTGTCCCTGCAGCTACAAAATTATTACCTGTCATTTTTCCGCCAAATGTTAAAGCCTTGAGCGGATTCCAAAGTTCATTTTTAATAGCTTCTAATCCTTGCTGTTTTACAGTTGCATCAAAAAGCGTACTATCCCTATTTTGATGATAAAATAAAATATCATTTTTTTGAAACTGAATGGAGTCTGCAAAAATAGTTGCTTTAAATGGCGCATCTCTAAAACCAAGGCTTGCCCATGTTTGAGAAGGATTTGTCCATTGTAAATTTTCTGTGCGCCAACTTTCATATATAGACTCAACCTGTATCAACTGATTACTCTCTACAGTAACGTGAATTGCTGGATTAAATACATCTACCCATATTTTAACAGTAACATGTAACTTATTTTTCTTTCCTGTAATTAATACATACCCATCTCTTAATTTTAACTCTTGTAAAAATTCACCTCCTTCAAAAGGATTAGGCAGTATCTTTATCCGTGTTCTTCCAAATTTAGGAAATACATTATTTTCATCAAAAGCACCACTGCGAGACATATAAAATAAAACATCTCCTTTTTCTACCCAAACATTAAGGCCAATATCACCGCCACCACAAGGCATGGACTCAGATGCGTTATTACTTTGGGTTGTCCATTTTACATTATATGCATCCAGCATATGATTTTGGCAAATTCCGATAAAACAGGATAACTGGAAAATCAAAACAAAACATATTGTCCGGCGTATTTGCATAATTATTAAGTTTGACTTACATGAATTCTAAACTAAAATATACTTACATTTCAAACCCAACTTATTAAAAGATTGAATTTAATCATTCACAGCAAGAAGTAGTTAAAATCGAATCATTGAAAGCTCGAAATGTAATAATCAAAATGCCCTATTTTTAATTTGATAATTTAAATCGTATGAATCGTCGCAATTTTATAGGCACCCTTGGCAATACTAGCCTTGTTTTACTTGCCAGCAGCTTAACAGGGGCAAAGGCTTTTGATTGGCATAACAATTCAAATGAATTCGTATTTCTTGAAGCTGAACAATTTGAAAATTTTGGTGGATGGAATATAGACCAGCAGTCTATGGAAAAAATGGGAAGCCCCTATCTATTAGCACATGGATTAGGCATTCCTGTGAACGACGCAACCACTCAAATTACCTTCCCTTCTGAAGGAACCTACCGCGTATGGGTACGTACCAAAGATTGGGTAGCACCTTGGAATGCACCAGGAGCTCCTGGAAAATTTCAATTATTAATCAATGACAACCCTTTAGAAGAAACCTTTGGAACCAAAGGAGCAGACTGGCACTGGCATGATGGTAAAACTGTAACCGTTGGAAAAAACGCTAAAATTGCATTACATGATTTAACAGGTTTTGAAGGCAGGTGCGAAGCAATCTTATTTTGTAAAGATGTAAACTTTGAACCTACAAATGATGTTCAATCTCTAACTAAATTTAGAAGAAAAATTAATGGACATCCTGATAAACCTGCAAATGGTGGCACATTTGATTTTATTGTTGTTGGAGGCGGCTTAGCAGGCACTTGCGCCGCAATTGCAGCTGCCCGTCAGGGTGTAAAAGTAGCGCTTATTCAGGACAGGCCCGTATTAGGTGGAAATGGAAGCTCAGAAGTAAGGGTTTGGCCAGAAGGACATACTAATAAAGAACCATACGCACATGTGGGCGATATTGTAAATGAAATTTTACCAAAAATCGTAAAAGCCCCAGGTCAGGTTTTAAATGGAGTAGATGCAAGGCATTATGATGATCAACTCAAATTAGAAAAAATAAAAGCCGAACCAAATATTGAATTATTCATAGAAAACAGGGCTATAGATGTACTTGTGAAAGGAAATAAAATTGAAGCTATAGTAATTCAGCACATTCGCTCTGGAAAACAATTAAAACTACAATCAAATTTATTTGCAGATTGCACAGGCGATGCTGTTATTGGGTTCAAAGCAGGAGCTGACCATGAATACAAAGTCGAAAACTTAATGGGAAGTTCAAATTTATTTAATGTACTTGATGCAACAAATAAAGAAGAAGTACTCAATTGCGACTGTAAAGATAAAAGTGCACTTGCACTAAAATGCGAAATAGGCGATTATGCCCAACCGTTTCCAAGGTGCCCATGGGCATTAGATCTTTCAGACAAACCTTTCCCAGGGAGAAAAGGCGTAAAAACAGATGGTCTTGTTGGATTAGATTCCTTTGCGAACATGTGGTATTGGGAAAGTGGTTTTAATAAAGATCAAGTCAATCAAATTGAACTTATTAGAGACCATAACTTCAGAGCTATGTATGGAGCATGGGATACTTTAAAAAATGTAGACAAAATGTATCCCAATCACCGTTTAGGCTGGTCGGCGTATATTGCTGGCAAACGTGAGTCAAGACGTTTAATGGGAGATGTTGTATTAGATGCCGAAGATTTTAAAAATCACACAAAATTTGAAGATGCTGCATTCCCATGTTCTTGGCATGTAGACCTTCACACACCAAAAAAAGAATTTAAAGACGGGTTTGAAGGAAACGAATTTATTGCCGATTATACTAGAGGGGAAGCATACCAATACGGCAATCTTTATTGGGCACCATATCGAACGCTATACAGCAGAAATATTTCAAATTTATTTATGGCTGGCAGAAATATTAGTGTCACCAAAACAGGTCTTGGACCAGTAAGAGTAATGCGAACTTGCGGTATGATGGGCGAAGTAGTTGGGAAAGCGGCTTCTATTTGTGTACATACAGCATCTTCACCAAGGGCAGTTTACAAAAAACATCTTTCAAAACTAATTGCCTTGTTAAAAGAACCAGGTACAAAAAAAAGGAGATCGTAAAAACGACCTCCTTCTTAAAAAACCAAGATAAATACGAGAACGATTTACTTAGACCACCACATTTTACCGTAGTTGTCATCTGTTCCGCCTAGGGCAGCAACAGCAGCTTTATAATTTGTTGGGTTTAAAGATGCCTCTGTTGGAGGGTAACCTAAACGGAAAGGAATACCTCTAGAATCAACTCTATCAACTGCAGCAGTTAATACAGGGAACCCAGTTCTTCTCCAATCGCACCAAGTTTCCCAAGAGCTTAGGTAGTTATGAACCCATTTTTCAGTTAAAATTTGCTTGTGCGCATTAGCACTTGAGTACGCTACATCAGCATTAGCGATGTATGCATTGTACTTAGTTGCATCATAAACACCATACATTTCCCAAGATGCTTTGATAGCAGCTTTGTACTTTGCTTCGGCATCAGTATCACCACCAGTTGTATAACCAAGCTTAGCAGCTTCTGCTTGCAAGAATAAAACTTCGGCATAGTTATAAATAGAAAGTGGAGAACCTTGACCTCTAAATGCAGCACCAATACGGCTATAAGCAGCAGGGATATTTACAGCAGCGTTTCTACCATAAGGTAAACCTTTAACTAAACCACTCGCTAACACTTCACCAAATACTGGTAAACGTGGATCCGCTTTTGGCTCCATGTAATCAGTCATTGTTTTACTGATTGCATAGTCGTTACGATTACTAACACTGTAGTTATCATACCAAGGGTTATAGTTGTTAGGATCTCCAGCGATAAACTTATACATGATGTTTTGCGCATTGCTACCAATTACACCAGCAGCTAAAGCAGCAGCATATTCAGTTTTACCTTTTGCAGCGTTTACTTTTGACAAACGTACAGACATTGCTAAACGAATGGTATTTGCAAAACGCTTCCAAGCAGCCATATCACCATTAAATAATACATCACCTGTTACACCCGCTTCATTTTCTTTGATTTGAGCAACTGCTTCAGTTAACTCTTTAAATAAATCGGTGTAGATAGATTCTTGTGTATCATATTTTGGAGAATAAGCAGTGCTACCTTTTAATGCATCAGAATAAGGGATATCACCCCAAATATCTGTCATACGTAAAAAGTAAAATGCTTTAAGGATTCTTGCTGCACCAATTTGGTTGGCTTTTGAACCATTACCAATGGTAGAAGGTGATCCTGTATTGTTGTAATTAATGATGGTTTGTAAATCATACAATGGTCCAACATACCATCCAGAAAAACTAGCATTACGGTCACTGTATAAAGAAGAACCAGGATAAGGACCTTCCGATAAGTGCTGTACATATAGGTTTGCCAATCTGTTATTAAACATAACAGATTTCATCGCTTGTTGCGAGTTGGTTAATAAGGCACTTGTAGATGCTTTTGTAAGAAGTGTTGGAGACACGTTGGTATCGCCAAACTTATTACAACTCTGCAACGTTGCAAGTACAACTATAAGAATTAATATTTTTTTCATCGTTGTTGTTTTTAAGTTTTTTTACGAAGATGTATTAGAAGGTTACACGTAAGTTAACACCAAGTTGACGTGTAGAAGAAAGCTGTCCACCTTCTCTGTAAAACACTTCTAACTCAGATGGGTCGATACCCCATTGCTTCGTTGTAGCCCAAATTAACCATGCGTTTTGTAAAATAACTCCAAAGTTTGCTGATTTAGCAAATGGCATTTTCTTTAAAACAGAAGCAGGAATGCTGTAACCAAATCTTACTTCACGTAATTTGATAAAAGATGCATCTAATAATACATTGCTAGCGTCACGTTGACGAGCAGTGTACCAGTATGCACGAGCAGAAATATATCTGTTGTTTTCTTTACCAACTAAAGCACCGTTTGCAAAAACACCCGGGATACGAATACCACCATTACCAGCATTACCTGTAGCAGTAGTGTATGTACCTGGATAATCTCTCCAGTCATAACCTTTATCGTTTACACCCACAGTTTCTTGTGATAAACCAGTTCCTGAATTAAAGTTTCTTGTTTCAGAGTAAAACAATCCACCGCTTTGGAAATCGATAGAAAATGCTAAATCAAAATTCTTATAACGGAATGTGTTAAATAAACCACCCGTAAACTTAGGTAATACGGTACCAATTTCTTTATTGATATCATACAATGGTTGACCCGTTGCATCAATTAAAGTTTTGCCAGAAGTTGGATCTGTTCTCCACTTTCTACCATAGTAAGTACCCCACTGACCACCTACTCTATGCTCTAAACGCGTATCGTAACGGTTGGTTGCATATAAGTATGTATTGATACCAGGTGCTAACTCTTTAATTTCATTACGGTTTTTAGCCCAGTTGATGCTAGTTTCCCAAACGAAATTTTTGGTTTCGATAGGCTTACCATTTAATGAAAGCTCAATACCTTGGCTAACGATGTTACCAGCGTTAATTTGTGCAGTTGAGAATCCACTTGAAGGAGATACATCAACACCTAAAATTTGATCGGTATTGTTGTTTTGATACACTGTTGCATCAAATCCAATTTTCTTAAACAACTTTAATTCGATACCTAATTCGTAAGCCTTTGTTAAAGCAGGACGGATACCACCACCTTTAAATTGGTTACCAATTGATACAGAAGCATTGCTACCGTAGAAAGATCCGTTGTTGATTGCTAAATCAAGTGAGTGTGCACCTAAATCAGAACCTACGCTCGCATAAGACGCACGTAACTTACCATAAGTTAACCAGCTAGTTTTCAAAAATTCTGTAAAGATAAAACTTGTACTTACAGAAGGATATAGGTAAGAGTTGTTTGCTGCTGGAAGTGCAGATGACCAGTCGTTACGAAGGGTTGCATCCACAAAGATGAAATCTTTGTATCCAACTGAAGCTTTACCGTAAAATGAGTTAACAATTTTTTTCTCATAACCTCTAGAATAAGAAGGACGAGAAACTGAAGCAGCAATATCAAAATAGTTTGGAGAGCTTAAGCCACCCTCTGTTGCCAATGACATTTGGCTGTAACTATTTCTTCTGATGTTACCACCCGCTAAACCATCCACAGAAAATGCACCAAATTTATTTTTGTAAATTAAATTGGCTTCATAGTTCATTTCCTTGTATTGGTTTTGAGCTTGTCTGTAATATGGTAAGGTTAAAGAACCTGTAGCCATTCTACCATCATTCTCATTATAATAAGAGTTCATTCTAGCATTTGACTGAAGACTCAAATGATTGTTGAATTTGTAATTGAAACCAATATTTCCAACAAGTCTATTTTGCTTTTGTGTTGTATAGTTTTCTGCAACAACAAAATAAGGGTTATCCCAATATTGAGGAACACCATAAGAAGCAAAATCAGATGTAGCATTTGGATCACCAATGTTCCAAGAATTTAAACTACCATCAGCTTCACGGTACTGCTTCATGCGATTCATATCCAATTGTCTTTGGAACCACTGGTTGAAGTTTTGTGTAATATTCAAACCAGATAAATCATACCCTTCGGCAGGAGCACCTTTTGTATAAAAAGTGGTATATGTAACATCTGTAGAGATAGTCATTTTTTTACCTACATCAAATGAACCGTTCAAAGCAATCTGATGTTGATCTCTATTTGCATTAGGAACAACGAGTGTTCTTTGTTGGTTACCATAAGTTAATCTAAAATTATGTCCTTCACCACCTGATGTAAATGCAACAGAGTTGTTTAGGTTTAATCCTGTTTGGAAAAAGTCTTTAACGTTATTTGGTTGAGCAACCATTGGCGTTAACTGACCAAATTCTTTACCAGGATACCAGCTCCAATAAGCACGGTACATAGAACCATTGATTTTTGGTCCCCAACTTTCATCCGCACCATACTCCAACATTTTTTGACCTTGGAAAGATGCCCAAGATGCTGGGTGAATAGTAGGATCGTAGTTGAAAATATAATAACCTTGATCATCTAAATAACCTGCGCCTAAAGAGTTTTTGTTTGTGTATGAAGATGAATAACCACCTGCATATTCATTTTGGTATGGAGGTAACAATGCAATTTTCTCGAAAGTTGCACCTAAGTTTACTTCAACACCACTGAATTTTTTACGTGAACCTCTTTTGGTTGTAATTACTACCGCACCATTTGCTGCTCTTTGACCATATAATGCAGTTGCTGCAGGTCCTTTTAACACAGACAAATTTTCTACGTTATCCATTAAAACAGCAGATTGGTTGGTAATGGTTCCGTCCACAACAAAAATGGGCTCTTGTGGTCCTAAACCTGTAACACCACGAATTAAGATACTACCATTATCGAATGCAGAACTTGGAGAACCCACAACTTGAATACCTGCAACTTTACCAGCTAAAGAAGTACTTACATCTGTTGATTTTGCAATCGTTAAGTTTTCTCCTTTAACTTCTTGTACAGAATAACCAAGGGCTTTCTTTTCTCTTTTCACACCTAAAGCCGTAACAACAACTTCAGATAAATTATCTACTGATTCTTGAAGTGTAATTTTGCTTGCTTTAGCAGCAGCAACTTCAAAACTTGCAAAACCTGTTGCAGAAATCTGCAAAACGGCATTTTGCTTTACTGTAATCTTGAAAAGGCCATTTGCATCTGCAGTTGTTGCATTGCTTGTTCCTTTTTCCTTCACTGTTGCAGATTCAACAGCCGCACCTTTTGCGTCTGTGATTTTTCCAGTAACAGTTGTAGTTTGAGCTAGTGCAATGTTCAGCGAAAAGAACATCACCAGCATCAGGTACAAATTTTTCTTCATTTGGTTAATTTTGGGTTTAAACACATCATACTTGAGTTCATCAAATATGTTAAGCTATTGTGAAAATACTTAAAATTAGCTTAACTACTTAAGCCTGACTTAAGTTTTGTTTAATATTTTTTATGTTTATAGATAATTAATAGCTTATTTATTATTATTTTATTTAATATATAGGGAAATCTGGTAAGTTTTGTTTAACAAATGCAACAATTTCATATTTGGCATGTTATTTATATGATACAATTGCCATTTATGCCTAACAAACCCAACACTTACAGCCTAATCACCTGGGAATCATTCCTTTCCGATTTAGAGTTTGAATAACCCTACCTTATAACTAACTTTAGGTATGTGCTATTTTAACAGCCTTGTAGCCCCTAAAGGAGCCTCCGTTACCCTTGCTGGTACAAAAAAATCATTAGATCCTGTAAATAAACCCCTCCAAAGTGGATTCCAATACAGCCATTGGCCCATCATTAAAGGCAGTGCTCAAGATTATACCATCGAAAATGCCCATTGGGAACTGATTGCACCCTGGGTAAAAACATTAGAAGAAGCAAAAAAAGGTCGAGAAAAATTTAACACCCTCAACGCCACCGCCGAAAGATTATTAGAAAGTAAACTATTTAAACCTGCCACACTTAACTATAGATGCCTCGTACTTTCTAGCGGCTTTTTTGAGTGGCGACATTTCAAACCAGCAGGTGCTAAAAAAGAAATTGCCTACCCCTACTTTATTACATTAAAAGAGCAGCCCCTTTTTTTTATGGCAGGCATTTATCAACCATGGACCGACAAAGAAACAGGTGAAACCATGGATACATTTTCGATTGTCACCACAAAGGCAAACGCGTTTATGGAACAAATTCACAACAAGAAAAAAAGAATGCCAACTATTTTAACTGAAACACAAGCAGCTGAATGGCTGGCGCCCAATTTATCTGAACATAAAATAATGGAACTAGCCACTAGCGCTATTGACTCTAATCAATTGAGTGCCTATACCATTCACAAAAATTTTAGAACAGATACAAATCCATTACAATCATTTGAATACGAAGAACTACCTCAACTTAACTCCATTTGATTGTTCAAACTGCAAAAAAATATTTATATTTAGAACAACTGACAAAATATGAACAACATGCAAAATATTGTAAGAACCTGCGCCATCTTAATTTTAATAGGATGTGCCAAACTTGATAATAATACATCAACGCCAATTTTGTCAACCGCCGATGTTTCGTCCATTACATCGTATACCGTAACAACGGGAGGAAATATTATTTCTAATGGCGGTCTTGACATTACTGCAAAAGGGGTCGTATGGAGCACCATCAATAACCCTACTATCATGCTAACAACAAAAACAAATGAAGGTCCGGGGTTAGCTATGTTTACGAGTACCATAACAGGCCTTACTGCTAACACTAAATATTATATTAGAGCATACGCTATTAATACAAAGGGTATTAATTATGGTAATGAAATTTCATTTACCACACGCGCCCTAGATTTTGGAAATGTTACAAGTGCCACTGGAAAAGTTTGGATGGATCGTAATCTAGGCGCTTCGAGGGTTGCTACGACTAGCACTGATACGAGTGCATACGGCGATTTGTACCAATGGGGAAGAGGAAATGATTTACACCAATTACGTAAATCTGTAACAAGCACCACTTTATCTGCCACAGATGTTCCAGGTAACGCAAATTTTATTTTAACAACAAGTGCACCTAATGATTGGAGAGCTCCGCAAAATGTAAATTTATGGCAGGGGGTTAATGGAACCAATAATCCATGTCCTACTGGATACCGTATTCCAACAGAAGCAGAATGGAATGCAGAAATAGCAAGTTGGACAACAAAAAACACTGATGGCGCATTTGCTTCTCCTCTAAAATTAACCATGGCTGGCAGCAGAGAAGCAACAATTACAAACACAGGCGTGAATGGCAGCTACTGGAGTAGTACCATTAGTGGTGAAGGTGCTAGGTATCTATACTTTGGCAATGCTGGCTCCTATACTTTAACACACAATAGATCATACGGAGGCAGCATCAGGTGCATTAAAGACTAACTTAATTTTTAACTAAATAATTAAATACGGCTGCAATTATTAAACAAAAGGAGCAGTATTTCCCAAGGTTTTCTTAAAATAATGTTAGCGGCTGCAGGTTTCTTTTCAGTGACCCATAAATTGCTATTTTCGCGGCATCTATGGCCAAAACAAACCCAAGCAATTGGATTAAAATGATACTGATTATACTTTGCATGCAAATGTTAAGTAACAGTATTGTACTGCCATACCTTTTCGCTGTTGCTCCTACAGTAAATGCCACTCAAAAAAACAATCTCACGGCACATACTTTACAAAATATGTTGCACATTGGTGATGCATCCAATCAAGATCAAGAAGACGCCCCTCTTGAATCGGAAGATGGCGAAATTGAAAAAAAGATGTCTGTTGATGCAGTAGAACTTACTAAAAGAGAAATACTGTATACAACTATTAGAGGACTACATGTTATCCCCCTAGATAATAGCGCTGCCTCATTGTATCAGCCCGAATTAAATACGCCTCCACCCAAAACCGCGTAGCCTTTGTTAGCTGCTTGCTAACTCGTTTCAACACTATTTTATTGCTTCAAGTAAATTTTAATCAATGACTAAAATTGCATTGTCTATTCTATTATTATTGACACTTACCGCCTGCTCAGAAAACACCCCTGCCCCCGAAATCAAATCGTATCAGGTGGTACATCCAATTATTACCGACACCGTTTATGAAAGGGAATATGCCACAACAATCAACTCCTTACAAAACGTGGAAATCAGAAATAAAGTAAGGGGATTTATTGAAGAGATATATGTAGACGAAGGTCAAAAGGTACAAACCGGTCAAACGCTATTTACATTAAATAGTAAAGAACTTGAACAACAAATACTTAAAGCAGAAGCTTCTATTCAAAGTGCCCAAGCAGAACTAAAGGGTGTTGAAATTGAATACGATAACACAAAGAAACTATTTGAAAAAAATGTAGTTGCTAAATCTGAACTTGACTTATGGGCAACAAAAGTAGCTTTAAACAAAGCAAAATTAAACGCAGCCAGAGTTGAAAAAGAGCAGGCAACACTTCATTTCCAATTCACAAAAATTAAAGCGCCCTTTAATGGCGTGATCAATAGAATTCCATTTAAAAAAGGAAGTCTAGTAGATGAGGGGGCGTTACT
>JAIYCS010000104.1 GCA_027487895.1 Sediminibacterium sp. | reverse complement strand
GGGTAGCTTTATGCTTTGGAGCTTTTGGCATTGTGTGCTAGGAATTGTAATCATGTTTACTGCAAAAAAATGGGAAGCAGGTGTTATGTCTGTCATCTCATTTGCACAAATGCTTTTGGCATCCATGGTGCTAGGCGTTTATTTGTTTGGTCATAAAATTGGATCAAGTCCTTTTTCTCTATTAAGAAATGAGATGGATTGGCCTATTTTAAGCAGACCCGATTATTTAACACTTATAAAAGATGGTACGGGTTTAAATACGCTCCTTCAAAATTATTGGATGGTGATTCATCCGCCTATATTGTTTTTAGGTTTTGCTAGTACCATTATTCCTTTTGGCTATGCCATGGCTGGCTTTATGCGCAAGTCTCATGATTGGTTAAAGTCTGCGATTCCTTGGGCCTCTTTTTCGGCAGCAATACTTGGTTTGGGAATTATGATGGGTGCAGCATGGGCTTACGAAAGCTTGTCTTTTGGTGGTTACTGGGCATGGGATCCTGTAGAAAACGCATCGCTCGTGCCTTGGTTAACGCTTGTTGCTGGCCTACATACCAATATGATTGCTAAAAGCACGGGGTACTCTCTGCGTCCAACGTATTTCTTTTACATTGTTTCTTTTTTACTGATTTTATATTCAACTTTCTTAACAAGAAGTGGGATTTTAGGAGACACTTCGGTGCATGCATTTACAGACCTTGGCATGAATACCCAGTTACTTGTATTCCTTTTGATTTTTGTAATTCCAGCATTGACCATTTTTGCCATTCGTTATAAGTCTATACCGTCCATTGCAAAAGAAGAAGCAACCAGTAGTAGGGAGTTTTGGATGTTTATTGGATCCTTGGTACTCTTTTTATCAGGTATGGTTATTATTGCTAAAACATCTACGCCGGTAGCTAATAAATTATTTGGCACCAATATTGCACCGCCAGAAGATCCTGAATTCGCACACAACCAAATTCAAATTTTTGTTGCCATTGTATTAGGCTTACTTACTGCGGTTACTCAGTTTTTAAAATACAAATACACCGACACTAAAAAACTGGTTAAATATATTGTTTGGCCTTTGTTAACTGCAGTAGTTATTAGTTTACTCATTGCAATTTTTGGAGACGTTAGTTATACCAAAAAAGGTCCTGTATTTTTATTTGCTATTCATCTTGCCATCTTTACGGCCGTATATGCGGTTACAGGTAACTTGTCGTATATCTGGCTTGTATTAAAAGGGAAGTTAAAAGCAGCAGGCGCTTCTGTAGCGCACGTTGGTTTTGGAATGATCCTTGTGGGTATTTTAATTTCTTCGGCTAAAAAAACAGTATTAAGTTGGAATACAACTGGCATTACACCACTTGCACAAGCTGCCCCTGGTGAAAAAAATCCTGCGGGTAACCCTGCCGAAAACTTAACACTCTTTAAAGGTGTTGAAACGGATATGGGTAAGTTTATGGTGAATTACAAGCGAGATACTTTAAACGAAGCCGATCGAAAAAAATATTACGAAATAAGTTTTACAGCAAAAGACGGATCTGAATCTTTTAATTTATATCCCGATGTTATAAAAAACAACAAAGGGATGGAGGGCTTTGCTGCCAATCCAGCTAGTAAACATTACTGGCACAAAGATATTTTTGTGTACATCACTTCGTTTCAACAAAATGACGCATCAGACACTACTCGTTTTGTTGATAAAGAAATTAAAGTAGGGGATACCATCTTTTACAGTAATGGACTCATGGTATTAAAAAGTGTTTCTGTAAATCCGGCTTCTAAAAAAGAGGTACTACTCCCTGGCGAAACTGCATTATTTTTAAACGTGGACGTAACTGCTAGAGATGGTAGAAAATACAGTGCTATGCCTGGTATCGCTATTGACAATTCAAATATTCGTCAAATTTCTGATACCGTTGTGGCGCAATCTCTGGTGTTACAATTTAACAAAGTGCTAGATCAAGAAAAAGGTATTTTACAAATGGGTGTTAAAGAATCTGGTGCCATCACAGATTTGATTACCTTAAAAGTATATGAATTCCCAATGATTAATGTGTTATGGTTGGGTGTTATTGTCATGGTTATTGGATTTGTGATGTCCATTATTCAGCGCTATAGAGCTTTAAAAAACAACCTAAAAGTTTCATAACTTACAGCATGCGGTTAACACAAAAACATATTATTTGTTTGGTGCTTTTTTTCTTAACCGCAACAACATTTGTTTTAGCGCAAAATCGTGGCCCCCTCGATACCATGCGTGTTCATGCGTATATCACACCAGAAGGTGATACCATTCCAGAGTCGATACTGCCACCCGTAGAAGTGTATGCGAAACTTACGGGTCATTGGAAAAATTATTGGGCCGATTGGACAAGGCTCAGAAACGCAGTATATGTAACATACCCGTACGCCATTGCTGCAAGCCGAGTGATGAACGAGGTAAATCTTAAATTAAGTGGCGTAACCGATAAGAAAAAAAGGAAGGCCATTATTAAGTCTCGTGAAAAAGAACTTAAAAAAGAATTTGCGGATCAGCTCGTTAAATTATCGGTGTATCAGGGTAAGGTACTCATGAAACTTATCAATAGACAAACGGGTAATAACTGCTACGAAATCATTTCGGAGTACAAAGGTTTTTTTAATGCTGCTTTTTGGCAAACCATCGCTTTTGTTTTTGGGAGTAATTTAAAACAACCTTACAATCCAAAAGGAGATGACGCCGACATGGAAAAAATTGTATTGGATGTCGAAAAAATGTATGGCTACAAGAGTTAGCGGTATTTGTAGAGTAGTTGTTTAAATAAATTCCTATCTATCATTTCGGCGCCTAAACTTTCTAAATGCTCGGTGTACACTTGACAATCAATGAGCACAATGCCTTCCGCTTCTAATTGTTTAACATAGCTGATAAATGCAAATTTACTGGCATTACTTTGGTTGCTAAACATACTCTCTCCAAAAAATAGTTTACCCATTTTGATACCATAGAGTCCACCCACAAGTTTGCCACCCTTCCATGCTTCGGCACTATGGGCAACGCCTAGTTGGTGTAAAATGTTGTAGGCCTTTTCAACGGCAGGTGTAATCCAAGTGCCGTGCTGTCCTGCGCGCTTTATTTTTTTACAATTCGCAATTACCTGATCAAAAGCGGTGTTGGTTTTAAATTCAAATGCTTGTCTTTTAATCACCTGCTTCATAGTGGCACTCACTTTTAAATTGGCAGGATACATTACAAACCTTGGGTTAGGGCTCCACCACAGAGGCGTTTCACCTTCATACCATGGAAATATACCTTCTTGATAGGCTTTTATAAGTCTTTCAGTACTTAAATCACCACCCATGGCAAGTAGCCCGTCTTCGAGTGCATCTTCGAGCGGCGGGAACCAAATGTTTTCATCAAGTATTGTTAGCGACATTAGTTTTTTGTGGATTCGATTGTGGCACTAATTCCTCTTTCGGTGATGGCGTCACACATCGGTTTTAAGGTGTCATAATCTCCATTTTTAACCGCGTATTTGCCATTGTGGTGGATGATCATTGCAGACTGCTCGGCCTGCTCCTGAGAGTGTTTGCATACATCCATTAAGGTTTCAATGACCCATTCAAAAGTATTGACTTCGTCATTCCAAACAATGAGCTGAAAGGGGGTAGCGGTTGCAGTGAGTGTGTCCGTTTCTTCGGATTCCCAAGGCTTTGTTTGGTTGTAGATATCCCTCATCTTGTAAAATTAAAGAATGTTATTTACAATTTAAAAACACTTAATTTTATTTCTGTTAAAAGCGCGTTATGAAAAAAATTATTCCTTTTTTCTTTTTAATCATTAGTGTTCAAATGGCTGCTTGTAAAAAGCCATTTAAAATTATAGAACCACCCGTTACCGTTGATACTAGTTTTTTTGCAAGGGGGGCTGATATTGGATGGTTATCTGAGATGGAAGCAGCAGGCATTAAATTTTATATGTCTAATGGAACCGAGGCAGACTGTATTTCAGTATTAAAAAGTAAAGGGATTAATTCATTGAGGTTTAGGGTATGGGTGGATCCTGAAAATGGTTGGTGTGGTCAGGCCGACGTGGTTAAAATGGCAGTAAGGGCAAAAAATGCGGGCATGCGCGTTATGATAAATTTTCATTACAGTGATTTTTGGGCCGATCCAGGAAAGCAAAATAAACCTAAGGCTTGGCTGAGTTTAAATGCGGCTGGATTAAACCAAGCGGTGTATACGCACACAAAAACGGTGTTAACGGCATTATTACAGGCAGGAGTTGTTCCAGCCTGGGTTCAAATAGGTAATGAAACCAATGATGGCATGTTATGGGAAGAAGGTAGGGCTTCTAAAAATATGGGTCAGTTTGCGGCCATGGTAGCAGCTGGAGCAAAGGCTGTGCGTGAAACAAGTGCTAGTTCTAAGGTTATTGTTCATATTTCTAATGGATATGACAATGCTTTGTTTAGATGGATTTTTGATGGATTAACAGCAAATAAAGTGGATTATGATATTATTGCAATGTCTTTGTATCCGAGTGTTTCCAATTGGTCTAGTTTAAATATGCAATGCTTGAACAACATGAATGATATGGTTGCTAGGTATAATAAAGAAATTATGATTAGCGAAGTTGGTATGGAAATGGCAGCAGCTACTGCATGCAAATCATTTATTCAAGATTTAATTGCAAAAACAAAATCGGTAAATCAGAAAAAAGGATTGGGCGTATTTTATTGGGAGCCCCAAAGTTATAATAGCTGGAAAGGCTACAAGCTGGGTGCCTTTGATGATACAGGTAAGCCAACTGTTGCGATGGATGCGTTTATAAATTAATTTCAATAGACACGCGGTATCCTTTTGTAAAGTGTATGCCGGACTGATTGGTATAAAACTTTATATTGTATTCATTTTCCTGATTAAATAATGTAAGTCTTTCCGTTACTATGGATAGTCCCATACCTGTTCCTTTGTATAGTTCAATAGTTTCTCCAATGGCGTTTTCAATGGAAATTGTCACCTGCTTTTTACTGCCTTGTACATCGATATAAATAACAGGTTTTTCTGTGCCTTGGTAGCCCAAAATCCCGTATTTAATTGCATTTTCTATGAGTGGCTGTAATATATTAGGCGGAATAAAAATGGAATTCGTATCGCAGTTGGGGTCAATAGTAATAATATGATTGATGGCTATATTGTCTTTAAAGCGCATAGATTCTATGGCTAAATAAGATTCAATAAAACGTAATTCAGAAGCAATGCTTACTTTTTTTTCTTTGGATCTTTCTAAAAAGCTGCGGTGTAAAGAAGAAAAATCTCTAACAGTTTGAAGTGCTTCCTCTTTTTTATCTTCTAGTATACTACTATAGATGAGGTTGAGTGAGTTGAAAATAAAATGAGGATTCAAGTTTTGCTGAATCAATTCTAGTTTATTATTAATTAATTTTTTGGCATACATTTTTTGGTTGTACCTATTTTTAAAGAACAGATAGAGTGCAAGTATAACAAGTAGTAGTATTGAAAATCTAAACAACGGATTTTGCTGCCAAGGAAGTTCTATGGACATTCTTTTATTGTACAATAAAATATTGTTTGAATAAACCTTAAGCTGATATCGACCTTTTGGAAGTAGGGTATCTATGATAATTGTTTGTTGTAAGCTGTAATGCTCATAGATTTTTTTATTATCCTCTATGATTTCTATCTTTTGAAGCTGGATAGGGGCTATGGCTTCGATTTTAAAAATCAGGTTAATTTGTATCGCATCTTTTTCAAATATTTTTTCAGGTGCAGTAATACTATTTATTTGATTGGCTTTAAGTGCTATTTGTTTTAATGGTAATAACCTTGTTGTGTTATCATGTTGAATAACCAGTCTATTAAATGGATCAATAAATGGCTTGTTGGTTATTTTTATGTCGTTAAATTCAATAAAGTTAACAGGTATACGGTCTTGCATTACAACAATACCTTTTTCTGAAATCGCATATATGGCGTTTTTTGCTCCATTAACAATCCATTTTGGAGCAAAGTCTTTAAAGTGTTTCGTAAAGTCAAATTGACTTTTTAAATGCAGTTCTGATAAATTATTTTGTAGGCTGTAATACTTTACCTTATTTTCTGATAGTGTAATGACTTCATTATTGGCATTAGTTGTGAAATCGTCGATATCTGTTCGGTTGTCTTTTTCAAAATTGACTGGATGGCTACCTACGGATGTATACATGGTAAAACCAATACCCTCATTGTGGCTTACAATAAAATTGTTTTGTTTTTCAACCGCTGTAATAATCTTATTTTGACCCAAGCTGCTCTGATCTAAAGTTTTTAAATTAAAAATCGACGTTGGCTTATAAAGGGCAAAGGCATATAAGCTATCGCCTAGTCGTTGGGCGTGGGTATATAGTCTTCCTTCTGTTGGGGTCGTTTTTGAGCTAATTATTTTTCCTTTTTTGGGAATGATGGTGAGGTTCGTATACGATAAAATGTATGTGGTGTCATTGATAGTAGCAATGAGTCTAGTGTCTTTTGCAGCTATGGGCTTTCGCTTTCCATTTTCAATGGCAAAAGTGTTTTGACCATTATATAAGTAGAAGTTACTTACACTCAATCCAGGTTGGTATTTAAAACCATTGTGTACTATGCTTTGGTTAATCCCCTGAATTAGAAATACACCATCATATAAACTACCCGTCCATAGGGTATGTTTTGATTTTTGGTAATAAAGCGTTTGAATGTATGGGCTACCTGTAGGGAGGGTGCTAAATAAAGGAAAAGCTTTTATGATCCCGCCGTTGACAAGATTGTGTGTGTCACCGATGCCAAAATATATCATATCATCAACAAATGCAATATCCCAAACCGCATAGTTGTATTTGACATCATTACGAAGTGGGTAATTGTTTTTATCAATGATTTTGCCGTTTGCGTATGCACTATAAAAACCGTCTCCTCCAATGGCCAACGTGTCGTTTTTCGAGGCAATACAAAGTAGTGGTGCACTTATTGGATTTGCAATTTTTGTTAGTTGTTCATTTACGGAAAAAGAACTACCAGCTAAGGTTTCTATTTTTCCTTGTGGATAGGTAACAGCAACAATAGTTCCATTGTAATTCGTAATATCAAAAATAGTTCCTTGTTTTGGATTGTAGGGAATAGAAAATAGCTGATTGTTTATCCATTTGTATACAGCATTTTGAGTAACAATCCAGATTGTGTTTTGTAGTTGTTTAATTTTAATAATGCTGCCAATTGTTTGTTTAGGATAGGCTTGTGTTTGTTTTTTTGTTGTTAGATTAAATATAAACAAGCTATCTCTACAACCTACAAAAGCATAGTGTGCTAAAAAACCAATTTGCATAACGGATTTTCCGCTCATCCTTTTTTCAAGCCACTGTTTTTCTGGCTGATTGATAACTTTTAAACCATTTTCTGTAGCAATCCAAATGCTGTTATTATTGTCTTCGACAATGTGGTTGATGGTGGAAGAGGGTAAGCCTTTTTTAACCGAATAAGTGGCTGATAGTGTAGAAGTTTGGGCATTTGTTTGCGGTGTCAAAACTATGAGCCATAGTATTGCTGCAATTGCTGTAGCCCAAGTCTTGAGATATTGAAACATAGGTTGTTTTTCAAAAATACATGCTTTTGGTTGTAGCCCTCAATAAAATTACTATTGATTAAATAGGATTTATGGGTTCGAATAAAATAAGAGCTTAATTTTTCTTGAATATCCTTTAGGGTTTGTGAAGTGGTATACATATTGCCATCACGGGTATAAATTTCGGAATAGGGCCCCTTTGCCTTTAGATACATGATGGCATCTTGTAACACCGGAACAGTAATTCCTTTTGATTTTATAGTAAGAAATTGTTCCTTTTGTTGCGATTCTAGTACTGCACAGCGTTCTATGCAATTAATTAATTCTTTTGGGTCAATTGGTTTTAGTAAATAATCAAAAGCTTGGTGCTTGATAGCGGTTAACGCATGTTCTGCAAAGGCTGTTACAAAAACTATTTTACAGGTTGGTGGCAATTTTTTTGCAATGTCAAATCCGGTTCCTTTGCTTAATTGAATGTCTAAAAAAGCGATGTTGATATTGTTATTAGAAAAAATTAAAATGGCGTCGTCGATGTTACTTGCCGTATGTATCTTTCCAATAAAATGTAGGCAATGCTGTTGAATTAGGTTTCTTAAAGCAGCAACGCCATGACGCTCATCATCAACTATAATAATGTCCATTTTCATGTGTCCTAAATGTACATAATGCTTTATTAAACAAAATATTTGCTTATTGAAGTGACTAATTATTTATTTAAATAAACTTTAATTTGACTAAAATACTAGTGATTTAGCGGTTGATGGGTAATTTGATAAATATTTGGGCTGTTTAATAAAATTTGCACCAAATAGTCCTTCGAACACCCTTACTTAGAGTACAGATTAGTGTAAGTACCGTCTGGGGGGATTGTACTTATTATTGTCTAAAAAAGGGTATGCCAAAAGCGTTCCCTTTTTTTTATGGGGTTAATGGTGTAGCATCTTTTTCAACCCTTCTGGTACCCGCGTACATTTCGTATTCTAATAAACGACAATCTATTTTGGCGTTTAAAAATTCAATGCGTCTACTTGGTTTTAGTCTTATTTTTTTTGCAAGCTCAAGGTTCCCTGTAAAAATATAGCCGGTAGCGCCTTTGCATTTATTTTTTAAAAAGTCGCCCATTCTAGCATAAGTGGCTTCTAGTTCGATTTCTTCACCTAGTCTTTCACCGTATTCCGGATTGAATAAAAGAACAGCGCCTTCCATATTCTCAGGCATTTTTGTTGATTCAAAATCGCATACCTGAAAAGCAATGAGGTCCTCAACGCCAGCTGCTGCTGCATTTATTTTAGCAATATCTATAGCCTGTTTACTCATATCCGAAGCGATAATTTGTACACCTATGGGCTCGATAATTTGATGTTCAATAACCGCTCTTTCTTTTTCGTATACTGTTCTATCGTAGCCTAATACGTGCATGAAAGCGTAATTGTGTCGGAGTAAACCAGGCACTCTTTTGCTGGCAATGAGCGCCGCTTCGATGGCGAGGGTACCAGAACCACACATTGGATTGATAAATGGAGTTGTTGCTTTCCATTTGCCCGATAAAATAGTAGCAGCAGCAAGTGCTTCTAACATGGGGGCTTTTCCTGGTATTTTTCGGTATCCATGTCTTGCGAGTGAATCACCTGTGGTGTCAATAAACACTTCGGCCTCATCATATTTCCAATACAAATAAACAACGGCACCTGTTAGTTCAGATCCAGTAGAAGGTCTTTTATTCGCCACCTTGCGCATACGGTCCACCACAGCATCTTTTACCCGAAGGTTGGCAAATAAATTGGTGGTAATGGTGGTATGAAAAACGTTACTCGTTACAGAAAAATACCCACCCGGATCTATGATTTTTTCCCATTCAATATTGCAAAGGTTTTCATATAATTCGTCTGGGTTATTGCAGTTAAATGTTTTAATAGAATATAAAACCTGACTAGCTGTTCGAAGTTGTAGGTTGAGTTTTATGCAGTCATTAAGAGTACCCTTAATTTCTACCCCGGTTTGAAAACTTCGGGTAACGTTAAATCCTAATGCAGTTACTTCTGAGGTAAGGGCAGGAGATAACCATTTATGGCAGGTTATTACGATTTTGTTGGGTGTAGTAAACGGTTGCATGGGTACAAACTTAGTTTAAAAGGCTAAACAGGGGGCACATAAAAAAAGCCCTCGATATTATCGAAGGCTTTTCTGTGTGGGAGCACACGGGTTCGAACCGCGGACCCTCTCGGTGTAAACGAGATGCTCTAAACCAACTGAGCTATGCTCCCTTTTTATTGGAGTGCAAAAATAAGGTCTGAAGTGAAACTGCCAAAAAAAACTTTGATTTTTTAGCGAATTAATTGAATTGAAGGGATGGAAACCTATATAATTGGCTGTCATACACGAAAAGTTCCTCTATTTCATAGTCCCAATACTTATACAGGGGTGATTTTTTCAGGTATTTTGCTGCTGCTTCTTTTGAATCGGTATTGAGTGTAATCCAGCAGGTTTGACTCTCCATGCTCACTGCATAGCTGTCAATAATACTCTTATTAAATAAGAAATTGATATAACTACGGTGGGGTGGCACGAGTGTCATAAACTGTTCGTCCATGGTAAATTTGATAATTGCCTGAAACTTTTTCATACCTGCTGCTTTAATACTGCTATACTAATCTACAATTTTCATGCCTAATTGTTACAATCTTACCAAATTAATTTTGCGATCTTGCCACGACCCCCGGCAAGGTATACAGCGCGTCCATCTTTTGCCTTTTGCACCACATGAAAACTCTCTTTAGAAACAAGTTCCCAATGAATACCGCCATCGGTACTCATGTCAACGCCCGATGTGCCACAGGTAATTAAAGTTTCATTGTCTAGGTATACAACGCAAGAACGGTAACCGTGTGGAGGTACCAAAGGATTGGTATAGGTTCTGTTGCCATTTTCAAAAGCTAGTAAAATACAATTGAACCTGCTAATGGTGTCATGTGCAAAATCGCCACCAACAATAACGCCTTTTTGGATTGTATTGTTAAAAGCAATAGAGTTAGCGCCCGCAGAGCTAAAGCCTTGCAACAATGGTAACGAATCATTGAAAGATTGGTTTAAGAAATCTTTTAAACGCGATTTGGTGCCACCTGTAACAACGAGCCATGGGGCATCTTTACTAAAATTTGTGATAGCAATATTGGTACCGCTTGAAGCAAACATGGCTTCACCCTCTGGTACGGTGGGTACATTTTTTAATTCTTTTTTTGAAGGCTTAATCCAACTGTCGCCACCATCAAAAGTTTTGGCATAAAATATTTTATTGTTGATTGGATCTCCAACTACCATGCCCACTAATTTGCCATCCACTTTTTCAAAATGCATCGCGTCTAAAAACATCCCAGTAGTTGTATCTTCAAAAACTTTTTTCCAATTTTTGCCACCATCGTTAGTTTTTAAAATAATGGCTGGACTAGCAATTGCCATAACAATCGCCGTGTTTTCATCAAAAGCTTCTATATCTCTAAAGTCTCTTTTTTCAAAACCGGGAATCTGCATCCATTCTATATTTTTACCACCATCTGTACTTTTTGCAACCATTCCGCCCGATCCGCTGGCCCAAAAAATGTTGTCATTTACAACACTAAGGCCTCTAATGCTTGCTTTATTACTTGAACCAAGCAGGCTAATACTGATGTCTGGCGTGGGTTTTATGGAAAGTGGAATCTCGTTTTGTGAGTTAGCCTCAAAGCTAGAAAGAAGCCATAAAACTGCGCTACAATAAAATATTTTTATAAACCGCATAGGATGTACATTTTTGCATGGTTATCTAGGCTAAATCTAGAACAAGTTTTATACCCAAAAAAATATTATTGATGATACCATATTGGATGAGTAGAACCCAGTTAATGTTAGGAGATGAACCCATACAAACCCTGATGTCTAAAAACGTACTCGTGGTTGGACTCGGTGGCGTTGGTGGCATTTGTGCAGAAATGATTGCCCGCGCGGGTGTCGGTAAAATGACCATTGTTGATGCCGATACCGTAGATCTAAGCAATGTAAATAGGCAAATTCCGGCGCTACATTCTACAGCTGGAAAACCTAAAGCGGAAGTCATGGCTGATCGTTTAAAAGATATTAATCCAGATTTAGATTTAACGGTTTTAACAGAATACATCAAAGAAGAACGTACAAGAGAAATACTGGATCAGGGAAATTTTGATTACGCGGTAGATTGCATTGATACATTATCCCCTAAAGTATATTTTATAAAAGCTTGTATTGATCGAAAAATCCCGATTGTAAGTTCACTTGGGGCTGGCGGTAAAATGGATCCCTCGCAAATAAAAGTGACGGATATTTCAAAAACCTATCAGTGTAATTTGGCAAAATATGTTCGTAAAAAATTACACGCATTGGATATTTACAAAGGGCTTACCGTGGTGTTTAGCCCAGAAATGGTAGACCAGTCAAAAATTATTGAAACGGAAAAAGCCTTTCCTAAAAAATCAATTATTGGCACACTATCGTACATGCCTGCCATATTTGGCTGTACCACAGCAAGTGTAGTTATAAGAGATTTGGGTGGGTTAAAATTAGTAGAGTAAATAGGAGCTCATTTGTTCTTGCCAATTTGGGGTGTGCGTGATTTTAGTGCAAGTTGCCACAAATTGGGGTAGAGGAAGGTCAAAGATTTGCTCCGCATGATGCACGCCCAATAATTTATCTAAGTGGTTTTTGCCACTTGGATTTACAGCAGTTTTATAGGGTGCCCACAAAAACGCTTGTGGGTGTTTTGCACGAATAATGTACAATAGCAATAAGCCAAAAAATACGGGTTTACAATACGCAGGATCTATCACTTCAAAATGGATGCCCTTGCAAATTGTGTTAGCATATTTACCTGATGTAGGTGTAAATGTTATGGCGCTTGCTTTTATTTCGTCGCCAAAACTTTGATTGATAAAACTTACTATTTCATTTGTTTGTAACCATGGTGCAGCAGCGGTTTCAAAACTATATTGGCTGCCCCTGCCTTCACTTATATTGGTGGCTTCGAGTAAACAAAGCCCCGGATACAAATACATGCTATTTGGGCTTTGTATAGCAGGTGACGTGGGCACGAAATTTGTTTGCCAGTTAGTTACAAATGAATCTCGGTCCCAGTTTTTCACAGGAACAACTGTGAGGTTGGCGCCAATATTTTTTGTGCTGTTAAAGTATAGGGCTAATTCGCCAAGCGTTGAGCTATGTTTAATAGGGATATTCCACCGACCAATAAATGAAGAGGTTGTATCCTCTAATAACGGACCTTCTGCAGCATTAAAATTTCCGGAAACAGGGTTGGGCCTGTCTAGCACAATCAACTCTTTTTTGTTTAGCGAACAGGCTTCTAATACATAAGTTAATGTCCACAAATAGGTGTAAAAACGGGCACCAATATCCGGAATGTCAAATAATACAATGTCAATATTTTCTAAATCTTGTGCGGTTGGCATGCTTTTATTTCCATACAAACTAATAATGGGTAAACCAGTAATTTCGTCAATGCCATTTTGTTGCGCCTCGCCATCTGGTGCTTTTGCTGAAATGCCATGTTCTGGGGAAAATAAAAGTACAATATTGAACCCTGCTTGTAAGAGGGCAGTTCTTGAAAGTATGCCCGTATTTGTTGTAGCTGCATCACTTGTAACAAGACCTATGCGCTTTGTTTTCCATGCAGGATTTTGGAGAATAATTTCATCTACGCCAAAACAAATCATAGGGTTTCACTTTTAGGTTCTAGCACAAATTGAGTTTCTAT